>CAOJIB010000028.1 GCA_948436455.1 uncultured Blautia sp.
AAAAGCCAGGCCCTCCTTTTTTTCAGGGACATTTTTGAGCAGTTCTGTTTTTTCGATTTCACACGTCATTGTTCCCCACCGAAAATTTTTTCCAGCTGTTTTTCTCGGCTTTGGATTTGTAGAAGAATAGCGTATTCCTCGTAGCTTGGCAGGGGGAATTCCTGCAGGAGCGCCGAAAAGCCGGGCAGCAGCTGCAGGCCGGCTAAAAAGCTGACCATTTCTTCCCCTGTTCCTAAGGCTTTTGCGAGGAAGCTGATCGCATGCTCCGCTCTATGGGCGGCGGCACGTCCCTGCGCCTGTAAAGCCTGTTTTCTTCTTTCTATATCTTCCAGGATCGTCTGTTGCAACAGGGAATCCGCCGGGAGGGCGCTTCCCTTGCAGCGAGCCAGCAAAGCTTCCATTTCTCTAAGGCAGAGCCGTTCCTTGGCGCTTTCGCTTTCTGGAATAATTTCGTTTTCTTCCTTTACCTGCAGCGCCTGCCGCCGGCCTTCTAAGAAGCGGGCTAGCCGTACGGCGGCAGATTCTTCGGCCGCATTTTTGGAAAAGCGCTGGAAGTCCGTAAGGAGGCCGACCAGCCGTTCCTGCTTTTTTCGCTCGCTTTGCCAGTCGGCAACGGCTTTTGCAACGCCGGAGAGCAGCCAGCCGGTAATGCTGAAGGTTTCGTCGCAAGGGGCGGCGGCGAGCCGGGCGGCAAATCGTTCTTCTTCGTCTTTGGACAGGCTTTGGGTCAGGATTTCCTGGATCGGGCAATTTTGCCTGTGGGCCTGGCTCATCTGGTAATAGGAGAGGAAATCGCCGGCAATGTCCCGGCAGGCGAGGAATTCCAGCACAAAGTCTTCAGTGACGGTCAGTCCCAGCCGTTCATATTCCGTCAATAATGCGGACAAATCCTCCCAGCCTCTGGCCGTGACGAACGCCTTTTCCTCCAGGGTCTGGGAGGCGTGGTAAAAGGAGCGGGGGCGGCAGGCGAGATAAGAGAGAATACTGCTGTGTATGCCGGCTCCTACGGCGTAAGACTGCCAGGCGGCCAGGCTGGGCTCCACATCGATCCGGCGCACCCGGTCCAGTGTCACGATATCGAATTCCCGGGCGGAGGCGTTGTATTCCTTGGGATTGCCGGCGGCGGCGATGATCCATCCGGCGGGAATTCGGTGATTGCCGAAGGTTTTATTCTGGAGAAATTGCAGCATGACCGGGGACAGGGTCTCGGAGACACAGTTGATTTCATCCAAAAACAAGATCCCTTCTTTTTTCCCGGTGCGTTCCATGCAGTCATAGACAGAAGCGATGATTTCACTCATGGTATATTCGGTAACGGCGTAGGTCTGGCCGTCGAAAGTTTTATGCTCGATGAGAGGCAGGCCCACGGCGCTTTGGCGGGTGTGATGGGTCATCGTATAGGATACCAGTCCCACCTGGCATTCGTCGGCCGCCTGCCGGATAATCGCCGTTTTCCCAATGCCCGGCGGTCCAATGAAAAGGAGCGGGCGCTGCCGGAGAGAAGGGATGCGGTAGCGGCCGTTATCGTCTTTGGCCGTGTAGGCCTGGATCGTATGCAGCAATTCTGCTTTGGCTTCCTGTATATTCATGGCGTCTCCTGGATATTCTGGCTGTCCGGGGCGAGGGGCATCTGTAGATTTAGCCGCCAGGCCCAGGCAGGTATATTTCCTTTTTCCAATTCCTGATTCAAAAAGACGAAGGCCGTTTCGTAGTCCGGAGCCTTCGTCGGGTAAATGCCGTCGCCGTCGGTAAAGTAGAGAAGCCCCTGGAGCCGTTGGATCTTCTTTTCCTTTCGCAGCTTTTCCACGAAGGAAAATACCGGGCGAAAATCGGTGCCGCCCAGGCCCTTCGCCTGGAAAGTACGGGAAGCTTCCCACCATTGCTCGATGCTTTCAATACATAGATACTCCTGTAGCATGGAATCGCACTGGAGCAGGTGCACCCGCATATGCCGGAAAAAGTTTTCCCGGCGGCAGAGAATCTGGCAGGTTTCCTCCAGAAACCGCCGGACAATATCGCCCCTGCAAGAACCGGAGGTATCGATGGCGATGACCAGCTCCCGCAGCCGGTGCACTTGGGCGTATTCCAGCGGCTCTAAGAACACCAGCTTTTCGTAATGCCCGCGGCTGTACGTATAGGGAATATAGTCGAAGCTTTCCAGATCTAGCTGTAGCTCCTCGCCGGAGATCATAAAGCGTTCCAAAAACCGGCGGTAGTCGTAGACCTTTTCTCTGGGATGCAGGGAAATTTCCTGCGTTTCCCCGCCGGGGCGCTGGCCGGCCCTGTGACCGGGGGAATTCTGCGGCAGACCGCCTGACTGGCGTAGGCGGCTCCAGATGGCGGCCGCCCGTTCTCTGGCGTCGCTGATCTTTAGAAGCTCCGCGGCCGGACGGCAGGATTCCTTTTTCGGATAGGCGTATTTTTCCCAGAAGGTATGGCTGTCTCTGGAAAAAAGGCTCCGGGAAGCCGGCGGACAAAAGCTTTCCAACGTGTTGGCGTCGCAGGCGTACCATTGCTCGCCCATCTTGGGATGACGTGTCAGATAGGCATAAATCGTCTCTTCATTGAAAATGCCGACGGCCTGTTTTAGCTTTCGCAGGATTTCCTCTTGTTGCCCTTGGGGAGACTCTTCGCCCAGAGCCAGGCGGCGAAGCTGTTCAGAAAGGGAAGGGGCGAAAAGAGTGGGAAAGTCCTTGCGCAGCACGTATTCCACGTAGACGTCGCAGGCCAGATTCCAGAGAGGCGCGGGGCGGTTTCCCCGGCGCAGCATGTGGCCGAAAAAGCAGTGAAGCACCATATGGACATAGAGGCGGCAAAGGGCCTGGCCGCCTGGCCGGCGCTCTGTCGCCTCCCAGATGTTGGGATAGTATAGATATTGACCGTCGCAGCCGGCAAATTCTCCGCTCCCTCCTTTTGGCGAAAGGACGGCGAAGGCGCTGGAAAAATAGGGGAAATAGTTCGCCAGCGTCTGCCGTACCTGCTTCCAGAAATCTGTGGAATTCTCCCGGGCTATTTCGCCAATTCCTTCGCGGCTTGTTTGAAGGAACAGCTCTTTGGCGGGCCGCGGGCGTTTTTGCAGATAGACCCGGTAGGCTTCCAGAGCGCCTTTTGGAAGCGGCGCGCCGGAGGCGACTTCCTCCAGGGCGATCATCAGCCGCAGCTTTTCCTGCCGGGAGCTGGAAAATTTCCGGTACAGGGCTTCTTGTTCGTCAGGCGTAAAGCGTGAGGTCATAAACGGTCTCCACGGGCTATTTCAGATGCCTCCATGATGGTTTTTAGCTTTTCCAGCAGATGCATAGTGGCAAACCAGCTTGTTTCATAATGGATAAAATCTAAAGTATTTTCATCCCATAAAAGTCGCAGGCTGGCGTCAAATTCCTCATCCGACTCCCAGAACTGCAGGATCACCGGGAAAAAGTCAAACAATGAAAGCCGGTAGGAAACGTCGCCCACCGGCTGCGGGCTGCCGCCCAGCCTTTCGCAGGCGTCGGCCAGAAGAGAAAGCCGATGGTCAAAATACCGGGTATAAGGAGCAAAAAGAGAATAATTTGGCTTGGACGCAAAGCCGGTTCCCTTTAGCCCGTTGATCGCCTGGAATTTCCCTGAAAGCCGGCAGCCGTCCTTCGAATAGCACAGCATATCGTAAATTGTCATCGCCTCGTTATAATCCGCCGGGAACACTGTGGCAAACCCATCCGGGCTGTGCTCCACAAGTCCCGTTTTCCGTCCGATGCGGTAGAGACTTTGGACAAACCGTATATAGAGAAAATCATCATCATGCTGTAAATGGAATTTCTCCAGGATTTTTTCCTGGTCGTACTTGAGAAATTCCACCTGCATGTTCTCCTTTGCTATGTCGTAATTTGATTTTTTCATACGCACCTCCTTCTGGTGGAAAGGGACGCCTCCTTATGAGAGAGCTTTTCTTCCCTCATACTACCATAAACCGCCGCCAGGGACAAGTCCCGCCGGTCAGTCCCTGGTGTTATCCAGCATATAGAGCAGGGCGTTGCAGATGCAGGCGGCGATATTGCTGCCGCCCTTGCGCCCCCTGGCTACGATATAGGGCGCGTCTGTTTCCATCAAAAGCTCCTTGGAGGGAACCACGTTGACGAAGCCCACCGGGACGCCGATGACCAGCTTGGGCGAAAGTTTTTTCGCCTGAATCATCTCGGCGAGGGCAATCAGGGCGGTGGGCGCGTTTCCGATGGCAAAGATCAGCTCCTTGCCAAGTGAGGCCGCCTTTTCCATGCTGACGGCCGCCCGGGTTGTGCCCCGTTCCTTTGCGGCGGCGGCCACATCCTCGTCGGACATAAAGCAGTAGACTTCGCCGCCGTATCTTGCTAAGGCTTTTTTATTGATGCCGGCCCTGGCCATCTGCGTATCCGTGACGATGCAGGCGCCGTTTTTTAAGGCCTCTAAAGCTTTGGAAACGCAGTCCGGGGAAAAGCAGAGATTTTTCGCATAGTCGAAATCCGCGCTGGTATGGATGCAGCGTTTGACAATGGCTTCTGTGCCGGGAATCAGCGGCGTATCGCCCAGCTCTTCCGTAATGATGGCGAAGCTTCTGGCTTCGATATCCATCGGTTTTACCTGTTCTAATTCGATCTTCATAATATTCTCCTTTATAATCCCGTTTCCAAGATCCGGTAAATTTTTTCCATATCCAGATGCGCCCGCAGCCCTTTCGCCAGCAGGTCGTACTGGGTTTCCTTAAAGGTGGCGAAATCAACGCTGTGGATCTGGGACAGATCCAGCCCTTTGGCCCTTCCAAGGGCCTTTACGATGCCGGCGGATACTTCCTCCTTATCGAAAAAGCCGTGGATATACGTGCCGTATACATTTTGGGAGGACAGACCGTCCAGTTTGGAGGTGTGGCTGACCGCGTCGGTGATCCGGGCGGTGGCCGTCAGTGTTTCCAGCGGCGTGCTCTCGCCCATGTGAATCTCGTAGCCCTCCACCGGGACGCCCTCCAGCGCGGCGAGAAGTCCCGGTAGCGCCTGAAGGACGCCGGTCACCCGAGTGCGGGTTTTCTGGCGGTCAAATACGGTATCCATAGGAAGTAGGCCCATGCCCCGCAGCGTGCCGCCGGCTTCCACATGGTGGGGATCAGATAAAGTTCTTCCCAACATCTGATAGCCGCCGCAGATACCGAAAACGGGCGTGCCTGCGCCGGCCAGCTTCAGGATCGCCGCTTCCATACCGCTCTGGCGCATCCACAGAAGATCATCCATCGTATTTTTCGTTCCCGGCAAAAAGATCATATCCGGCTTCTTTAGCTCCTGGGGACGCTGTACGTAGCGCACGGATACGCCGGGAATACTTTCCAGCGGATTAAAATCGGTAAAATTGGAAATTCTGGGAAGACGGATCACGGCAAAATCAATCACACCCACTTCCTTTGGCTGTTCAAAGCGGCTGGTCAGGCTATCCTCGTCTTCCACTTGAACGTCCATATAAGGAGCGACGCCGACCACGGGTACGCCGGTCCGCTCCTCCAGCATGGCGACGCCCGGGTCCAGGATCGTTTGATCGCCGCGGAATTTATTGATAATCAGTCCTTTGACCATCGCCCGTTCGTCCGCTTCCAAAAGCTCCAGCGTTCCGACCAGATGGGCGAAAACGCCGCCCCGGTCGATATCGCCCACCAGCAGGACGGGCGATCTGGCGATTTTGGCCATGCCCATATTGACAAAATCCTCTTGCTTTAAGTTGATCTCCGCCGGGCTTCCGGCTCCCTCGATGACTATGATATCATATTCCTTTGCCAGGGAGTTATAGGCCTTTTGGACCTCGGGCCAGAGCTGCTTCTTGTAGCGGAAATACTCCCGGGCGCTCATGACGCCCACGACCTCGCCGTGTACGATTACCTGGGAGCCCATGTCGTTGGTCGGCTTTAAGAGGATGGGATTCATACGGACGGAAGGGGAGATCCCGGCCGCCTCCGCCTGCATGACCTGCGCCCGGCCCATTTCCAGTCCCTCGTCGGTGATGAAAGAATTCAGCGCCATATTCTGGGATTTAAAAGGGGCCACCGTATAGCCGTCTTCTTTGAAGATCCGGCACAGGCCGGCGGTCAAAAGGCTTTTTCCCGCATTGGACATCGTTCCCTGTATCATAATGGCTTTTGCCATTTCGCATTCCTCCTTATCTTTTGCAGCGCGTCGACAAGCGTTTCGTTTTCGGCGGGCGTGCGTACGGCCGCCCGGTAATAGCCCTTTGCAAGGCCCGGATAATTGCCGCAGTCCCGAAGCAGCAGCCCTTCCTTTAGACAGTCCTCCCACAGAGTATCCGGCCCCTGAAAGAAAATGTAATTGGCCTGGGAGCCATAGACGGGAAAACCCATCGACTGCAGGCTGTGAATCAGATACGCTTGCTGTTCCAGGACCATTTGCCGGCCCTTTTTAAGGTATTCTTCTTCTTTTAACGCGGCCAAGCCGGCTTCCTGAGCGGTGACGGAGAGATTCCAGGGCTGGGTGGCCAGGGACATTTCCATAAGCAGCGATTCGTTTGCGCACAGGCCGTAGCCTAAGCGTACGCCGGCCATGGCGTAGCGTTTGGTAAAGGCTTTTAAAAGGAAAAGGCTTTCGCAGGCGGAAAGGTAGGGCTTCATTGTAAAATCCCCCGGCCGCCGGACAAAGTCCAGAAAGCATTCGTCCACCGCCAGGAAGATCTTCTTTTCCCGGCAAAGGGCCAGCAGCTTTTCCAGGAAATCCCGGGAAGTGAGTACGCCGGTGGGGTTGTTGGGATTGCAGAGGAAAAGCAGATCGATTTCCTCGTCAAGAACTTCCAGAAATCCTTCGTCCAGGGAAAAGCCTCGTTCCTTGGAAAGAAAATAATAGTCCACGGCGCAGCCGACGCTTTGCAGAGCCTGGGCATATTCGGCGAAGGTAGGCGCCGGCAGCAGGGCTTTTTTCGGCTTTTTCGCCCGGCACAGTAGGTAGATCAGTTCTGCCGCGCCGTTTCCGCAGATGACCTGGCTGGCGGGAACGGCTTCGTAGGCGCCGATGGCTTCTTTGAGCGTTTGATAGCCCACCTGGGGATACCAGGCCAGATGCTCGGCGCTTTTTTTCACGGCTTCCTTCACGCCCGCGGGCGTGCCTAAGGGATTGCTGTTGGATGAAAAATCTATGGTGTCGGGATAGCGGTAAATATCGCCGCCGTGGACATGTCGTTCCATTGCAGGTGTTCTCCTTTGTGTTTTTTAAAGCCAGAGCAGGACGTGCAGACCCAAAGAGGCCAGCAGGCCCAAAAAGGCCGTGCCGTAGAGCAGGCGGTTCGCCCGTCCGATGTCCTCTGGGGAAATCTCCCGGCCGGCGTCGCCGATGGTGGGCTTTTCGTAGAGCTTACCAAAATAAAAGGCGTTTCCCGCCAATTGTACGCCCAGCGCGCCGGCCATGACGGATTCTGTCTGGGCGGAATTCGGGCTGGCGTGGCTTCGCCGGTCCCGCCGGTGGATGTTGGCGGCGTTTTTGGCATCCATGCCCAGGAGCGCGGCGGCGGCAATCATCAGATAGGCGGCGATCCGGGAAGGCAGATAATTGGCGATATCGTCCAGCTTCGCCGCATACCGGCCGAAGTGCAGATATTTGTCGTTTTGGTAGCCCAGCATGGAATCCATCGTATTGATGCCCTTGTAGAGGAACATCAGCGGAACGCCGCCGATCGCCATATAAAAGAGCGGGGCGATCACGCCGTCGGAGGTATTTTCCGCGATGGTTTCCACCGTGGCCTTGATCACGCCGGTTTCGCTTAGGCTTTTGGTATCCCGGCCGACGATTCCGGAGACGGCCTTCCTAGCGCCGGGAAGATCGCCGGCGGCAAGGGGCGCGTAGACCTGCCGGCCGGCGTCCCGCAGGGAGCGCGTTGCCAGAAGCTGCCAGCACCAGAAGATTTCCAGAGCCATGCCCAGATAGAAATGGATGGAAAAGGCCCCAAAAAGCAGGCCGAAGGGAATGAAAAAGCAGCATAGGCAGACAAGCGTCACCTCCAGAAGTCCGGCGATATGCTCGCCCCGCT
Source organism: uncultured Blautia sp. (assembly GCA_948436455.1). Classification (GTDB taxonomy): domain Bacteria; phylum Bacillota; class Clostridia; order Lachnospirales; family Lachnospiraceae; genus Blautia_A. The sequence goes on from CAOJIB010000028.1 coordinate 8,020, forward strand.
TCGTAGGGGGAAACAGGGCCCGGAGGCGCTTTTCCAAAAAAGCGATCAGCCTTCCGATGGCGCATATGGGATGGTATAAGCCCTGGGGATCGCCCAGGAGCAGATCCAGGAGAAATCCGGCCAAAAGGGCCGTGCATCCGATCATCATCCGATTATCCTTCCTTTGTCTTTTTGTAGGCCAGGCATGTTTCCAGGAACGCCTGGGGCACCAGGGGATTTCCATAGTAATAGAGATGGGGAAACCCCACGATCTGACGGTCGTTCGCATGTGTGCAGCGCCAGGAGCGGCCGCCCACAGGCTTTTTCGCCAGAAAATCATCGCCGCAGTTTTCCGAATCGAAATAGTGAAATTCATGGGCGGGGATGGGCCCTACGTCCCGGCCCAAAACCGGGCGGTCGCTTTGCAGGGTCACATAGCCAAAGCGGCGAAGCTTCGGCGTCCGGTAGGCCTTTCCCTTTAGATAGCCTACGCCCTTATGAAAATGTCCGTGCATGTCCTCCAGCTTCTCGTGGAGATACATAAAACCGCCGCACTCGGCGAGAACGGGCATGCGGTCGGCAAGAGCCGCAAGGATGTCCCGGCGCATCCCGGCCTGCGCGTCCAGCTCTTCGGCGAACAATTCCGGATAGCCGCCGCAAAGGAGGAGGCCGGAAAGATCCTTTGGTAAATGCGCCTGGCGCAGCGGGGAAAACTCTACCAGCTCGGCGCCCATTTCCTGTAAAAGCTCCAGATTGTCCTGATAGAAAAAGCAAAAGGCCTCGTCCTTGGCCACGCCAATTCGCACCTTTTCCCGTGAGCGGAAGGAAAAGGCGGGGTGGACGTCGGCCAGATCCGGGACCAGAAGAGACCCGGCGGTTTTGGCCAGCGCGCGGATGCCGTCCAGATCCAGCGTTTTTTCCAGGATACCCGCCAGCCTTTTCAGGCGCTCCCGTAAGGATTGGATCTCGTGGGGCAGTACCAGCCCCAGGTGGCGGCTTTCGATGACGCAGTCCGTGACGGTGGGCACGTAGCCGTAGACCTTGACGGGCAGTTCGTTTTCTACCAGCGCTTTCATCCGGGGATAGAGCATCGGGGACATCTGATTAAAGATCACGCCGTGGATCTGGCTGTCGGGCCGATATTCCAGAAAGCCCTTGATATAGGCGACTAGGGAAAGGCTCATGCCCTTGGCATTTACCACCAGAAGCACCGGCGTGTCCGTTTCACGGGCAAGCTCGTAGGCGCTGGCTTTATCCGTCGTGCCGCCTAGGCCGTCGTAGTAGCCCATGACGCCTTCCAGTATGGCCAGATCCATCTGGGCCGTATGCTTTGCCAGAAGGTGGCGGACGACGGCGGGCTTAGTGAAGAACGTATCCAAATTCCGGGATTTCGCGCCGATGACCCGGCTGTGGAACATAGGGTCGATGTAGTCCGGCCCGCATTTAAAGGAGGCGACCTTTTCGCCTTGCTGTAGAAAGGCCTGCAAAAGCCCGCAGGTTAGCAGCGTTTTTCCGCTGCCGCTGGCGCCCGCCGCCAGCATGATTCGTGGTGTATTCATAGCGCTATTCCTCTCTGGCGCAGGTGATGATGTAGATGGGATTTTCCCCCCGCATCATATGGTAACGGCCTACGTCCTTGGATTTCGCCACAGTTACCTGGGCGATGTCTACGAAGGAAAAGGCCAGGGCCTTTAGGGATAAGAGCGCCTCAGTCATCGTCTCCAGGGTGATGCAATTGATGACGATGCGTACCTTTTCGTTTTTTTGCAGCAGTACTTCCAGGATTTCCCGAAGGTTTCCGGAGGAGCCGCCGATAAAGGCGTGGGTGGGGGGCTCCAGATCCGCCAGCGCTTCCGGGGCCGTCCCTTCGACGATATGTAGATGTTCCGCGGCGAATTTCTGGCGGTTTTCCTGTAAAAGCGTTACGGCCGCAGGATTTTTCTCAATGGCGTAGACCTTTCCGTGGACGGCCCGCAGCGCCATTTCCACGGCGACGGAGCCGGTGCCCGCGCCTACGTCGTAGCAGATGGAATCCTCGTAGAGCCGCAGCTTGGCCAGGGAAACGGCCCGCACCTCTTCCTTAGTCATAGGCGCCTTCCCCCGCAAAAAGACGTCGTCCGGCAGGCCGTGGGTGGCGTAAGAGGGAAGGGCGGCGGGATGCAGGGCGCAGATCACGCTCAGGGCGTCCCCTTGATAATCCACCAAGGCGCAGGCGGGCTTTTGGAAAATTTTTTCCTCGGGGTAGGAGAGGCGTTCTCCCACAAAGAGGAGAACGTCGCCCATGTGAAATTCTACCAGCTTTTTCGCTAGATCGGCCACGCCGTCCTTTGTGCCGAGGATGGAAAAGACCTTGGGATGGCGGCGAATTTCGGCAACCAGATTGCAGGCGCGTCCATGGGCGCTGGTTAGCTGTGCATCTTCCCAGGAAAGGCCGATCTTCGCCATGAAATAGGCTAGGGAGGAAACGCCGCAGAGGATTTCGTCGGGCTGCAGCCGCTGGATCAGCTTGGTCGCGCCGCTGTAGAAGCCCACGTCTCCGGAAAGCGCGACGGCGACGTTTTCGTATTCCGGATGCGCCTCTATGTAGGCGGCGATCTTTTCACTGTCGTAGGCGTAATGGACGGGCTGTCCGGGCAGAGCCGCCGCATCCGCCAGCCGCTGGGCGCCGATGATGAGATCTGCTTCTTGGAAAGCCTTTTGGACTTCGGCGGTCATCGTGGCGGGACTGCCCATGCCGACGCCGGCCAGCGTGATATGGGGCCTGCCGGTGAAGCGGAAGCGTTTTGCCAGGAGCCGTTTCATTTCCTCCATGGAAAGCCCGGTTTCGGCGGTGGGGCGGCCGATGACCACGGGGACGCAGCCGCATTCCACGGCGGCCTTGTATTTTTCCAGGAAGCCGCCCTGAGAGCCGGTGTCCTTTGTCACCAGATATTTACAGTCGTACTGGCGCAGCATGGCGGCGTTCAGCTCCCGGGAAAAGGGGCCCTGCATACCGATCAGGTGCCGGCCCTCCAGTCCCAGGGCGGCGCAGGCGGAAATGACGGCGGGCAGGGAGAGCACCCGGGCGTACAGGCGTTCCTTATAATTAGGCAGCGCGGTAAAAGCCTTTAATTCCTTGCTACCGGTGGTTAAAAGGATATTGCCAGAGGTGCCTGCCAGATAAGAGACGGCCTGGGCGATGTTCTCCACATAGACGGCCTGCGTCTGGCGTTCATCCTTTCCCCGCAGGAGGCGCAGATATGTACAGCCGCTGTCTGCGCAGGCTTTTTTGATATTTTCTGTGACCTCCGCCGCGTAAGGGTGGGTGGCGTCGATGACCAGCTCGGGCGCGTGCGCTTGCATGTCCGCCTGCATGTCTTTAGCGGTCAGCCGGCCGGAGCGGACGGTGAGAGCGGCGTCCTCTGTCAGGGATTTGCCGCCGTACTCGGTGGCGGTGTAGGCCTGTACGGCGATCTGACGCCGCTGGAGATAGCCGGCGATTTCATAGCCCTCAGTTGTTCCGGCAAATACGAATACCTGCTTCATCTGTCTTCTCCATCCTTTTTACTGGCCGTCGATCCGGTATCCCCGGGGTGTGACCATTTTTCCGTGCAGTTCTTTCGTCTGGGAATTCCCGATCCAGACCGTGGTAAACATATCCACCTGAGTGTTGCAGAGCTGGGAAAGGGGCAGTACTCTTGCCGTTTCTCCTTCCCGGCCGATCTGGCTGACAATGCCGCAGATCGTTTCGGGAGATTGGTATTGCAGTACCAGGTCGCAGGCCTTTTGCAGGTAATCCCGCCGCTTTTTGCTGGAGGGATTGTACAGGCAGATCACGAAATCGGCCTGGGCGGCGCAAAGAAGCCGCTTTTCGATTTTTTCCCAGGGAGTCAAAAGGTCGCTTAAGCTGATTAGGCAGAAATCGTGGATCAGCGGCGCGCCCAGGATCGCGGCTCCGCCGGTGGCGGCGGTAACACCCGGCAGAATCGTAAGCTCTACATTTGGATATTTGGCGCCGATCTCCACCATCAGTCCGGCCATGCCGTATACGCCGGCGTCACCGCTGCAGATCAGGGAAACAGTTTTTCCCTCCATCGCCTGGGAAAAGGCCAGCTCGCACCGGTCGACTTCTTTTTTCATCCCGGTGGTCAGGAATTCCTTTTGGGGGAAATGGTCTTTGACTAGATCCACGTAAACAGTATAGCCGATGATTACATCGCTTTTTTCCAGGGCATGGACGGCGGCGAGCGTCATTTGCTCATAAGCGCCCGGCCCGATGCCCACTACATAGATTTGCTTCAAAATTTCACACTCTCCTTGGTATAAGCGAAAGCCACGGTCACGCCGTTGGCTTTTTGTTTTTTCAGCAGCAGCCCCGCTCCTCCGGCCCGAATGGCGCTGCGTTCGCATACGTTGTCCACGCCCGTCACCTGCGAAACGAAGGCCGACGGGGAAAAGTCCCCCTGTACGGCCGCCAGCTCTTCGCCGGAATACGTGACGAAGGGAAGGCGCCGCTTGCGGCAAAATTCCAGGATTCCCGGCTCTGCTGCCTTTAGGTCGATGCTGGCCGCCAGGCGCAGGCAGTCCGGATACAGACCCGCGAGCGCCAGCGCTTCGGAAACGGCCTGGTCGATATCTTCCTTTGACCGGCCTTTTTTACAGCCGAGCCCCAGGATAATCGTTTTGGGGACTAAAACGGCGGTCTGGGCAAAGGGTCGGCACGCTTTGCGGATGGTGATGGCAATGCCGGCCGCGGGGGATTTGTCCGTCCCTTTGTCGCTTTGGCAGGGCAGCAGGCCTTCTGGCAGCGCTCCTTCGATGGGATAATCGCTGTAAAACCCCACCGGTTCCCCTCGAAGCAGGGCGGCGGAGACGGCTTTAGCGGCCTGCCAGTGGTGCAGGGCCATCTGGTGGGTCTTGGCGTACGTATCCACAGCGAACCGGCCGTTCAGATCGGTGGCGGTGGTGATCACGGGAATGCAGTGCAGGATTTCGGCGCATTCCCTTGCCAGGGCGTTGGCGCCGCCCCAGTGGCCGGATAACAGGGAAATGGCGAATTTCCCCAATTCGTCTATGACGATCACCGCCGGATCTGTTTTCTTATCGGTTACAAAAGGGGCGATGGTGCGAACGGCGATTCCGGCGGCGCCGATAAAGAGCAGGGCGTCCGCCTGTGCGAACTGCTCCTTACACCACTCCTTTAAAGGCTGCGTCAGGGAATGGGGAAGGCCGGCGCTTTTAGTCGCGGGAAAGACGGTATGCCCCTGCCCTTGAAATGCGTCGCATAGCTGCTCCATGACCTGGCTGCCGGAGGGGCTAAAGCAGATCAGGCTGATGTTCATGGCTCCTTCGTCCCCTGGCGGAATTCGGTGGTGAAGGCGGGGTCGTAGAGACAGGAACGGTCATAGGAGCCGGCCTGTACCGATCTTCCCACAATGATCAGCGCCGTTTTCGTAATGTTGTGTTCTTTCGCGGTGGCCGCCAGGGTGTCTATGGTGCAGATCCATTTCTGTTCATCCGCCCAGGTGGCCTTGTAGACGATGGCGGCGGGCGTATCTGCCGGATAGCCTCCTTCGACGAGCCGCCGGCTCAATTCCTCCAGCATACCGGCGCTTAGAAAGATCACCATAGTAGCCTGATGGGCGGCGAAGGATTGAATACTTTCTTTGGCCGGTACGGGCGTCCGTCCTTCCATCCGGGTAATGATTACGCTCTGGGAGATATTCGGAAGAGTATATTCCAGATTCAAGGCTGCCGCCGCCCCGCAAAAGGAGCTGACGCCGGGGCAGGAATCATAGGAAATCCCCTTGTCGTCCAGGGCGTCCATCTGTTCCCGGATGGCGCCGTAGAGACAGGGATCGCCTGTGTGCAGGCGTACCGTCGTCTTTTGCGCCTCTTCCGCTTCCTCGATGACCTGTAAGACTTCCTCTAGGGTCATCTTTGCGCTGTTATAAATCTGGCAGCTTTCTTTCGCTTTTTCCAGAAGCTGCGGGTTGACCAGGGAGCCTGCATAGATAATGACGTCCGCTTCCTGGAGATAGGCCTGGCCCCGTACCGTGATCAGATCCGGCGCGCCCGGCCCGGCTCCTACAAAATGTACCATGTTCGTTCCTCCTACTTTGGATCTTTCGTAATGATCAGAGAATAGTATCCGGCGGATTCCGGGATATCCTCGACCCGCCGATAAATCTTTTCCTGCGCCATGCCGCAGTTTTCTACCATAACGCCCGCCATTCCCTCCTGCAGAAGTGTTTCTCTTACGGCGCGGATCTTTTTCCCGGCTTTCATAAGGACCTTCGTGCCTGGCAGCTTTAGGGCCTCGTCGATCTGGTAGGAGGACGGGATAATGTGCAGCTCCTGGGATTTTTCCACCAGACATTCGTTGAGCCGGGCCGCCGCCGCGCAGAAGGAGGGAATGCCGCTGATAATTTCTGTTTCGTAGCCCATGGCCCGGATCCGCTTATGTATGTACATATAGGTGGAGTAGATCGTAGGATCACCCAGGGTCAAAAAGGCGATCTGCCGTCCTTTTTCCAGTTCTTCTTTGAGCATGGCCGCGCCCGTTTCGTGGGATTTTTCCAGAAGGGCGGCGTCCTTTGTCATAGGCATGGGAATGGACAGCAGCGGCTTTTCATCTAGCTTGGGGTAAGCGCCTTTGACGATTTTGTAGGCGACGGTTTCGCTGGCTACTGTACCGGGAAGGGCGACTGCGTCGCAGGACTGAATTACGCGAAGCGCCTTTATGGTCAAGAGCTCTGGGTCGCCCGGGCCGACGCCAACGCCGTATAATTTTCCGTTCATTGCATGTCTCCTGTTCTTTTGTATTTTTCAGGGATTTGGAACTGTTTCGCCCTTTTTGGACGGTTCCAGATATTTCATGAGTTGACGAGCGTTTTTCGTTTCGCCCAAATAGCCGTGGACGCTGGAAAATATCACCGCGCCCAGCAGGATCTGCTCATAAGAGCGATGATCCAGGTAAAATTGTATTCGTTCAGTGACTTCCTTCATCACCGCGTCCAAAAGCCCTCGTTCCTTTAGAAGGTTCAGCGCTTCTTCGGTGGTGGTCATGGAAAGAATTTCCCTGGCCGTGGCAAGGTCGGCGCCGGCCCGCAGGGCGTTGGACGAAAGGAGCTCCATCCGGGCGTCGGCGCTGTGGGAATGTGTATTCATAATGCCGCCCGCCACCTTGATGAATTTGCCGATGTGGGCGACGAACAAAATCCCCTTGGCGCCTAAGGAGACGGCCATGTCGATGGTTTCTCCGATATAATTGCCGCATTTGAAATTTTGCTCCGGCGGCAGGGTCGTATGGGAACGGAGATAGTCGGCGCCGTAATTGCCCGGGGTAATCAGCAGGTATTTCTCGCCCTGAATAATCCGCTGTTTCATTTCCACCTCCAGGCTGCGAAGATACGCGGCTTCGCTCATCGGTTCCACGATGCCGGTCGTCCCAAGGATGGAAATGCCGCCGAGGATCCCTAAACGGGGGTTGAAGGTCTTTTTGGCCACGTCTTCTCCGTCCGGCGAATAGATCGTGACCCGTAATCCGCCGTCATAGGAAAAGGAGGCGCACAGAGCTTCCAGCTCCTTCTGGATCATGGCTCTGGGAACCTGGTTGATGGCGGCGCTTCCTACTGGTTGCTCCAGACCGGGCTTTGTAATCCGGCCAACGCCTTTGCCTCCATCGATAGAGATCCCCTTTTGCGGTGTCTTTTCTACCAGGGCGTAGATTTTCAGGCCATTTGTCGTATCCGGATCATCGCCCCCATCCTTGGTCACGCAGCAGGACGCCCGGTCCTTTTTTATGGAAATATCTTCCAGCCTTAAGTAGAGCCGGATTCCTTTGGGCGTGAGAAGCTCCACCTGTAAAAGGGGAGTTTGCCGCAGCAGCATCCAGGCGGCTCCCTTGGCCGCGCCTGCTGCGCAAGAGCCGGTGGTATAGCCGAAGCGCAGCTTTTTATGATTTCGTATCACATAGTATTCTTCCAAACCGTTCATATGCGTTTGCTCCTATAGACGCGCAGACTTGCTCCCTACAGAAAGCTTGCCACCGGCAACCTTTCCGCATATTAATGCCTACAGAAAACCTGCTATCGGCAGCTTTTCTGCATACGAAGGTATCAACAAAAAGCCCCAGGCAGCGGAACTCACCTGGGGCTTTTAACGCCGGTATTCATTCCTGGTTGCCGCAGGCATGGATACGCCAAAAGCCTTCCAGTATCTGGCTGTACAGTAACGGACTTGCACAGGGATTTCACCTGTTTCCTGGAAATGGGCCTTTTTGCGAATATTCGGATGCAAAGTTTCGGTACGAAACTCTTTCCTATTATATCTGGTCATTCTAGAAAAGTCAATGAATCGGGAGCGAGTTTTGGCGTGTTGCCGGAAATGGTCATGCCGCAGGAAATGTTTTCATCCCATTTTGGGGCAAGAGAGGTGTTATCCGGTATTTATCTGCAAATTGTATCGGATACCTCCCAAAATGAATCGATTATGGAAAATTCCTGCGCAATCAGGCGCAGGGAAATCCAAGAGCACATGTTTCTTATAGGAATGCCTATAGGGAAATCAAAGAATTTCCTTCTTGTATGTTAGGGGGAAGGACAGAACCCGTCACTCCCTCTTATATTCTTCCAGTTTCCGCCGATATATTAAAAAAGAAGAAAAGTTAATGGAAAGAATGGAAAGCTTTGCCGGATACGGGAGAGCGAAAGAGGAGGTATGTATATGATGAATTTCTTTTCCATGCAGTCGATGGGTTCTTATATGAAAAATGCAAAGATGCAGATGAAGTGGCAGCAGAAGAAATCCTCCGGTGATTTCCGTTCTAATAGCGCGAAAGAGACGTACGATCCGGTGCGGGAACAGTTGGAGCAGATCCGGCAGTCGCAGAACGACGGTTCCGCAAAGCTTTCCCAGCAGATTGACTTAAAGCTAAAGAGCGGCAAGAAGCTGACGGCGGAGGAGATGGAGTATTTAAAGAACACCAATCCTACGGCGTACCAGAAAGCGAAAGAAGTAGAGATGGAGAAGGCCAGCTACGAGCGGGAGCTGAAACGGTGTAAGACGAAGGACGAGGTACAGCGTGTAAAGATGGCGCATGTGGGCGCCGCCTTAAGCGCAGTGAATACTATCCAGAACAATCCCAACATCCCAAAGGAGAAGAAATACGAGCTGATTATGCATGAGCTGCATAAAAACGCCGCCGTACAGGAGTCCACTAGAGTCTTTGTGGAAAGCGGAAGATACGCTCAGCTTCCTACGGAGGCCGAGAAGCAAAAAGCCGAGCAGGATCTGGCGGAAGCCAAGAAAGACGAGCTGGGCATCCAGGATCCGGAAGAGATTGCCAAGGAAGAGGCTTCGAAAGATCCCGAAGCGGCTGAAGGCGAGACGGCAAGTCCGGGGACAGAAGAAGGAAAGGCCGAGGAAAGGGAGACGCGCGCGAAAGCGGTTGCCGCCGAGCGGGAAATAACCCGCATGGAGGCGGAAGTAACGCCCGAGGCCCTCAAAGTGAAACGGGCCAAAGCCAAGGCCGCTTATAAAGGCATGCAGGCGTCCGTTGGTTCGACGCCGAAGATTGATGTGAAAGTAGAATAAAAGCAGGAGCTTTGCCACTATAAAAAGAAAAGCAGAACCCCCAGACCGTACTCCACTACAGCCTGGGGGTTTGTTTGTTGCCCACATGGGCCTTGCTACCACCTTTTGCCTACTGGCATTATAGAATATGCAGAAATCTTTTGCAATATGTTGCGATGTTTTTTACATTTGCAAAAATTTGTCTTTCATTTGAAACATGCATAACGAGCGAAAATAAAATAGAGGCGCTCTTTATTGAGAGATTTTATACCAGCTCCAGAGGCTTTCGATACAGCTCCAGATAGACCTTTGTTCCCACGCCCACCTGCGAAGTTACGTACATCGTATGGGAGAGGCGATCCAGGATTTTCTTCGAGGAGTAGAGGCCGATGCCGGTGGCTCGCTTATCTTTTCGGCCGTTATAGCCGGTGAAGCCCCGTTCCCAGATCCGCGGCAGATCTTGGGGCAGGATGCCGATGCCCGTGTCCTCGATCACCAGCGTGGCCTCCTTTTGCGGTTCCATATAGATGGAAATCCGGCCGCCCGTCCGCGTATATTTCAGGGCGTTGGAAAGGATTTGTTCGAATACAAACAGCAGCCACTTTTCATCGGTGATGACCTGACGGCATACGGGGGTGTATTCCAGGGAAATGTTCTCCAGGATAAACATTTTCGCGTATTTTTTCACGCCCTGGCGGATGATCTTATCCAAATCGCAATTTTGTATTTGCAGATCGGTGGACAAATCCTCCGTGCGCAGCCAGCCCAAGACCATTTCCACATACTGCTCAACTTTGAAAAGTTCGATTTCCATCCGGCGGATATCTGGCTCGCCGTCGCTTTGAAGAAGCAGCCGCATGGCGGCCAGCGGCGTTTTGATCTGATGCACCCAGAGCGTATAGTAGTCGATCAGCTCCGTATAGCCCTTGTTTTGTTGATATTCCAGCGTCTGCCGCTGCTGCCATAATGTGGCGAGCATCTCCTGGTAAAAGCTTTCTATGCCGTTCGACGCTGGAGGCATTTGGGGGGGCGCGCCGTCTAGATCGCTTTTTAGCTTCTGCAGTCTCGCGTATTTTCGCACAAGGAGAAGCAGATCGGCGGCAATACACAGGCCTCCGGCTATCAGCGCAAGGAACAGTCCATAGAAGATGGGTTCCGCCGGGATGTCATACAGGAAAAAAACCAGCACAAAAAGCAGCAGGCATCCGAAAAGGAAGCCCGCCGGCTTTTGGATTTTTTTTATTTCGTCCTTTAGAATCTGCAGCATCCGTTTCTCCTTGGGAAAAGCGCAAAGTTAGAGCAGATAACCCAGGCCCTTTTTGGTAGTGATAAAGTCGCGAAGGCCGATTGTTTCCAGCTTTTTGCGCAATCGGGTCATATTGACGGTTAGTGTATTATCATCGATGAACTGGTCGTTTTCCCATAGACGGGTCATGATCGCCTCCCGGGAGACGACTTTGCCGCTGTTTTCAAAGAGAATCTGTAGGATACGGAAATCGTTTTTCGTCAGATCCAGGGTTTTTCCTTTATAGGAGAGGGTGGTATTGCCAAGGTTTAGAACTGCCTGGCGGCATTCCAGCACGCTGCCCGAGCCGCCGAAGGAATATGCCCGTCGAAGGATCGCCTGGATTTTCGCCGTCAGCACCGCCATATCGAAGGGCTTGGCAATGAAATCGTCCGCGCCCCGGCTCATGGCCATGACCATATTCATATTATCGGCGGCGGAAGAGAGAAATACGATGGGCGTCTGGGAAATTTTCCGTATTTCCTCGCACCAGTGAAATCCGTTGAAAAAAGGCAGAGAGAGATCCAGCAGTACCATCTGCGGGTCGAAGCGGATAAAGTGCTGAAGCACCTCTTGGAAATCCTGCACATATTCCACCTGGTATCCCCATAGAGAAAGCTGGTCGCTTAAGGCCTTGGCAATGGTAAAATCGTCCTCCACGATTAGGATTTTATACATGGGAACGGCCCAGCTCCTTTAAATCATTGAGAAGGGTAAAGCCCTTTCGAGCCAGTACCGCTTCGGTTTCGTAGGCTTCTTCCGAATGGATGATTACGATGGGACGATCGCTGCCTCTGCTGAAAGAGGAATAGGTATAATCAATACTGATATTACTTTCGGAAAGCGCTTCAAGCACCTTGTCCAGGCCGCCGGAATGATCCTCCAGCTCTACGGCGATCACGTCGCCAACCTTGGAAATGCAGCCCTTGGCATTTAAAGCCTCTTTGACTTCCTCCGGGCGGTCGACGACCATCCGGAAAATACTGAATTCAGGATTATCAAAGGAGACAAACGCGTAAATATCCGCCGGAGTATCCCGGATAATCGTCGTAACCTGCCGAAGGGCGCCCGGCTGGTTTTCTACAAATACGGCTAATTGCTTTAACATAGGTATATCCTCCTTATAGTCCGTCGCCGCGCAGGTCGGTGACGCGCTTTGCTTTTCCTTTAGATCTTTCCAAGCTTATTTTTCTTGTTTTTTATTATAACATTTTTTCCTGCATATTGAAACCTAAAAAATTCGGAGTATAATAGAAGATAGGAAAAGATTGCCGTCTGCTTTGCGGCAGGCGATGCGCGAAAGGGATTTTCTCCTGCGTCTCTTGGTGTGCATTGTGCATGAAGCGAAGGCCGCGGCAAAGAATATACCAAGAATGATAGAAGAAAGGATCGTATCATGATTATTGATTTTCATACTCATATTTTTCCGGAAAAGATTGCCGAAAAGGCGCTGGCAAAGCTTTGCGGCGTGATCCATTTAGAACCCAGCATGAACGGGACGATGGACGGGCTGTTGGCCTCCTTGAAGGAGGCGGGCATGGATTTGGGCGTAGTACTTCCTACCGTCACAGATCCCCATCAGTTCGACTCTATTTTGCGGTTTGCCTGCTATGTCAACGAGTACGCCTATCCGGCGGACGGCCCCCGTCTGCTGTCTCTGGGTGGCATCCATCCGGAGTCGGCCAATTATAAGGAACAGCTTTCACTTCTTCGCGAGTATGGTTTTCGTGGCTTTAAGATTCATCCGGATTATCAGGGAACGGAATTTTGCGATATCCGCTATAAACGGATTCTGGACAAGGCTTCGGAGCTAGGGCTTTTTTGTATTACCCATACGGGCTACGACCCCTATTCTCCCGAGCATGTGCATTGTTCTCCGGAAATGATCCGAGAGGTCGTAGAGGAGGTGGCTCCTGAAAAGCTGGTGTTGGCGCATATGGGCGGCAATCATCTCTATGACCGGGTGGAAGAGCAAGTGCTAGGCCTGCCGGTCTATTTGGACACGGCCTATTCCATTATGAATATGGATCTGGAGCAGTTCGTACGCATCATCAAACGTCACGGCGCGGATAAAGTGCTGTTCGGCACCGACGTTCCCTGGACCGGTCAGAAGGAAGCGTTGGAAACCTTCCAGAGGCTGGACGGCCTGACCGAGGAGGAAAAGGAGGAGATCTTACACGGGAATGCCGAAAAGCTGCTGGGGCTGTGATTTCGCCGAAGGGGAAAAACGGGAATAGAAAAAAGAGCTGCCTTTGGGAATTTAGAAAATAGGAGAAAAAAGCGCAGGACGCTGGAAAAAGTGGATATCCTGCGCTTTTTGTATACTTTAATATGCAGAAAAGTTGCCGGTGGCAAGCTTTTTTATATACCTTCGTAACTACATAAAAGAAGAGACTGTCCGGAGACAATCTCTTCTGGAAAAATCTTATTTGTAAGCTTGTGTGTTAGGATCTTTTGCGACGGAACAGAAGGAAACCTGCCAGGGCCGCGCCTGAGGCGGTTACTGCCAGAACGGCGCCCCAGAGGAGGAAATTGGCTTCGTCGCCGGTCTTTACGGCATTCTGGATATTGGAAGCCATCTGCACGGGCGTCGGTGTGACGGTTGCCGCGCCGACGATGCTGTTGGCGCCCGTACCAGTGCCGGTGCCTGTTCCAGTGCCGCCAGTACCAGTACCAGTACCGGTGCCTGTTCCGGTGCCAGTCCCCGTACCTGTGCCACTGCCAGGTGCGGGCGTCGGCGTGCCTGTGCCCGTACCGCCGCCGCTGCCGTCAGGATTCGGCGTGGGCGTAACGGTGAAATTGGGATCGTCGCCGTCGCTGCCGCCTTCCTGGAAATTCAGGCTTAAGCTCTTAACGGCATTATTGTCTACGGCTTCCCATTTCTCGCCATTGTAAACTTCCTGGCCGAAGATAACGCTCAATACCTGGCTGCCGGCTTTCTTCACATTCAGGGTGCCGGCGTACACGCCGTCGGTAAAACTCTTCGAGCTGGCGCTGCCCAGCTTCCAGCTCTGGGGCACGTAGCGCACGTCGCCCTTTCGGGGATTCGTCTGGTTGCCCAGCATATTGGCGGTAAAGGTAATATCCGTACGCAGATCGTAGGTGCCGCCGTCGGTGACGTTATTGACGGAAAGATCGCCTTCATTGGGGATCTTCGGCTCGTACGCGTCTACGCTGACTCGTACCTGCGTCTGTGTGGAATAATTTTTCGGGTTTGATACACCGTCCGGCAGGGTAATTGTTCCCTGTACGTCGAAGCTGTGGGCCTCCACGTTCTTCGGATCATAACTGCAGTTTGCAACGTCCCAGTTTACTACGACGCCTTCCGGCCAAGTAGTCGTGCTGTTGCCGTCGGCGATCTTAATGCTCACCGTCTCCGGCAGGCCCAGGCCGCCGGCAGATTTCTCTACGCCGTTGATCACGTTATTGATCGAGGGCACTGGAACGATGCTGGCAAAGTCTGTGCCGTGTACCGTCATAGCTACGGCCACGTTGGCGGTCATGCTGGGGTTGCTCGCGGTGGCTACGGTGGAAATCGTAATATTTCCGTTGTAATCGCCGGATTCCAGATTATTCAAATTCGGCGTGACCGTAAAGGTGGCGAATTCGCCGGGCTGTAATGTGGACTTGGACAAGGTGCCCAAGGTGAATTCCCTCGGCCCGGTGGGCTGGTTCAGACTGAATTCTTCCTCGCCGGTGTTCGTTACAGTGACGGTCTGGAATTGCACGGCAGTCATTCCCTCCTGGAGGTTCCAGGTTTCCAGCGTGGTGGGAGCGACGCTTAAGCTATTGACGGGTTTTTCCTGAACGTTTAATTCAACCGCCAGGTTCGCCCAGGTTTCTGCGACCTCATCATCCTCTAGTTCATCGTCCGCGCCTAATTCCAAATTTGCGGTGTATGTACCGGGTTTATCAATCACTTTGATTTCAAAACGTAATTTCGAGGCTTCGCCGGGTTTTAATTTAATAGTCGTTCCTGCGCTTCCGCCAAATTCTGTCAGAATATTGAATAGATCGGGATCGGTGTCATTTCCTTTTTCCACCCGTGCTTTGTCAGCTCTTACGATTAAGTTTACATTACCATTGTTTACGACATCCACTTCTCGGATTTCTGACTGGTAAGGGATATTTTTGCTGATAATTAATTTGCTGGGGCTGGCAGTCAGGGAATACTTCCTTTGCTCCACTTCGAAATCAAAGGTAGCGTCATCTTCATCCTTTACGCCGCCGTCTGAGCCATCATCTAGTTTCAGTGAGTCTGTTCTGGTAGCTTTTACAGTAATTTGATATTTACCAAATGCAACTTTACGTGGTATTCTTTTGTCAGCGGCGATTACAGTAAGTGTACCGTCTTCATTCAGTTTTAGACCTAAATTGTCTATCACATTATCCGTAACTGTAATTGTTGTGTCTTTATATTTGCATTCGGATATTGACCATGTAACTTTAGTTTGCGGATTTGTACTTGTAATGGCTAACTTAGGGAGAGGATTATAGTCGTATACTTCTCCGGCCACAGCATTGGGTAATTCTATGGGTTCCTGAATTTCAATTGGTGATTTTACAATAATAGTTATTGGAGTGGGTGTACCGACATCATATATATTATCTGTATTAGGAACAGAATAAGTTGCTACTATGTTAGGCTTATATATCCCTTCAGAAATATTACTATTTATAGTACCACTTATGGTTCCATCATTGTTTAACTGTAATCCTAATGAAGATATAATATTTTGACTGCCCTGTTCTCTCCAACTAATCTCATTGTCGTTAGGAGAAGGAGCATCTCCGCCGCCAGTAGGGGCTAGTGAAGCAGTAAATCTAAATAAATTTGTATAAGATTCTCCTGGTATTACAACTTGTGTGCTTTGGACTCCACTTGCTAAATTAACTGTAACTGTACCAACAGTAGCTTTTAAAATCTCCTTCTGCTCCCCAGCCGTCTCCGGAACGGATCTCGCGCTGGTTTTCGGTTCGTCCGTCTGCACCTGCAGTTCTTCCCCCTTCGTCCGGCTGCTTCCCAGACGGGAGCTGCGGTTTGCCGCAGGGGTTTCGGGCGTGCTGGCGTTTTCCTCCGGTGCGGCAGTGGGAGCCGGTGTAGCGGCCGCCGGGATCGCTACGGTGGGAGAGGTGATCACTCCGCCCGAGATACCGGAGCCAAGCTTCGGCGCAACCTCCAGATAGATCGTGCTGCCCTGCATGGACTTGGTCACGGTCAGAGAAGAAGAAACGCCCACGTTTTTCGTCGTAAGCGTGCTGGCGCTGCCGACTGTGCCGCCCGCTAAGGCGTCGCTTAAAGAAGAGCGGATGCTGTCTGTGGAATCGCTCTTGGAAATCTTGCTGCTGGAAGACGTAGTCTTCTTGCTTTTGCGCTTGGAAGAGGACTTCGAAGAGGTTACTGATTGGCTGACCATCAGCCAGTTAAAATCCAGATCCGACTCCTGGATCCCCATAGGCGTCAGGCCCGACAGATCTGCGGTCAGCGAACCGCCCACCTCCACGGAGCCGTTAATCGTCACATATCCGGATAGGGTCTGCCCCTGCTCCTGTTCCTGTTGTTGTATCTGTTCCTCCACTCCGGACGCGAAGCTGGT
>CAOJIB010000029.1 GCA_948436455.1 uncultured Blautia sp.
AGATATTAAGGAGGAGACAAAATTATGAGTGGAATCGTTTGGGCATTAATCGGAGCAGCAGCTGCAGTTATTTTTGCTGGTATGGGCTCAGCCTATGGCGTTGGCGTTGCCGGACAGGCAGCATCTGGAGTAGTAACCGAAGACCCCACGAAATTTGCTAAAGTGCTGATCATGCAGCTTCTGCCTGGTACACAGGGTATCTACGGTCTGCTGGTAGCTTTCGTTGCGCTGTCCAAAACTGGCCTTCTTGGCGGATCACCGGCAGATCTGGATGTAAAGACCGGCCTTTTGATTTGTGTAGCTTGCCTGCCTATCGCTATTGTAGGTCTTGTATCTGCAATGCATCAGGGACGTACTTCTGTAGCCGCTATCGGCATCGTTGCGAAAAAACCGGATCAGTTCGGTAAAGCCATGCTGTTCCCGGCCATGGTTGAGACTTACGCCATCCTGGCTCTGCTGATCTCCATTCTGGCAGTCAGCGCCATTCCGGTATAAGCAGCTACTTGTACACTGTACACAATAATAAGGAGTTTGAAGAAGAATGACTGGATTAGATAAGATTGTGAACCAGATTCTGGACGAAGCAAATAACTCCGCCAGCGCTAAGCTGGAAGAAGCCAAGGCCCAGGCAGAGCAGATTATTGGCGCCGCACGGGAAGAGGCTGCGAAAGAAACAGAAGCGATTGCTGAGAGATCAGCTGCAGATATGGCAAACTATAAAGAGCGTATGAAATCTTCGGCGGACTTAAAGAGCCGGACGGCGATTCTTACTGCAAAGCAGGAAATGATCGCCGACGTCCTGACAAAGGCTTATGAGAAATTCTGCGCAAGAAGCGACAAGGAGTATTTCAATACTCTTTTGGATATGCTCGGAAAGTTTGCCCTGGGCCAGGAGGGGACTTTGTACTTCTCCTCGGCCGATCTTGCCAAGCTCCCCGCCGGGTATGAGGAAAAGGTACAGGCGCAGGCTGCGAAAAAGGGCGGCAGCCTGACCATTTCCAAGGAAACCAGGAATATCGACAAGGGTTTTGTATTGGCCTATGGCGGGATCGAGGAAAACTGTTCCTTCCGCGCGTTATTTGATTCGAAAAAGGATGAATTACAGGATAAGGTGCAGGCATTATTGTTTTCATAACAGCGTAGTCCGCAGATAAAGGAGGTATTATTTTTATGTCAGATATGCAATACACCTATGCGGTTGCGCGGATCCGAGCAATGGAAATGTCTTTATTTTCACAGGCGGTCATTGAGCAGCTCATGGCTAATAAGACAGAGCGGCAGTGTCTGCAGTTTCTTACGGAAAAGGGCTGGGGGAATTCCGATACGCCCGCGGATGCGGAAGCGATCCTTACAGTGGAAAGGGAAAAGACCTGGGAGCTGATGCGTGAGCTTGTAAAGGATATGTCGGTATTTGACGTTTTGACCTACCCGGATTTGTTCCATAATCTGAAAGCGGCTATTAAAGAGATTGCCACCAAAGAGGAGCATCCAGACGTTTTCTATAAGGACTGCGCCATTGACGGGGAAGAAATGATGGACATTATCCGGTCCAAGGATTATTCTCGTCTGCCGGACTTTATGGCCCCGGTGGCTCAGGAAGCGTATGAATCCTTCCTGCACACCGGCGACGGGCAGCTATGCGACGTAATGATTGACAAGGCGACGCTGGAGGCGATCTATAGTGCGGGCAAGAAGTCTGGCGAAGAGATCATCCGCCAGTATGCGGAATCCACCGTTGCCGTTGCGGATATAAAGATTGCAGTGCGTTCACAAAAAACCGCAAAATCACTGGATTTCATGAAAAAGGCAATGGCTGCGTGCGACAGCCTGGACATAGAAGTGCTGGCCCATCAGGCGATGCAGGGGCCGGAGGCCATCAAGGAGTATCTGCAGGGAACCGCCTATGCGGGCGGCGCGCAGGCTCTGGCGGAATCTCCGTCGGCTTTCGAGCGGTGGTGCGACAACCGGATTATCGAGACGATCCGGCCGCAGCTCTATAATCCGTTTTCTGTCGGGCCTTTAGTGGCGTATGTCCTTGCCAGAGAGAACGAAATTAAAACGGTGCGTATCATTCTTTCGGCGAAACAGAACGATCTGCCGGAGGAATTCATCCGGGAAAGGATAAGGGAGATGTATGTATAAGATTGCAGTCATCGGCGATTATGGCAGTATCTACGGTTTCGCTGCGCTGGGTCTGGACACCTTTCCTGTGAAGGACGCAGAGGAAGCGAAGACGAAGTTCCATCGGCTTGCTGGAGGCGATTATGCGGTCATTTATATAACCGAAGCCCTGGCGGCGCAATTAGAACATGAGATAGAGAAATATCGGGAGCAGGTCCTGCCGGCCATTATCCAGATTCCGGGCGTTTCCGGCAATACCGGCGCAGGTATCGACGGCGTGAAGAAGTCTGTGGAACAGGCTGTCGGCTCTGATATTCTCTTCGGTGATGAATAAGAAAGTGGGTGATTTGTTCAAATGAGCAAAGGAACGATAAAGAAGGTGGCTGGACCGCTGGTTATCGCTGAAGGCATGAGAGACGCCAATATGTTTGACGTTGTACGTGTAAGCTCACAGCGACTGATCGGTGAGATCATCGAGATGCACGGTGACGAAGCGTCCATCCAGGTATACGAGGAAACCTCCGGCCTGGGACCGGGGGAGCCTGTGGAGTCCATGGAGGTGCCTCTTTCCGTGGAATTGGGGCCCGGACTGATCGCCAGCATTTACGACGGTATTCAAAGGCCGCTGGACGATATCATGAAGGTGTCCAAGGGAAATAATCTGAAGCGAGGCGTCGAGGTTCCTGCCTTAAAAAGAGACAGAAAATGGAAATTTGTGCCGGTGGCAAAGGCCGGCGATCAAGTAGCCAGCGGCGACGTCCTTGGTACCGTACAGGAGACGATCGTCGTAGAACAGAAGATCATGGTACCCCCGGGCGTTGAAGGAACCGTAAAGTCCATCAAGGCCGGCGAGTTTACCGTAGACGAGGTAGTGGCGGTTCTGGATACTCCCGAAGGGGAGAAAGAACTGACCATGATGCAGAAATGGCCGGTACGTAAAGGCCGTCCCTATCAGCAGAAGCTGCCGCCGAAAATGCCGCTGGTAACTGGACAGCGTGTGGTAGATACGATGTTCCCCATTGCCAAGGGCGGTGTGGCTGCGGTTCCTGGACCTTTCGGAAGCGGTAAGACCGTTATCCAGCATCAGCTGGCGAAGTGGGCGGAAGCGGATATCGTGGTATATATCGGCTGCGGCGAGCGCGGCAATGAGATGACCGACGTATTGAACGAGTTTCCGGAGCTGAAAGACCCCAAGACCGGCCAGTCTCTGATGGAGAGGACTGTATTGATCGCCAATACCTCCGACATGCCTGTGGCTGCTCGTGAGGCTTCGATCTATACTGGTATTACAATTGCAGAGTATTTCCGTGATATGGGTTATTCTGTAGCGTTGATGGCCGATTCCACTTCCCGTTGGGCCGAGGCCCTTCGTGAGATGTCCGGCCGTCTGGAGGAGATGCCTGGTGAGGAGGGATATCCTGCGTATCTGGGTTCCCGTCTGGCGCAGTTCTATGAGCGTGCCGGCCACGTGGTGTGCATGGGCAGCGATGGAAGAGAAGGCGCTCTGACAGCGATCGGCGCCGTATCGCCTCCGGGCGGTGATATTTCCGAGCCGGTATCCCAGGCGACCCTTCGTATCGTAAAGGTATTCTGGGGCTTGGATTCCGCGCTGGCTTATAAACGTCATTTCCCGGCAATTAACTGGCTGACCAGCTATTCGCTGTATCTGGACGACGTAGGTCCTTGGTTCGATCAGGAAGTAGCACAGGATTGGATGTCCCTGCGTCAGAGAATGATGTCCCTGCTGCAGGAAGAAGCAGAGCTGGAAGAGATCGTAAAGATGGTAGGTATGGACGCCTTATCGCCTGGAGACCGGCTGAAAATGGAAGCGGCCCGTTCCATCCGCGAGGACTTCCTGCATCAGAACTCCTTCCATGAGGTAGATACCTA
This sequence comes from uncultured Blautia sp., assembly GCA_948436455.1. Classification (GTDB taxonomy): domain Bacteria; phylum Bacillota; class Clostridia; order Lachnospirales; family Lachnospiraceae; genus Blautia_A. The sequence continues at coordinate 4,012 of CAOJIB010000029.1, forward strand.
TACCTCCCTGACGAAGCAGCATTATATGATGCAGCTGGTATTGGCTTTCTACGACGAAGGCGTAGCCGCTCTGGAAAAGGGCGTGAATATCAACGATCTGGTAAAACTGGATGTTCGTGAAAAGATTGGACGTTATAAATACGTAACCGAAGATAAACTGACCGCAGAATACGAAGCCACCGAAAAAGAGCTGGCTGCGGAGATTGCCGGACTGCTTGGAAAGGAGGACCTGTAAAATGCCAAAAGAGTATAGAACCATACAGGAAGTTGCCGGTCCTTTGATGCTGGTACAGGGTGTGGAAAATGTAACCTACGACGAGCTGGGCGAGATCGAGCTTGCCAACGGGGAAACCAGACGATGCAAGGTGCTGGAGATTAACGGAAGCGACGCGCTGGTACAGCTGTTCGAATCCTCCACAGGTATCAACCTTTCCAATAGCAAGGTACGTTTCCTGGGGCGGAGCATGGAGCTGGGCGTATCCGAGGATATGCTGGGCCGTGTATTCGACGGCCTGGGCCGTCCCATCGACAATGGCCCAGAGATCCTGCCGGATGAAAGAAGAGATATCAACGGTTTGCCGATGAACCCGGCGGCCAGAAGCTATCCGGAAGAGTTTATTCAGACGGGCGTATCCGCCATCGACGGATTGAATACGTTGGTCCGCGGCCAGAAGCTGCCGATTTTCTCCGCTTCCGGTCTGCCCCATTCCAAGCTGGCGGCGCAGATTGCCCGTCAGGCCAAGGTACGCGGCACAGACGAATCTTTCGCGGTAGTATTTGCTGCGATGGGTATTACCTTTGAGGAGTCCAACTTCTTCGTGGAATCCTTTAAAGAAACTGGCGCGATCGACCGTACGGTATTATTTGTCAATCTGGCCGACGACCCGGCGATTGAGCGTATCGCTACGCCAAAGATGGCGCTGACTACCGCAGAGTATCTGGCCTTTGAAAAGGGTATGCACGTACTGGTTATCCTGACGGATATTACCAACTATGCGGACGCTCTTCGTGAAGTATCCGCCGCCCGGAAAGAGGTTCCCGGCCGCCGCGGCTATCCTGGCTATATGTACACCGACCTGGCGACGATGTATGAGCGCGCCGGCCGTCAGAGAGGCAAAGACGGAAGTATCACAATGATTCCGATTTTGACCATGCCCGAGGATGATAAGACCCACCCGATCCCTGACTTGACCGGTTATATCACAGAGGGCCAGATCATCTTAAGCCGTGAATTGTACCGCAAAGGCGTAACGCCGCCCATCGACGTGCTGCCGTCCCTGTCCCGACTGAAAGATAAAGGTATCGGCGAAGGCAAGACCCGCGCCGACCATTCCAATACGTTGAACCAGTTATTTGCCGCTTATGCCCGCGGAAAAGACGCTAAGGAGCTGATGGTGATCCTGGGCGAGGCTGCTCTTTCCGACGTAGACTTAATTTACGCCAAGTTTGCCGACGCCTTTGAGCAGGAATATGTATCTCAGGGCTATGAGGCGAACCGGGATATTGAAGAGACCTTGAAGATCGGCTGGAAGCTCTTATCCATCCTTCCAAGGAGCGAGCTGAAACGTATCGATGATAAATTCCTGGATATGTATTATGGGAAATAAAACCCCGAGGCGGCCAGAGTCAGGCTTTGGCCGCCTGGCCAGGTAGATCAGGAAGGAGTGGTAAATAAGTGGCATCTACACAGGTAAATCCTACCCGTATGGAGCTGACCAAGCAGAAAAAGAAACTGAATACCGCCGTCCGGGGCCATAAGCTCTTAAAGGATAAGCGGGATGAGCTGATGCGTCAGTTTCTGGATTTGGTTCGTGAGAATATGGAACTGAGGAAAAAGGTAGAGGCCGGTATTCGCTCTGCAAATATCAATTTCGTCATTGCGAAAGCGGGAATGTCTGAGCAGACCTTAAATACGGCGCTGATGGCGCCCAAGCAGGAGGTATACCTGGAAACAGGCAGGAAAAACATCATGAGCGTGGACGTCCCGGTTTTTGAATATAAGACCAGGACCTCCGATGCCAACGATATTTATTCCTACGGCTTTGCCTTTACCTCCAGCGATCTGGACGGCGCGGTAAAATCCTTGGCGGATGTACTGCCGGATATGCTCAGGCTTGCAGAGTGTGAAAAAGCCTGCCAGCTCATGTCAGCGGAAATCGAAAAGACCCGTCGGCGTGTAAACGCCCTGGAACATGTAATTATTCCAGAGGCGCAAAGTAATATTAAATATATTACAATGAAATTAGACGAAAATGAAAGAAGTACGCAGATTCGTCTGATGAAAGTAAAAGATATGATGCTCGAGGAAGCCCACGATTACAAAGGCAAGCAAAAGAAACGGGCGGAAGAAACTGCATAGAAGTATTTTTAAGAAGCATGGGAAATGGCACCAGATATTTCCTGTGCTTCTTTTTGTTGCGTGGGAGTAGAAGGAGCGTCCCTCGGTTCCTGAAAGGCGGACGGGAATTCCAATTAGAGCGTGCATCGGCTGTTTTGGAGGATCCTTCTGCATGCCTTACAATAATTGACAGAAAATAATGATAATTTAGAAGATTCATATTGTATATGATATACTACATGTATTATGTAAATTTTCCGAATTAGCTAATTGAAGTGTTGAATTAGCGAAAATTTAGGACATATTGCCATATTAATGTTTCCGGGTTTGTGTAATATGTATATAAATTCATAATTTGTGATAAAAATTAATATTTTTTGCACAAAAGTGTTGACAATTTTACATTTGCCATACTATAATTCAATCACCATCCGTTTTAACGGCCTTGCAAAAGGAGTCATAGCATAAATGTAACAGAAAGGAGTGAAGGATTTATGGAACTGCGGAACTTTCAGGAACTGCGCCAGAAGGTTGGCGGCGGCCCCAAAAGACGAGTTGCGGTAATCGCTGCGCACGATGCACACACACTGGAGGCAGTTTTGAAGGCCGAAGAAGAGGGAGTACTGGACTATGTGCTTCTGGGAAAGGCCGATGAAATCCGAGAGATCACCAAAAGCCTGGGACATGCGGCGAAGGAAGAGAATATTCTGGACTGTCCCAAGGATGAAGACGCAGTGCGCAAGGGCATGGAGCTGATCCGCGCAGGAGAAGCAGATTTTATCCAGAAGGGTCTGCTGCAGACATCTACATTGCTCAAAGGCGCGCTGAATAAAGAATATGGTATCGGCGTCGGCAATCTGATCTCTCATGTGGCACTGCTGGACATTGAGAAATATCATAAGATCGTAGGTGTGACAGACGGTGGCATGATGTTATATCCGGATTTAGAACAGAAGAAAGGCATTGTGAAAAATGCTGTGCAGATGTTTGCCGGGTTGGGATATGAGGAGCCGAAGGTAGCTGCCGTTTGCGCAGTAGAAGTTCTTAATCCAAAGATGCCGGAGACCGTGGACGCGGCCGAGTTGAAAAAAGCGGCCCTCGCCGGCGAATTTGGGAAATGTCAGTTAGAAGGACCGATTTCTATGGACTTGGCGGTCAATAAGGAATCGGCAAAAATCAAGGGTTATGACAGCCCTGTATGCGGCAATACAGATATCTTTCTGGTGCCGAATATTTCCGTTGGAAATATTATGGTTAAAAGTTTACTGGAATTTGGAAACACGTTGATGGCAGGCTGCGTGATCGGAGCCAAGTGCCCCATCGCTTTGAATTCCAGAAGCGCTGCTTTCGAAGAGAAGTATTATTCTCTTATGGCCTGTGCACAGATGATCTAAGTACATAGTCCAGGCCGCAAAGTTTATTCTATCCCGGTCGGCAAAATCGCTTTGGCGCATAGAGCGGAACAAAAATACAAAAGAGTTCGGGAATGATAGAGAATTTTTGTGTATGGCAGGGCGCACTGCCGGCCGAAGAGAAAACAGCGAATAAAAAGGAACCAGCAGATCAGTTTTGAAATAGAAAAGGAGGAACTACCGATGAAACATTTAATGACGGGTGATGAAGCCATCGCCAGAGGCGCATATGAAGCGGGCGTACGTCATGCTTCGGCATATCCGGGCACACCGAGTACGGAGATCCTGGAAAATCTTTCCACCTACGACGAAATTTACGCAGAGTGGGCTTGTAATGAAAAGGTAGCTATGGAATCTGCCATCGGCGCAGCTATTGCCGGCAACCGCAGTATCGTATCCATGAAGCACGTAGGAGTAAACGTAGCGGCCGACCCGCTGTTTACCTGGGCGTACATGGGCGTAAACGCTGGAAACGTAATCGTAACGGCAGACGAGCCGGGCATGTTCTCCTCTCAGAACGAGCAGGATAACCGGAATTACGCCAAAGCTGCAAAGCTGGCGATGATGGAGCCCTCTGACAGCCAGGAATGTATCGATATGGTAAAGGCTGCGTATGATTTGGGCGAAGAGTATGACACACCGGTGATGATTCGTATGACCACCCGTGTCTGTCACTCCAAGTCTGTCGTAGAATTTTCCGACCGCAAAGAGGTTCCGGTAAAAGAATGGCAGAAGAATCCGGCGAAGTACGTATGCCTTCCGGCAATTTCCAGACAGCTTCGTGTGAAACTGGCCGATCGTCTGGAGAAGTTAGCTGCTTACAGCGAGACGTCACCCTTTAACAGAGTAGAAATGGGCGATACTTCCGTAGGCGTAATCGCTTCCGGTATCTGCTATTACTACGCAAAAGAAGTATTCGGCGACAAAGCTTCTTACCTGAAGCTTGGCTTTACGAATCCGCTGCCCAAGAACCTGATCAAGGACTTCTGCAGCAAGGTTGATAAAGTATACATCCTGGAAGAGAACGATCCGTACATTGAAGAATTCGTAAAAATCCAGGGAATCGCCTGCATCGGCAAGGATCTGTTCCCCAGCTATGGCGAGCTGACTCCGGATGTGATCCGTACCTGCGTAGACGGCCAGAATGCAAAACTGATCGAATTCGATAAGAGTAAGCTGATCAACCGCGCGCCGACCTTCTGCGCCGGCTGTCCGCATAGAGGTCTGTTCTATCGTCTTGGAAAGAGAAAAGACATCATGATCAGCGGCGACATCGGCTGCTATACCCTGGCGGCAGGAAAGCCCTACAATGCTATGGACTCCACCGTATGTATGGGCGCTTCCTTCAGCATCGGCCACGGCGCACAGCGTACCTTTAACGCAGCAGGCATCAACCGCAGAGTAGTAACCGTCCTGGGAGATTCCACATTCTTCCATACCGGCATCAACTCGCTGATTAATACCGTATACAATAAGAGCAACACCATCAATATTATCCTGGATAACCGTATTACCGGTATGACCGGCCATCAGGAAAATCCGGGTACCGGCTTTACCGCAAAGGGCGAGCCTACGACGCTTATCAAGATCGAAGACGTAGTTCGCGCTATCGGCGTAAAGCATGTACATGTAGTGAATCCGAACAATCTGGAAGAAGTAGATAAAGCGCTGGACGCTTGCATGGGACTGGATGAGCCTTCTGTAATCATCACAAGATGGCCCTGCGTACTGAAGAAATTCTCCCAGGCAGATAAGGATGAATTCGATAATCTGTTCCAGACAAAGAACACGGTAGATCAGGAGAAATGTATCGGCTGCAAGGCTTGCCTGAAGACTGGCTGTCCGGCACTGTCCTTCGACAAGGCAGCGAAGAAAGTACAGATTAACCGGGCGCAGTGCGTAGGCTGCGACGTATGTAGCCAGGTATGCCCCAAAGATGCCATTGTAAAGGAGGACTAGGTCATGACAAAAAGCATATTATTAGTAGGTGTGGGCGGTCAGGGAACCATCCTCGCCAGCAAGATTTTAACAATCGGCTTAATGGAAGCCGGCTATGATGTAAAGATGAGCGAGATTCACGGAATGTCCCAGAGGGGCGGCAGCGTTTCCTCTCAGGTACGTTACGGCGACGCCGTATATTCTCCGGTAATTGAAAAAGGACAGGCAGATATCGTAGTAGCCTTCGAGAAAATGGAAGCGCTGCGGAATATGGACTATCTGAAACCGGAAGGTACTCTCGTAGTAAATAATGAAGAAATTCCTTCCATGTCCGTAATCGTAGGCGACGAGGATTATCCGGACGACGTACTGGATGAGATTTCCTCTCATGTAAAGGCAAAAGTACTGGATGCTACAAAGCTGGCCAGAGATTTAGGCAATGAAAAAGCAGCGAATATTATTCTTCTTGGAACGATCATCAAGTCTATGGGTCTGGATTCCATCGACTGGGATAGCATTCTGGAAGCAAATATCAAAGCAAAATTCGTAGAGCTGAACAAAAAGGCATTAAAAGTGGGGATGGATGCCGTAGCATAAATAAGCTAATTTCTACATCCTTCGTCGTTCCGTATTGCCATGCGACGCTTCGAAGGGATAACTGTATAATGATAAGCGCGGGAACAGGAGGGGACCTGTTCCCGCCAATAAGAAAGGAGTGGGACTATGAACGATCGTGAAAAATTTGGATCACGTCTTGGATTTATTCTGACTTCTGCAGGGTGTGCGGTAGGTCTTGGGAACGTTTGGAAATTCCCGTATATGTGTGGAGCAAACGGAGGCGCCGCTTTTATTTTAATCTATCTGGTATTCCTGGTAATCCTGGGCTGGCCGGTTATCGTCAGCGAGTTTTCCGTTGGCCGCGGCAGTCAGCAGAGTGTGGCGACATCCTTCAGAGTTCTGGAAGCCAAGGGAACCAAATGGCATAACTTCGGTTGGTTTGGCATGGTTGCCAACTACCTGCTGATGATGTTTTATACAATGGTAGCTGGCTGGATGCTTTATTATATGTTTCGTAGTATAAGAGGCGATTTTACAGGAACAGCCGCGCAGCTTACGGCTGATGAGACAGGCGCAATGTTCAACGGAATGCTGGGATCTCCCGGTACGTTGACCCTGTGGATGATCATCGTTGTTGTTTTATCCTTCGGCATCTGTAGCCTGGGCGTACAAAACGGTGTAGAGAAAATTACAAAGGTTATGATGCTGTGTCTTCTGGTATTGATCGCAGTTCTGGCAGTACATTCCGTAATGCTTGACGGCGCAGGCGAAGGCGTGAAATTCTACCTGGTACCGGACTTTAAGGCAATGGTGGATAACGGCATTGGAAATGTCGTCTTCGGGGCCATGTCCCAGGCATTCTTTACATTGAGTATTGGTATCGGCTCCATGGCGATCTTCGGAAGCTATATGGAAAAGAAACGCTCGATCACGGGCGAGGCGATGACCGTTGCTCTTTTGGATACTTTCGTAGCTCTGATGGCTGGTATGATTATCATTCCCGCTTGCTTCGCTTACGGCATTGAGCCAGGCGCAGGCCCGTCTTTGATCTTCGTTACCTTACCCTGTATCTTTAACCAGATGGCTGGTGGAAGGATTTGGGGAACCTTGTTCTTCTTATTCCTGTCCTTCGCGGCGCTTTCTACCATCATCGCTGTATTTGAAAATATCGTTTCCTTTGGTATCGACCTTTGGAAGATGCCCAGAAAGAAAGTAGTGGCAATCAATATCGTAGCGGTTATTATCTTATCATTGCCGGCAGTATTAGGCTTTAACCTGTTATCCGGTATTCAGCCGCTGGGCGCCGGAAGCTCCATCATGGATTTGGAGGACTTTCTGGTATCCAACAACCTGTTGCCTCTTGGCTCCTTAGTTTATGTAATGTTCTGTACCAGCCGTTATGGATGGGGCTGGAAGAACTTCATCAAGGAAGCGGAGACCGGCGAAGGTATGAAATTCCCGCAGAAGCTGAAAGGCTATATGACCTTCGGTATCCCGATTCTTATCGTTGTTATCTATCTGAAGGGCTACTGGGATTACTTCGCACCTAAGGGAACCGGTATGCTGGCTGCCTGGATGGTAATCGGTGTTGCATTCCTGGTACTGATTGGCTGGTTCTGCTTCGGCGGTCGGAAAAATGCGACGCCTCAAGATGAATAATCTGGATGTAATAAACCAAGAAAGGAAGTGTACGGTAAAATGATATCAGAAAAAATGAAACCTTTTGTACAAAATAATTCCGCAATCCGTGCAATGTTCGAAGAAGGCAATAAGCTTCGCGCAAAATACGGAGCTGACAAAGTATTTGATTTCAGCCTTGGAAATCCCAACGTGCCTGCGCCCGAGTGCGTGAAAGAGGCGATCATCGATCTGGTAACAAACGAAGATCCGGTATTGCTTCATGGATATATGAGTAACGCAGGCTTTGAGGATGTACGTGAATCCATCGCCCAGTCCCTGAACCGGAGATTTGGTACGAAATTTGCGGCAAAGAATCTGATTATGACCGTAGGCGCGGCCAGCGGCTTGAACGTAATTCTGAAAACGATCCTGAATCCGGGAGAAGAAGTGATTGTATTTGCGCCGTATTTCCTGGAGTATGGTTCTTATGTAAGAAATTACGACGGCGTTCTGGTAGAGGTAACGCCGGATACGACGACCTTCCAGCCGAATCTGAAGGAATTTGAGGAAAAGATTACTGCAAAGACCCGCGCGGTTATCGTAAATACACCTCATAATCCCACCGGTGTCGTATATTCCGAGGAGACGATCAAATCCATCGCCGCCATTATGGAGAAAAAACAGAAGGAATTCGACAATGTGATCTATTTGATCTCTGACGAGCCCTACCGCGAGCTGGTATACGATGGGGCGGTAGTTCCTTATCTGACCAAGTATTATGACAATACGGTCGTAGGTTATTCCTATAGTAAATCGCTGTCTCTTCCTGGAGAGCGTATCGGCTATTTGGTAATTCCGGATGAAGTGGACAACAGTGCGGAAGTGATCGGTGCAGCCGCTATTGCAAACCGTATCAACGGCAGTGTAAACGCTCCGTCTCTGATCCAGAAGGTAATCGGCCGTTGCGTGGATGCGGAAGTAGATATCGCTTATTACGACAGGAACCGGAAGACTCTCTACGAAGGTCTGACAGAGTGCGGCTTTACCTGTGTAAAACCGGAAGGCGCTTTCTATCTCTTCGTGAAATCTCCGGTAGAGAACGAAAAAGAATTCTGCGAAGCAGCAAAGAAATACAACATTCTGATGGTACCGGGAAGCTCTTTTGCCTGCCCCGGATACGTAAGACTAGCATATTGTGTTTCCTATGAAAATATCGTAAATTCTATGGCTTCCTTCAAAGAGCTGGCAAAAGAATATTTTTAAGAAGACTGTCCAGTGACAGGATCTATATACACAAGCAACAAATAAAAATGGAATAGTAGCATTTTTCGGGCAGGCGTTCTATGCCTGCCCTTTTTGAAAATAGCATCTAACGAAGGGATGCGCAAATCCACGGAGGAGGTGGCGTATGGCTTATAAAATGTTGATTATCAATCCCGGTGCTACCAGTACAAAGCTGGCGGTATATGAGGATGAAACGAAGATCTGTCAGGAAAATATCGAGCATTCCCTGGAAGAAATGGCACAGTTTGACACGATTCCCGAACAGATTCCCTTCCGTATGGAAGTAATCAAAAAGTTTTTGAAGGATCAGAAGATCAAAGCGTCGGAGTTTTCCGCAGTGGTAGGCAGAGGCGGCCTGGTGCCCGGACTGCATACCGGCGGCTATCGTTTGAACGACGACTTATTCTACGCGTTGGAGAACGATCATATCAGCTCGCCCCATGCTTCGAATCTGGGCGGTATGCTGGCAAAGTTGTTTACGGACGCTTTAGAAATTCCCGCATTTATTTACGATGCGGTAACCTCCGGCGAACTCCTTCCGGTAGCGAAGGTAACCGGTTTTCCAAAGATTACCCGGCAGAGCTTTTGCCATGTACTGAACAGCCGTGCAATGGCTTTAAAGTATGCACAGGAGATCCAGGTGCCGTATGAAAAGCTGAATTTGATCGTGGCGCACTTAGGCAGCGGCGTTTCCATGAGCGCGCAGTCCGGCGGACAGATTATTGATTCCATGGGCGACGATGACGGCCAGTTCTCTCCAGAACGTGCCGGTAGCGTGCCTTCTTTGGAATTAATCAAGCTTTGCTATTCTGGAGATTATACACGGGCAGATATGAAAAAGATGGTTCGGGGCAAGGGCGGCATGTATGCGCACCTGGGTACTAGTGACTGCCGAGTGATTGAAAAGAGGATTCAGGAAGGCGACGAATACGCCGATCTCGTTTTTCATGCGCAGGCGTATCAGATTGCCAAGGGCATCGGCCTGATGTCTATCGTGCATAAAGGAAAGACTGACGCAATTATCCTGACTGGCGGCGTGGCCAAGTCCAAAATGCTGACCGATATTGTTAAAGAATATGTCGGCCACATCGCTCCAGTAGTCGTAATGCCGGGCGAGAATGAAATGGAAGCCCTGGCTATGGGCGGCCTGCGTATCCTCAAGGGCGAGGAAGAAGCGCACACCTATCAGCTTCCCACCGTGCAGAAGAGAGAAGATTACGGCGGCTGGAATCCAAAAGAATGGGATAAAGAATAAGATAAGAAAAAAGGCGTTTCGGAAAATCCGGAATGCCTTTTTTAGAAGCGGGGCGTAAGAAAGAAATATATGCGCCCCGCTTGTTTTCTTCATTAGAACGCAGTGAAACGCGCCCGCGGCGCGTTTCATCACATTTTAGATTAGGTAGTTCATCATCATGCCGACAGCCGCATAATTGTTTAAACTGTATACGCCGCTCTTGGAGTATGCGCTGAACATATTGAACGAACTGTACTGCTGCGTAGAAGCGGAGAGATCTCCGTCGATCAAAGAGCCGGACTGGATCCCGATCCCGCTGCTGGCCTTGTTATACAAGGTATTTGCAAGTCCGCCGGTGCCGGAAAGCAGCTGCTTTGTCAAAGACGGTTCTTTCTCCAGATTTTTTCGCAGAACACTGGAATCCAGTTCCAGCGTGCCGTCTTTCTTGGTAGTAATACCAAGCTTTGCCATAGACTGTTCGGAGCCTAAGTTCGACAGCATATTGCGAAGCTGACGATCTACACCGGTGCCTCTGTCATAATTATCGTTGAGTAATTTCAATGATGAATTATAAGCCTTTACCATATCGCCTACAGCAGAAACGATCTTGTCGTTATCCACATCGGCGCGGATGGTGGTTTCACCAGTGTTCTTTAGGTTCACACTGATTCTTCCCAGATCCATGGAGACATTATTGCTCTCGGAGCTGTAGTTGACAGTTTTGCCATTGGTAGTTACAGAATACTGCGCGTTCATCGCCTCATTCTGTACGTTTTCTGCACCTGCAGCCGCCCCCATTTCACCGCTTACAGTAAAGCTGTTGGAAGCGCCGGTGTTCTTTCCTGCCAGAGACAGGGTAGCAACGCCGTCTTTCTGCGTAACGGTAGCGCGTACGCCTACGTTACTGTCGTTGATCTGCTGTGCAGCCGCTTTAAGCATCTGTACGTTGGTTTTGGTGGTACCGTCGCCATTGGCGGCAGTAACCTTGACATTGACGGAATTTGATCCGCTGCCAATGGTGAAGTCCATGTCGCTGGTAGCCATCTGCGCGCTCTTGATGCCGTCGCTTACATTCGTCTGTGACTGAGCAAGCTGAGCGACATCTAAGGTCATCTCGCTCTTATTCCGGATGCCGTATCTTGCCGTAGCGGTAGCCACGTCAGCGTCTGAGCTGGTTACACCCAGCTGCGTCATAGCGCCGGAGCTGTTGACAGAACGCAGCTCATTGGAAGCCTTCATAAGGTCAGACATGGAAGAATTATATTCCTTCACAAAATTCACGCTGGACTTTAAAGAGCTGTCCAGTGCAGAATTCGATGAAACAGCAGACTGGCTGTATCTTGGATTTTTGGCAAGCGCCTGTGCCAGACGCATATTATTGATGGAAGCCTGGTAGCTATAATAACTCCCATAAGAACCTATGCCATTGATTGCCATAATTTTTCCTCCTCTCTTTTTATTATTTTTTAAAATCCCCACATTTTCAGAGGATAAAACCCCCTGAAATCTGGCAGGACCGGAAAAAAGAGATTCTTTTTTCATTTCCTGCGGCAGGAGGAGATTTTTCTGTAGGTATATTCAATAGGGACTCTCAATATTCAGATTTCCTATTTAATATGTCGGCGATTTAGTTGGAAATATTAATATGTTTTCCAAAATCTGTGGATTTTCTTTAGATTTCCGGCAAGGGCCGGACTTCTTTGGGGGCGGGAGAGATTTCCTTGGGCGGCAGAATAGCCGCCAGGGCTTCGGCTGTCCGTACGGCGTCTTTTTTGTGAAAGCCGATGGATTGCAGTAGGGTGATCTGGTCTAATTTTGTGCCGGATAGGCGGATCATTTCCATAGGCAGGTCCTCCGTTTTTTTGAATAGAATGCAGAAAAACTGCCGCTGATACGGCGGCTTTTTGGACTTTATGATATACGCCTCCGCATTTTAGAAGATTGCGGAGGTGTATTCTTAATGCATTAGTATGCAAAAAAGCTGCTAGTGGCAGGTTTTCTGTATCATATATGCAGTACATTTTGGGATTATGCAGACTCTGTAAAAAAGTTTCAGTTTTAATCGTGCATATATTTTTGCTCCTGCTTTTTTTCCTTGCGCTTTGCGGCTTTTTCTAATACGGTCAGGCAGATGAAGCCAAGAAGCGTGGTTCCCAGGAAAAACAGGGCGATCCATGGGCCAAGCGTGGCACTTGCGGCGGCCTTGCGGCGGATGGTCGCGGCATAGAAAATAGTAAATAGACTGGCGCAAAGGGTGCTTGTCAGCAGATTGGACAAAATGCCTTGGCGGCATTTCTTTGGCCAGAGGCCGTTTTTCAGATAACCGCCTAGGCAGGTGGCGCCGCCGGCGAGTAAGAGAATTGTTTCCCCAAGGATATTCTCCAGTGTGCCGTGCCAGAACAATTCCACAAGGATCAGCGCGGCGCACAGGAAAAACATTACGTAAAAACTATAAGTACCGATGTTGGCGGTGATTTGCGCCTGTCTTTCGTCTAGGATACGTTTTTTCATTTGAATTCCTCCTCCCAGAATAAATCGTCTAAGGTTTTGTCTAATTCCCGGCAGATGGCGACGCAGAGCTTAAGGGTGGGATTGTAATCGCCCGCCTCAATCATGCCGATCGTCTGCCGGGTCACACCTACACGCTTCGCCAACTCCGTCTGCGAGAGCTCCAGCTCCATCCGGGCCAGCTTCATTTTCAGATTCTTCATGTGTGCAGTACCTGATCTCCTCTCTAAAAGCGCTCTTAGTTGATAATTGCAGTATATAAGTTTTTCACCAAAATATCAAGTATATTTTACTATTGACTAATATAATTTACCTACATCAAATATAATTTTTTTTTCGAAGGATTTTATGTAGAGGAAGGACACTGTATAAGTACAATGCAGAAAGGCTGTCGCCGCGGTTTTTTGTATATCGAGGCATACAGAAAACCTGCCACTGGCAGCTTGTCTGCATACTAAGATATAAAAAGAGCGCCGTCATCGACAGCGCTCGGATTTTAAAGAAAGAAAAACCAATGAAAATAACGTCAATAGAAAAATTTGGGGTATTGCATTTTAACGGATAAAATTCGTCCGCTGGAAAGGTTCCCTTTCGGGAAGCCCAAACTGTTCCTTGCCAAGGGCGATACTTTTAATGAGGAAGGACATATTTGTTGCCAGGGTACGCATGCTTTGCAGACCTTCCGCATCTTGGGCGGCTTCCGCGGCGTTATTTCCATGGATGCTGTTCCAGTACTGGCCGGAAGCTACAGGCATGCCGCAGATCGTAAAATATTTATTCAGCTCGTCAAAGGTGGCGGACAGACCGCCTCTTCTGGCGGATACAACGCTGGCGCCCACCTTCATGGTCTTGTCGAAAGGCGTGCTGTAGAACAGCCGGTCCAGAAAAGCCACCAGTGTAGCGTTGGCGGAAGCGTAATAAACGGGGCTGCCGACAACTAGACCGTCGCAGGCCTCGAATTTTGGCTCCGTTTCATTGACAAGATCGTCAAAAGCGCATTTGCCATTGGAAGCGCAGTGGCCGCAAGCAATACAACCTCGGATCGCCTTGTTGCCCACCTGGATTTGTTCAGTTTTGATTCCATTTTCCGCAAAGACCTCGGCCATTTCCTGCAGCGCAGTGTGCGTGCTTCCATTGGCGTGAGGGCTTCCGTTAATCAGTAGTACGTTCATGTTTTGCTCCCTGATCAGTCGAGGGATACCAGCTCGTATTCCCGGCTTCCCAGATTTAATTTAGCGGCGGATTCGATGGTGCGGATGCCGTTGCGGCTTTCCATACGCTCGATCAGAGCCGCCTTGCCCGGATCAGGAGAATTATATACCGCGTCTACGCAGGCCTGGTCGATGGCGACGGGATCCAGAGAAGCGAAAATGCCGATATCCATCATTTCTGGATCCGCTGGCTCTGCGCAGCAGTCGCAGTCTACGGACAATTTATTAGCTACGTTGACATAGACGATATTTTCCCGTCCCATATATTCCATGACAGACTGATCGGCGTCGGCCATAGAGTCCAGGAAGGAATCCCGGTCGGAATTCATCAGCGCTTCAAAGGAAGTCTCGCCGCTGCCGGAAGTATGGATCCACTGTTTTCCTCTGGCGGAAGCCACGCCGATCGCCATATTCTTCAGCGCGCCGCCAAGACCGGCCATGGGATGGCCCTTGAAGTGGGAAAGCATCAGCATGGAATCATAATTTTTCAGATGGGCGCCGACAAAGTTTTCTTTGATGCGCAGACCGTCCTTTACCGGCAGAGACATATCGCCCTCCTCGTCCATCAGGTCGCAGGGGGCGATGGCCTTAAAGCCATGATCCTCCATGGTCTGCCAATGGGCTTCGTTGGTGTCCCGGCGTCCTGCGTAGGCGGTATTGCATTCGACGATCGTGCCGTTTAATTCCTGTACCAGTCCCTGGATCAGCTTGGGATCCAGGAAATTATGGCCGCCCGGCTCGCCGGTGGAAATCTTTACGGCGACTTTGCCCTTTAAGGTGACTTTCAGTGCGTCATACGCTTTTTTCAGACCTTCCGGGCTGATATCCTTTGTAAAATAAACGGTTGCTTTTTCCATAGTGAACCTCCTGTTTTTGGTTTTGAGTACTTTCAGAAACGCTTTTAAAGGTTTCGGAAAAGATTTATTATATCGGCGTTTCGCCGGTATGTACGACTAAGATATTGGACAGCCAGCTTCCAAGGAGGGGCGGCTGCCGTCTTCGGTAGGCTGTGTATTCCTTCCAGGAAATATAATAGCATTTTCCCCAGGAGGATACCTGTAGATACAGATTTTTTTGGCCGTCTTGGTATAAGCCGGTGAGATTCATGTAATGCGCCCGTACGGCGCCAGTCTTTTGCAGCCGATCATCCTGGAGCTGGTAAAGGGAAACCTTTTGACGCGGCAAAAAAGGATTTAAGTTTGGACCGACGCAAAAGGGGACGGGAAGTCCTTCCCTTAGCATGGAAGCCATCTGGAGAGGCATTTTCCGAAGGGACGTGCCCCAGTGTATACGAAAGGGCAGCCCATGATTCTTCGCACAACGATAGGCGGCCCGCCAGATCTGCCAGGCATTGGAGCCGATATATGGAAAGATCGTCAGATATTTCCTTCCAAAGGCGTGCAGGTATCGCAAATATACGGCTTGGGCAAAAGGCGGCTGTCGCACCGCCGCGGGATACTTCCGGGCGGCCATCAGGAAGAAATCGCCCAGAGCGACCAGGCCGCATCCGTAATCGGCGAGGGTGGAAGTCGCCTTGTTTTTTGCAAACCAGCGTTGGTTTCCGCCGTAGGAAATCCCTTCCGTTGTCTGTACGCCAACATATGCGTCCAGCGCTGTTTTATTCCTCCAGTAAGTAGACATCGGTATAATATACGCCCTTTGCTTCGCCCTCCGCATGGGAAGCCACATAGATGTCGATGCAGTTTTTCTTAATGGCGCCGCCGCAGTCCTCGGCCACATAGACCTGCCCGTTGATCACAACTTTGGAGCCGTAGGGAATCTGGGACGGGTCCACGGCGATGGTGCGATTGGTGGTAGCGGTAATGCCTGTGGAGGTGATCCCGTCCGTCCAAGGGCCGCAGCACAGGCTGCAGGGACAGTAGTGAGTGATCCGGAAGTTCCCCAGAGGAAGAAGCTTGGCGCCCTCCGGAGCCTGCACGGCATCTCCGACGACGACTCCGTCTGTGAGCACGCCGCCGGCGGTGATTTTATTGCTGGCCTCTACGAAAATGCCGTCTTCCAAAGGCGGGCGGAGAACGCCGGCTTCTGTCTCGGCAGAAATATCTTCTTTTTCTTCTGTCTGTATCCCGTCCAGCGCCTCGTTTGGCACATAGCCGGTTATTTCTTTTTTCTGGTCGTTTTCAAAAGTTACTTGGCTCCAGGCTTCATTACAAGCGCCGACTCGCTGGACGGTGTCTCCTTCGATATATTCGCCGATGACCTGGCCGTCCTTTAAGCCTGGATAATCCAGGATTTCCACATCCTGGGCGGCGGTGACTTCCTCGGAAACCGGCTGAATCTGTACTTGATCGGAAAGCTCCCAGCTTTCCAGATAGCCGATGCATTTTTTGCGGTCCTTATCCCGGTAGGTGATCATGCTCCAGCCGTTTTCGCACAGGCCGACGCAGTGCAGCCATTTCCCCAGCGTGACCTTTTTCATTCCTTTGGCGGTGGAATCCGGCAGATCCCGGATCACTGTTTCGCCAACGGCGACGTAAACTTTTTCGTCTGTTTCAAAATAGCGGGTAAGGACCTCTTTTCCGTCTTTTAGTTCCTTGGGTTCCAGTTCCTTCTGGTCCTGCTGCAAAATATCGGCCATTTCCTGGTAAGTCATTGGCGCCGCATAGGCGGCGTTGGTTGCAAACAGTGAAATTGCCAGAATAGCTCCTGCAGCTCTGAATGGATTTTTCATCAGCATTACCCCTTACTATGTGCTGTTTGGCTCTAAAGGCTTTTTAAGAGGCCCAAAGAGATATTAGAATCACCGTACGGCGGCTGCAGGGGAAGCTGCCTACCGCCGCAAGGGTGATCTATAGAATATATAGTTAGTTATATTATATGGAAAGAACATTTTTATCATAGCACACTTTTGGGGCTTTGGCAAATAGCCCTTTGCGAATTTTTTGTGTACAAAGCTACAAGGGTTTTCAGGAAGCAAAGGGCGGCGCGCATTGCATGAAAAAGGCAGGAACGCCGAAGCGCCCTGCCATGAAAAATTTCTTTATTTGCTTATTGTGCCCGGAAGCCGGCGCGTTTGCGTTCTCTGGAATCCAGAAGCTTTTTGCGGATCCGCAGGCTCTTAGGCGTGACCTCTAAGAGCTCGTCGTTGTCGATAAAGTCCAGAGACTGCTCCAGGCTTAAGAGCTTGGGCGGCGTTAGTCGGAGGGCTTCGTCAGCGGAGGAGGAGCGGGTATTGGTCAGATGTTTGGTTTTGCAAACGTTTAATTCGATATCCTCCGGCTTTGCACTCTCGCCAATGACCATGCCGGCGTACACCTTTTGGCCGGGTCCGATAAAGAGTGTGCCCCGATCTTGGGCGTTGAAAAGGCCGTAAGCGACCGCCTCGCCGGGTTCGAAAGCAATCAAGGATCCCTGGCCTCTGTACTGCAGGTCGCCTTTATAGGGCGCGTAGCCGTCGAAGATCGTATTTAGAATGCCGTTGCCCTTGGTAATGGTTAGAAACTCTCCGCGGAAGCCGATCAGGCCCCTGGAAGGGATGGAGAATTCCAGGCGGGAGGAGCCGTCGCTAGCCAGGCTCATGCCCATCAGTTCTCCCTTGCGCTCGGAGAGCTTTTGGATCACGGAGCCGGAGAATTCCTCCGGTACGTCCACATACGCCAGTTCCATCGGCTCTTCTTTTCGCCCGCGTTCGTCGAATTTATAAAGTACTTCCGCCTTGCTTACGGCAAATTCATATCCTTCCCGGCGCATCGTCTCGATCAGCACGGACAAATGCAGCTCGCCCCGGCCGGAAACCTTAAAGCATTCGGTGGTTTCCGTTTCCTCTACTCGGAGGCTGACGTCGGTGTTCAATTCCCGGAAAAGCCGGTCCCTGAGGTGGCGGGAGGTGATATATTTTCCCTCCTGCCCGGCCAGGGGACTGTCGTTTACCATGAAATTCATTGCGATGGTCGGTTCAGAGATTTTCTGGAAGGGCAGCGGCTCCACGTGATCCGGCGAACAGATGGTGTCGCCGATATGGATATCCGCAATGCCGGAAATTGCTACGATAGAGCCGATTTTTGCCTCTTTTTCTTCTACTTTATTCAGTCCTTCAAATTCGTAGAGCTTGCTGATTTTGACCTTTTGCATTTTCTCAGGTTCGTGTTCGTTGACCAGGATAGCCTCCTGATTGACGGCTAGATGGCCGTTTTCCACTTTTCCGATGCCGATGCGGCCTACGTATTCGTTATAATCGATGGTGCTGATCAGCACCTGAGTGGCGGCGTCCGGATCGCCTTCGGGTGCGGGGATATACGAAAGAATCGTTTCAAAAAGCGGTTCCATATCTTTCGGAGCGTCTTTTAAATTCCGGATGGCGTAGCCGTCCTTGGCGGAAGCGTAAAGGAAGGGGCAGTCCAGCTGCTCGTCAGAGGCGTCCAGATCCATCAAAAGCTCCAGCACCTCGTCCACCACTTCTTCGGGGCGGGCCTCGGGCCGGTCGATTTTATTGATGCAGACAATTACGTGCAAATCTAGCTCCAAAGCCTTTCGAAGCACGAATTTCGTCTGGGGCATAGCGCCCTCGAAAGCGTCCACCATCAGGATCACGCCGTCCGCCATTTTCAGTACGCGTTCCACTTCTCCGCCAAAATCTGCGTGACCTGGTGTATCAATGATGTTTATCTTCGTATTCTTATAGTAGATAGCGGTGTTCTTCGACAGAATGGTGATTCCCCGTTCCCGTTCGAGGTCGTTGGAGTCCATTACACGCTCCCGGACCTCCTGATTGGCGCGGAATACGCCGCTTTGCTTTAACAGTTCGTCCACAAGTGTGGTTTTGCCGTGATCGACATGTGCGATAATCGCAACATTGCGGACATCCTGACGTTTGATTTTCATAACAGTGAATCCTTTCCTGAAACTTCGCCCGTAGACCGGGCGTTGGCGAAGGAACCGTTTGGATATTCTACAGAGCCGACGCAGGATCCAGCCGCAAAGTGAAAGGGCCGGCGCGGGATCTATCCTTCGCAGTGTCCAACTGTTAAAGTGTAACACATTCTGGAAAGAATACAAGAAAATTTAAAAAAATTTTCCTGTTTTCGTTCTAAATGGGGGAATCCCGGAATAAAAATGATATAGACCAACTACCACAAAGAGGAAGGGGAACTATCAGTCATGGCAGATAAGATTATGGAAAACAATCAAGTAGCAATGATGGGCAAGATCGCATCGCAGTTTCAGTTCAGTCACCAGGTATTCGGCGAAGGTTTTTATACGGTGGAGCTTTTAGTTAAGCGCCTCAGCGATTCCGAGGATCGGATCCCGCTGATGGTGTCAGAACGGCTGATCGACGTGACGCAGGATTATGAGGGCGAATATATCCAGGTGCAGGGGCAATTCCGTTCCTACAATCGCCACGAGGAGAAGCGGAATCGCCTGGTGCTTTCGGTTTTTGTCCGAGAGCTGTCCTTTGTTGAGGAAGAGGACGAGAGTATCACCGTTAACCAGATTTTTCTGGACGGCTATATCTGTAAGCCGCCGGTATACCGCAAGACGCCTCTGGGCCGAGAGATCGCGGACTTGCTTTTGGCGGTGAACAGGCCCTATGGAAAATCCGATTACATACCGTGCATCTGCTGGGGAAGAAACGCCAGATACGCCTCTGCCTTCGAGGTGGGCGGCCACGTGCTGGTTTGGGGAAGGATTCAGAGCCGGGAATATATGAAAAGGTTAAGCGAAAACGAATCGGAAAAGCGAGTGGCCTACGAGGTGTCCGTCAGTAAGCTGGAATATATGGAATAGAGCGGGGTAAATTCCGAAGTTATGTTTGTTTCGTGGGTAGCGGCAGAATAAAATGGAAACGTAATACAAGGCTTCATTTTGAAAATGTTCCAAAAGAAGATAAGCATTGCATTTTTCAGAAAATTGCGGTACTATTAAGCATACCTTGTGAACCGCCGAATGGCGATACGGGGTGCCCGGAGGGTATACCTTGTGAACCGCCAAATGGCGATACGGGATGCCCGGAGGGTATACCTTGTGAACTGCCGAATGGCGATACGGGATGCCCGGAGGGTATACCTTGTGAAGCGCCGAATGGCGATACGGGATGCCCGGAGGGTATACCTTGTGAACCGCCGAATGGCGATACGGGATGCCCGGAGGGTATACCTTGTGAACTGCCGAATGGCGATA
>CAOJIB010000030.1 GCA_948436455.1 uncultured Blautia sp.
TCTACACCACCTGTTACACTCTTTCCCTACACGACGCTCTTCCGATCTGGATACCCGTTGCTTTCCCCGGCAGTGTGGGACATTTTTCCAATACGCTTCGAAAGAGTTCTCTCCCCTGGCTGTCGCAGCCGGCTACTGCGATATCGTAATACCGACCGGCGCTTTTTTCAGAAACCGGTACTTCTGCAATCACCCGGCTCTGCCCCGTCGTCAACGTCCGATGCAGCACAAACGTATCTTTTCCATGCAACGAGCTGTAAATCCGATATTTTTCCACGCCGCTTGCCGCCCCAAAAGCCACTGTCACAGAAGTGCCTGACGCCGTCGTCTGCTTTAAATCGGTAATTTCATTTTGCGCCCCGGCCGCCGGGACCGCACCCCAAAGGATCAAAAAGAACAGCAGGAAAAATATTTTCCCCTTCCAACTTTTTCTTTCCATGCAACACCTCCTGTTGCCTTTCGTTTAGTATAGCACGAAATCGCACAAAACACAATTAGAACACAATTTTTTTCATATTCTTTCCCTCCGGCGGCCGATCGCGCAGATCTTATAGGACGCCGGGAAAATTAGCTATATGCACCTGCGTCTAAAGCCCCTGCCTTTCCTGCAAAACGCTACTCGTCTGTACCGGCGGTAGAATTTCTATGAAATTTCCCGCTATACTAAGAATCCCTTGGATGCGTTATTTCTATGCAATTGAATCAGTGAATTACCAGAGATCGACAAAAAGGGCCTGCCAATCTCCCGACAGTCCCTTTTTATCCGTCTTATTCTGTCTTTTTACTGCTTTCTAGCTTAGCGCTTTTTGTCCGATAACCGGCGGTCTCTCCTGCGAATTAAAAGAATTCCTGTCCCAGACAGCAGTAGCAGAATCAGAAAAGTCATCGTCTGGGCATCATCGCCCGTCCGCGGCGTATGGTCAGCCGTTCTTTTACCACCCACATCGGCGTCTTTTGGTTTCTGGATTCCGCTCTCCGGCTTCTGACTTCCAACTCCCGGTTTCGGAGTTGTATTATCTGGCTTTGGGCTGACGTTCCCCTGTTCGTCCTTATCCGCGTTTTGCTGCATCAGGCCAACATGATCCAGAGAATCCGTGACAAATTCAATTTCCTCTTCTTGCCCCGCAATCGCAAGCTCCTGGTACACTCCCTGCCTATTCCTGCGAAGGAGGCGCAAATTCTCAAGCATTTTTTCGTCTTCTACCTGAATATGGACTGTAAGATCGCCATTCCACGTTGCATAGCTTCCATCCTCATACTGCATCGCCAGCTGCCAGTATTCCGTTTGCTTCTTAGAATTCGCCGCATCCTTCATCGCCTGGTAATCCGCATGGTCTTCTGAAAGCTGCACGCACTTTAAAGAAGCTTCCGGATGAATCATTCCGCTCACTGAGAAATCCAGTCCAAAATTCGAAACTGACAGCGTCAAAGTGCGCGCCTCAGCCAACGCATATTCTATTGTGGGGTAGCCGCTATTTTTGCTGGCGCTCCATATCCAGCTTCCCAATCCATACGCCGCCTGCTGGTCCGAAATCGCCGCATTGAGTAGATCGCCAAAAGCCGCCTCCGACATCGCGGCATCTGTTTTTTGTTCTACGGATGAGAACTCGCCGTCCGCCTGATTTCCACATGCCTGCGCCATATCCGACGAATACCAGAGATCATTGATATTCCCATTCTCACTGGTACCGGCGATGCCTCCGATCTTGCCGGCTCCCGTCTGCACCGTTACAGTACGACTGTTGTACCCATATTGGATCTGTCCCTCCAGAGCATTTGTCCCAACGACTCCGCCGGCGGCCTTTGTGCCGTTCACATTGCCCGTATTGTAAAAATTCCGGATAGCTCCGCTATTTTCTCCGGCAATTCCTCCGGCTGTGTCTCCGGATACCGCTGCGCTGCTATAGCTATTCCTGATCTCTCCCCGATTAATTCCGGCAATTCCTCCGGCGTAGACGAGTCCCTTTACCTCCGAATTCAGCGTCGCAATCGGTACGGAATTTCCGCCGCGGGGGATCGTTGCCGCCGTATTGATATTCACGCCGCTTCCACAGCCGTCAATGAACCCTTCGTTGATTCCGGCAATTCCTCCGGCCGTATTACACCATTCTGCATAATCAAAATCTACGACAAACAGATTCTGAATAACGCCTGCGTCGCCAATTACACCAAACAAACCGCCATCTTTCACACCACTTCCCTGACGAAGCCCCAATACATAGAAGTCATTTCCCATATAGGTCCCCGTAAACGGATGCTCCTCTGTTCCAATTGGCAAATTCCAGCCCTGTTCCCCGCAATCAATATTCTGCGTCTGCACGTACGTCGCGGAAGCGTATTTCTCCGGATTGGACTGAATCTTCTGTGCCATATTCACCAGATCTTCATAACTTGCTATCTGATAAGCTCCATTTTCATTCGGTTCATCGGGTCCGCTCGGACTTGACGGCGCTTGTTCTTCTTCCCATTTCGCATATAACGTCAAATCCCCTGTGCTACCTGTAAGAATGGATGCAATCGGCTGCGTCATATCCGCATCTTTATACCAGCCTTTAAATAAGTAGCCGGAACGTGACGCATCCTGTAGGGTAATCCCTTCGCTTTCTGTGGTATATTCACTTGGATTCAACTTATGATTTGTTCCGCCGTTTAGTTCATACGCAATTTTATATACGACCGGCGTCCATTTCGCATACAGGTGAATCGTATGATCGTCCGCGGCATTTTCCGGCCCCAGCTTGAGCGTCTGATAGCCCTCTCCCATCCTCGATTCTTCCTGCGTTGCCGCATTTTTCAGGGCTTCGTCCAGATACCAGCCGTCGAAGGTATACCCGTTTCTGGAAGGATCCTTAATATCTACTGCGACTGACTCTTCCTGATACATCAGATAGGAAGGATTGCTGCCGATGCTTATTCCGCCGTTCAGGTGATAGGAAAGCTTGCAGCCATCTGTCACGTATACGACAACCGAATTCGACTGTACCGGAAGATAATAATCGCTTTTGCTTCCGCCATCGGGGTCCGCCCCCGTGCCCGGATAAATGGCAAAGAGCTCATAAACGCCTGTGGGAACATCGCTTATGGTAAACGTAGCCGTACCGTCGCTTTGGATCATTCCTTCGCCATTTGGAAGCTTTGTCAGCTTTTGGCCCACCTGGCCGTCCGCATCCTCTTCATAATACATTAAATAAACCTTTTCACCTACGGGAATACGCGTCTGGTCGCTGCCGTCCACATTCTTTAGCTGAATCGTAAAGACGCCCGGTTTATTCGTATCTTTTCCTTTGTATACATAGTAATATTTATTCTGTGACTCTTCGTCCACATCGGAATGTACAATGTTCCCCGCCGACATCTCCAGCTCCATATCCAGATTGTGATACGTCGCCGTGCCTGCTTCATTTTTATTCACGAACATCGTCGCCGTCTTCGATATAACGCTCTTGAAATTGCTGCCGTTCCTATAGGTGGCTATCACGCGATAATAAGTTTTCTCCGGAAATTCCTCTTTATTTTCCTCGGTAACCGTTGGAAGCGTATAACTGGCTTCGGTCGCCCGCTCAATATCCTCCCAAACTCCTTCATCAGTCACTTCCGCATTCGTATATTTTTGCCACTGGTACGATAGCGCGGCGTCCGGATTTCCCGCCACGGCAGCCTTTGCCGACATGGAATATTCCTCTGCCTGCACTGCGGCTTCTATCTCCTCTGGCTTTACAGCTTCCATTTCTTCTGATTCCGCGGATTCTGGCTCGGACTCCGCCTGTTCCTCAAATTCTGGCTCCAACGCCTCCTGTTCGGCAGATTCCGGTTCCAATTCTCCCTGTTCCAGAAATTCCGGCTCTTGCTCCGCCTGTTCCAGAAATTCCGGCTCGGACTCCGTTTGTTCCTCAAATTCTGGCTCTTCTTGCTCTGTTTCCGCCTGTATCCCCGGGTCTGTTTGCTTCGCGGATTCCGGCTTTGCATTTGCCAAGGCTTTTTCCGGCTGTACCACTACATTCTTAGGATGCTCCGTAAAATATACCGTGCTGTCTCTGGTCGTCGCCGTCACCCAGCGGCTTAGCGTACTGGAGAGTCCCTTCTGATCCTTTTCACTATACGACTTTACTGCAAACCGGTACGTCTTGGCGGGATCCAATTCCTTAGCGACAAAATACGTATCATTTGTTTTTCCCACCGACCAGGTCTGCCCAATATTGTCTTCTACAAAAACCTCATACGACTTCGCGCCCCGGATGCCCGCGGGTGCGTCCCACTGAAGAACCGCCGTATGCTCCGTCGTACCAAGTACGCGCAGATCCACCGGAACCTTCGGCGGAGCCGTATTGCCCGTATCGCTTACAATAAAGCTGACGACATAAGCGCCCTCCTTATCTCCATTTCCCTTTGGCAAATCCTTCGCGTTGAAGAAGGCCATCTGGGTGGAATAATTGTAAGCCACCGGCGTTTTTTCCGGCAGTCCCGAAACGGAACCTGACAATTTGATTCCATTGGAATTCGTAGAAGTCCACGATGCTCCTCCCCCTGCTTCCAGTCCGCCTCCGAATTCTATTTCTTCTTCTGTTGCGCCGATCAGCTTCATTTCAAAAATCGCTTTCGTATAAACCTTCGCGCTGACCTCCACCTCAAAGCCGTTGGTCAGCTCCGACTCGTTTTCCAGCTCATAGGAAAATTCATGCTCCAGCTCGCCGGCCTGTACGGCGGCAATCTCCCTGGACAAATGCAGATTTTCTATCTGATCTGACGCATAAATGGAGCTTTTGCTGTTCGGATACGTCGTCGGATCGCCCATGACCTTTCCTGTAATGCTCTCGTCTGTCACCGGCTTTAGCTTTACTTTCTTCTCATACTTCTCGACCAGCGCATTATACTCCTCCAATGTCAGCGCCGAAAACGACGGGGACAATGTGGACTGCACGCTGCTGCTCTGCCAGTGTCCCGGAACCGTCTCGCCCAGCTTATATTCCTTGTATTCCTTGTGGTTATCCTCCCCTTTCAGGAATTCCACCGTATACGGCTGCGGCCACTGGGGATCCTCTGGCCCCGCATTCGCATTCGCCTCGTCCCGCATGGTATTATAATTTTCAATGTCTGCTTCCGATACGACATATTCCGGCACCCACAGCTTATATTTGTAGGAAACCACCGGCACGGCGAGCACAAGCGCGTGATCCTCTCCGGCCGCCACGCTGATCGCATAGGAATCCTGGGTACTGTGGCTCTTTCCATAACTGCCCACATATTTCGCCACAGCCTCGAGCTCCGCACCGACGCCGCCCAGCGCGCCGTTCCCCAGGAAATTCACGCCGCCCGTCATCGACGCATTCACAAAGACGCAGCCGCCCAATCCCCATTCGCCTTCATATCCGCTTCCGGTTCCATAGGTGATCTCATACGACACTTTCCCCGCTGCAAACTCGCTCTTGTAGTCCAATTCACTCCAATAGGGCGGACTTTGCAGGATCGCGTACAATACCGGGTCGCTCCATCCATACTCTTTCCCGATATAATCCATGTAAATAGTATCTTCATCCACATTCATCGGACACAGGCAGATAAAAGTCCCGTTATCGTCTTCATTTTTGTGATCGATATAATTGTTATTTACCACCTTACTGGTCAGCTTGCCATTGCTCTCGTAGATCCAGCAGATGTCATAATAAATATAATCGTCGTCCGTACTCTGGTGATCTCCGCTTAAGACTACGATCTGATCCAGATCGCCGCCACCTTTGGAAAATTTCGCCGCATGCGCCGTGCTGATGAACGCATTATGCGAGCCGTCAAGCGTCATAGAAAGTTCTGTTTTAAAACTTCCAGTTTGATAGAAGTCTCTCTCCGTGGCGCCTTTTACCGCCGCCCCGGTGTAATTCAATACGACGCCCTCCAGGAATAATTGCTCCTGCTTGCTGTTCGTTAAGAGCTTACCGGCCGTCATCGCCGCCGGCTCCAGCATCTCTACGCTAATTTTCAGTCCGCTACGGGACGCTACCTCCTTCGGGCTGTTCCATACTTTCTCATACATCCCGCTTGTCTCGTTCCAGGTAATCAACTGTACCAGATTCTTGCTAGAATCCATCGACCCCTTATCGCTGCTCTTACTCCATCCCGTATTGTTGTATCCGCCGATCACCAGCTCGTCTACGCCGTTTCCATTCAGGTCTGCATCGACGGCGGAGGAAAAACGCATACGGCTTTTGCCATACGTCATCGTCTCATCCGCAAAACGGCATTCGAGCGCATCCTTTCCCTTATTGTAATGGAAGATCTTCATAGCGGAGCTTTGGCCCTTGCTTCCATAACCGTCATTCGTTTTAAAGGGCTGGCTTGCATTGACTACCAGCGCTTCCTCGCCGGAAATCTTCGTCGTCGCCAGGTTTACGATCGGCATCATCCAGCTCTTATACTTAAATGTAAACGTATTCTCCTTGCTATTCATTTCTTCCAAGGATATCCGCAAATTACTTCGTTCCGCTACTTCCAGATTCTTCCCCGCAATGCTTCCTTTGCCTTCTACAATAATAATGTAGGGCTTTCCTCCCCGGGTCTGACTACAGATATATACGGCGCCTTCTTCTTTCCCGTCTCCGTCCATATCCCATGCCGACAAGGAAACATAGCTTTTGGAGCGATCGGCTTCAATACCGTCTACAAAGCAGGAATCGTCTGTATCGGCATCCGCCAGCTCATACGTCAGGCTCTTCGCACGTACCCACTGATTCGTCGTGGTATCCAGGTCGTACAGGCTGACGTCCGCACAGCTCCTGCTTTTGGTACTGCTGCTAAAGCTCTTCTTGTCCACATACAATGTGATGTCCAGAATCTCATCCGTCCCGTCGCCGTCAAAATCTATCGCACAGGCATCGTGCGTCTGTACCTCTTTCTCGTCCTTATTCGTCGGATATATATTTTTGAAGTTATACTCATTTCCGATCAGGTCGTCGTCCATATTATTTAGATTAAATGCGGTATCGGATACCTCGTCCGTGTTATTCATCACACGGAAGCTTCCCGTCCATTTATCCTTCCGGTCCATGTCTGCCACGTACAGCTCGGATATGTAGGTAGGTTCGTATCCCTCCAGCGGATGATCGGTATTCTCTGGGTCAAATTCCTCCGGCGAATTATTGACCAGGCCAAAATCTGCATACTCGGCGTCCGACAGGGTATTTTCCTCCCCCGCATAGCTCTGGCCTCCCGCCTCGCTTCTTTCCGCCGCGTTCTCTCTTTGGAATGTTCCTTCCGCCCAAATCCGCAAAGGACTCAGACAGGTTCCTGCTATCATAGCGAACAGCACTGCGCCGCTCATCCATCGTGTCCATCTCTTCCTATAATGACTCATCGCTTTCTCGCTTTCTCTGTTTTAAACACACTGCCTAATTCAATATCGGTGAAACTGTACCTATCATTAAGAGAATTGTAAGAATAATCAGATATGTTTTTCTTTTTTGCCTCTTTAACACTTGCTGCATACGTCTTCATCCTTTCCTTCCTGGCATTCTGACAAATCTTGTCCGTATTTTTTTTCATTATAGTTTCTTTACAAAATTTTTTCCGCAGATATGGGACGAACAGTGATTTTTTGGTGTAAACGGGAAAATAGAGAATATCGGATATCTGTCTTGCTTTCCGCCCCCGCTATGCGTATAATTTGAATACAGACTTCGGATATAGAAAGCGAAAAAGCTAGAATAGCATCTCCATCAGCCAAAGCGCTATTTACAAAGCAAAAAACGTTGCGCGGCATTTTGCACGTTCATGATACTCTCACAAGAAAAGCTAAAAAAGTCAAACGATCTGCAAAAAGATCGATCGTCGAAAAGGTGGTGAAGGATGATGTACAATCCTCAGCTTGAAACATTTTTACGGGTAGCAGACGCAGGCAGTTTCAACAAAGCTGCGGAGGAATCCTATATAACGCCGACTGCCGTCATCAAACAGATCAATCTTCTGGAACGCTCCTTGGAGCTAAAACTGTTTGAACGAACGCATCGCGGATTGCTTCTCACAAAGGCGGGAAAGTCTCTCTATCAAGATACAAAATATATCATTCAATATTGCAATGATTCCGTAATACGGGCGAAAAACGCCATGCAGGAAAATACCGACATTCTTCGGATCGGCAGTTCCCCGATGACTCCCGCCCAGCTCTTAATGCAGCTATGGCCCAAGATCCAGGCACGTTGCCCAGGCATGAAATTTGAAATCGTCCCTTTTGAAAACACACCGGAAAACGCCAGAGAAATCCTTGCGAACCTCGGCAGAAATATTGATATTATCGGCGGCATTTTCGATGAAACCATGTTGGAGGTGCGTGGCTGCGCAGGGCTTGCGCTATCCTCCGAGCCATTTTGCTGTGCGGTGTCTATACATCACAAGCTGGCGGAAAAGGATCGGCTGCAAGTACAGGACCTGTATGGCGAAAATCTACTTCTGATGCATCGGGGATGGAGCCACTATGTGGATCGGCTCCGGGACGACATCTGGCAGAATCACAACAAGATCCACATCATAGATTTTGATTTTTACAGCATGAATATTTTTAACCGCTGTGAAAACAGCAGCGATGTGCTGCTTGCAATTCCGGGATGGGCCAACGTACATCCTCTTCTAAAGGTTATCCCTGTAGAATGGGATCACAGAATCCCCTATGGTCTTCTGTACTCGCCGCAGCCTTCGGAAACTGTAAAACAATTTCTCGACGCAGCAAAATTGGCAAGAAACAAGTAAAAACCTTTAGGTACTAACTGATGAACGAATCGAGACTTCTGATAAGGTCTCGATTTTTTTATAATAAACACAACAAATCCAAGGTCCAAACAGGCAGTAACAGAACACGCTTTGCAGCGGGCTGCAAGCAAAAAGGATACATTAAAAACAAACACAAAAAAGGAGGCGATATATCATGAACAACTTTATTTTTGAAAACGGTACGAAGGCGATTTTTGGCAAGGGCTGCGTAAAGGAATACCTCGCCCGCTTCTTAAGCCAATATGGAAACAATATAATGCTGGCTTACGGCGGCGGTTCCATCAAGCGTAACGGTATCTATGATGAGATCACGGGCATTCTGCAGGACAGTGGAAAAAATGTCGTAGAATTTTGCGGC
The DNA here is from genome assembly GCA_948436455.1 of uncultured Blautia sp. Classification (GTDB taxonomy): domain Bacteria; phylum Bacillota; class Clostridia; order Lachnospirales; family Lachnospiraceae; genus Blautia_A. Next base: position 9,110 of record CAOJIB010000030.1, read on the forward strand.
ATCATGGCAAATCCCACCTATGCAAAAGTGCTGGAAGGCGCGCGCCTGGCGAGAGAAAACCATGTGGACGTGATTCTTGCCGTGGGCGGCGGCAGCGTGATGGACTGCTGCAAAGCGATCTCTCTGACGGCAAAGTATGACGGCGATAGCTGGACGGATTACTGGGCAAGGCCCGGCGTCATCGATTTCGAGCCGATACCGCTGTGCGTAATTGTCACAGTGGCCGGAACCGGCAGTGAAATGAACGGCGGAGCCGTAATCACCAATGAAAAGGCAAAGATCAAAACGGGCCGGGATTATCCAAAATGCAACGCAAAGCTGGCGCTTCTTGATCCGACCTATACGTACAGCGTACCAATGAAACAGATGATTTCCGGCGGCTTCAATACCCTTTCCCACATCATGGAGATTTATTTCAGCGAACCAGACGAACCGAATGTGTCCGACGATATTGCAGAAGCTCTGATGCGAGGCGTAATCCGCGATCTGCGCGCGGCGATCCGAAATCCCCAGGACTATACAGCCCGGAGCAATCTCATGTGGGAAGCAACGATGGCGGAAAACCGTATCATCAAGCTAGGGAAGAAAACAGACTTCGAGTGCCACATGATGGAACACCAGCTCGGCGCGTTTCTCAATTGCAATCACGGCGCCGGACTGGCCGTGCTGCATCCCGTCTACTATCGCCATATCTTTAAAAATGGAATCGCGAAATTTAAGCGGTTTGCCATAGAAGTATGGGGGATTCCCAAGGGCGACAAAATGGATGAGGAGATCGCGCTCGCAGGCATTGAAGCATTGGAGAATTTCATCTTAGAAATCGGCCTGCCAGTCACTCTCCGGGACTTAGGCGTAGATGAAAAAACGGATCTCAAAGCCATTGCCGATTCCTGCGTCTGCACACCGGGCGCTTATAAGGTCATGACGCATAAAGAAATCCTAGAAATTTTCAAAGAATGTTATTAAATAGAAAAATCTTTCGGGTATACTGCTACGAACAAACAGCAGAACCGACCATCAAAGAAAGGATAGGATCAGAATTAATTATGAAAAAAATCATCGCATTTCTTATAAGTATTTCCATGCTATGCACCCTTGCTGCCTGCGGCGGCCAGACGAGCGAAAACAACAGCCAGGCTTCTTTACCAACAAATGAAAGCGCCGCTTCAGATAACGTACAGGAATCCGCCAAACAACCAAGTGAAACGCCGGCAGAAACGGCTTTGGAGGACGCCGCCGCAGAACCAGAAACAGAAGGAACAGACAAAAAAGCGCTGGTCGTTTACTACTCCGCCTCGGGCAATACCAAAGCTGTCGCAGAATATATCGCCGGCGCGGCAAACGCAGATCTCTTTGAACTGGTTCCGGTAGAGCCGTATAGCGACGCCGATCTGGACTGGACCGACGATAATAGCCGGGTAGTATATGAGCATGAGAATCCCGAAGCCAGGGATACGGCGCTTGTGGAAGAGACGGTTTCTGACTGGGCTTCCTATGATACGGTGTTTATCGGCTTTCCCATCTGGTGGGGAATCGCAGCATGGCCTGTAGACAACTTTATAAAAGCAAACGACTTCACCGGAAAAACCGTCGTTCCATTCTGTACTTCCGCAAGCTCTGGTTTAGGTGAAAGCGGGAAATTACTAGCAGAGGCCGCCGGAACTGGAAACTGGCTGGAGGGGCAGCGGTTCTCATCCAGCTCTTCGGAAGACGACGTGCGGGCCTGGGTAGACAATCTATCCCTGTAAGAGCAGGCTGTTTAAGTAACAATATAAAACAACTATATACTTTGAGGTTCTTACTGATAAACTCCTGGAGACTTCTACTTTTCCAGAAGGGTGATATACTGTAGATAACAGAAATCGATAGCACTTTAAGAGGAAAAACAGATGCTATGCAAAGAACGAAAAAGATCGGATTTGTCGCTCTGCTGTTTATTCTTTCGATATGTCTATTACATATCCAGCAGATACAAAGCCAAAAGTAAGACTAATCGCAAGTAACGTCATCCTGCCGGCGGGAACAAGGCGAATCATGCAGTGGCTTTTTCACAGATAAAAATTTTTTGATTGATCATTGGATCGTATGCGCTACATAGGTCAGGTGATCCCCCAAACGTTCTAGATTTGAAACCAAATTGATAAATATCCCACTGGATTCCGCCCTGCATTCCCCCTGGTTTAGCCGCTGGATATGACGATCAATTAAGTCCTTGCGCATATCGTCAATACGCTCCTCTGTCCGATCGATCTGAGGCAGCAGCGTTTGTTCTTTATTCAGCAGCGCCTGAGTAGTAAGATTGTACAAATGCTCCACCTGTTCCACCATCGCAGCCAATTCCTCCATCACGCTTTCAGAAAAATCCAGACCATTGTCGATCGATTTCTGGGTATATTTCGTAAAGTTATCTGCAATTTCTGCAATACGCATAATATCCCCCAAATTGCTGTGAAGGTTAGAAATGCTTCGTTCTTCCGCTAGTTTACTCTGGACAGACAGGCGGATCAAATAATTTACTATAGCCTGACAAATATCATTGGCTCTGTCGATAAGCTGATGCGTAGGCTCGATAAGCGACTTGTCCTTCTTAGCAAAGGAGCGGTAGCTCATGCGAAATGCATCCATCGCAGTATCCGAGAGCCGGACCATTTCCTTTTCCAGCTGGGAGATGGCCAGCGAAGCAGAAGACAGCATACGTTCATCCAGAAACGTCTCCGGTTCCGGCCTCTTCTTTTCCCGGATCAACAGCTCGGACATTTTTACAAACCAGCCGCAAAAGGGCAGGAACAGCACCGTACAAGTGACATTAAAAAAGGTGTGAAACATGGCGATCTGCGTAGCTGTGGCGGGAAACCACCGACGGAAGGTATCCTCCATAAATCCTGGCCAGCACAAAAGCACTGCGAAAAAAATAACGGAACCTAGGACGTTAAACATCAGATGGATAATGCCCGCCCGTCTAGCGTTGCTTCCCGCCTGACAGGAAGACATAAGAGCGGTAACACAGGAGCCGATATTTGTGCCAAGGATAATATACAACACCTCGTTTTTTCCAGCGCCAATCGTAAGTCCGGCCACAGACATAGCAATAATTACGGAGGTGGTGGCGGAACTGGACTGCACCAGAGCAGTAAGAAAAATGCCGATCAAAAACAGCAAAAAGGGATTCGTCACTCCTTCAAAGATGTTCTGGATCGCATTCCGATTGATCTTCATGGCGTCGGACATGAGCGCCAGTCCAATAAAAACAAGCCCTAATCCAGACAAGATCAGGCCGGTTTTTTGAATCCCTTCTTTTTTGCAGACCATATATATCATAATGCCTGCAAAAGTCAAGACCTGAATATAGGTAGTAATAGGAAAAGCACTAAGCGCGGCAATCTGAGCGGTGATCGTGGTTCCAACATTCGCACCCATGATCATGGCGGCCGCCTGGTATAAATTGATCACGCCCACATTAACAAAGCCCACAATCAATACCGTAGTCACACCGGAGCTTTGGATCAATGCAGTCGTGGCAGCGCCCACGCCCATATTTACCAATCGCTTATCTGCGGTTTTGCCAAACAACTCTTTGAGTTTCCCGGTGGCTAGCTGTTCGATGTTGGAGGTAAGCAGATGAACGCCCACCAAAAATACACCTGTCCCGGCCAGCAGCCGAACGATAAACAGCGACAGTTGCGCAATAGTCATAAATCTTCCTTCCTTTCAGCAAGATGTACAGAAGCAAAAAATAGGAGATGTGCCCTGCCAACCAAATTTTTTCTATAAAAGCCTCCAGGCATACAGAAGGCCTGCCACCGGCAGCCTTTCTGCATACGAAGGTATAAAAAAAGAGACTTTACCGTTGTTATAACAGCAAAGTCTCACCATTTCATCACAAAGCCGGATTTAAAAAATCGTATTGACGGCTAAGCAAACACAGCTCCCGGCTGTGCAGGCTACTCCCTTTGTACGCTCACTATACGATACCTGAAGGCTTTTGTCAATAGAATATCTGTTTACAAATCTAAATCCGCAGATTTCATCTGTATAAACCAGACAATAGCAGCAAGCAATCCCTCACATTACGTCTCTTATAAGATATACTTTTGCCCGCATAATCAAAAAATATTTGAAATCCTTTCGTTTATTTTGTATAATCTACTGGAATAACAGCAAAAAAATATGCCGTCTCAATACTTTGTGAAAGGATGCTTCTCATGAAACCCCTTCAAAAATCTTTTAAAGATTCAAAAACCGCAATGCTCCTTTCCATTATCACCGTTTTGCTGACAGTTACAGCCACAGCCTGCGGGAAGCAGATCTCCCGTCAGATGCCAGCTCCCGAAGGAACGCCAATTCCCGCGAAAAATCCTGCCGGACCGGATGACACCTCGGCGCCTTCTGCGCACACGGATACTCCAGACACACCCAACAGGCAATCCCAACCGGATGTCCAAAGCCAGATCACCTTAAAGGAAGCCAAAACGCCGCTCTTGCCAACGCAGGCGTAAACATATCCGAGGTAATCCACACCAAAGAAAAGCCTGACTATGAAAATGGCTTTGCCATATATGAGATCGAATTCTACACCGCAACCCATGAATACGAATATAGGATCGAAGCCGCTACCGGCGCTGTCTACAGCATGAAGACGGAAACTTTTATGGACAAATGTTCCAGCCATTCACAAAATTTCGACTCTTCACAAAATACCATCAATGGCGGCACCGCTTCCGATATCGGCCTAGAAAATGCCAAGTCTGCCGCCGTAAAACACGCCGGACTTTCTACGTCGGAAGTTACCTTTAAAAAGGCAGGGACCAATATGGAAGATGTACAAAACGTATATGAAACTGAATTTTACGTAGGCGGCAGAGAATATGAAGACGTGATCCTCGCCGCAGATGGAACGATTTTAGAATACGAGGTTGATTAGATGGGAATCTGTCGCTCTATTGCCTAGAAGGAGGACTAAAAAATGTGGACATGTCCCAAATGCGGACGGAATTTTAAACGCCAGAAACAAAGTCATTACTGCGGAAAGGCGCCGGAAACGATCAATGAATATATTTCCGCACAACCGGAAGAAATACAGCCGTATCTGAAAGAAATACGGGATGCCATCCGAGCGGCGCTGCCGAAGGCGGAGGAACGGATCTCATGGAGCATGCCCACTTTCTGGAAGGAACATACTATCCTACAGTTTGCCGGATTTAAGAATCATATAGGGCTGTATCCGGGACCAGAGGCTGTCCAGGCATTTTCCAAATCTTTTGAAGGGTACAAAACCAGCAAAGGGACGATACAAATACCCTACAGCCGTCCGCTCCCCAAGAAGCTGATCGCTGATATCGCCAGATGGTGCTATCAAACAGGGAACCACCCGTGACATAGACGTTTTGAAAGGTACGGCGTATGAATAAAAAAGAGGCGCACACTATTTCATCTGCCCGTATCCCATAAGTCTTACCGCCAGTTTCCGTATTTCCCGCTCCCGTATCAAAAGCTCTTTGCCAAACATACCTGCCTCCAGGATTTCTTTGTTTTGTGGAATAACAGCCGCAATCTGATTTTTGTCCTCCACAGCCCCTTCCATCAATTCTCTGCTGTCTTCTGTCACCTTATTCAAGATATAAAGAATTGGTTTTTCGATACTGCGCGCCAACTCCCCGATCTTTCCCGCCAGCTGCATGGATTCATAGGTAGGATCAATGATCATGAGGATTATATCCATACTGTTGTCAGTTCCCCGTCCAAAGTGTTCAATACCCGCCTCCATGTCCAAAATGGCCGTTTCCATTTCTCTTAATTGTAAATGCATAATAAACTGCTGAATAATACTGTTCATTGTGCAAGCGCAGCCTTCATTCGCTTGATGAATCTTCCCACTGGACATAAGCATAACACCATCCTTTTTCTCGTAATACTCCTCCGGAATATCTGACAGGGTCCAGTCTTCCGAGAAAAATTTCTTCGCAAACGCAGAAAGCTTCATCTGTTCCAGAATACCGCTGGTCATCATCGTTTTAAATGCCCTATCCTTGCCGCCAAAATATTCGGTAAAATCCCGTGGAAGCTCCACGCCAAGCTGACGGTGCAGGCCAAAATTCGATTCATCCGAATCAATAACCAATACGTTTTGTCCCATCCGTGCGAGCTCTTTTCCAAGAAGCGTCGTCGTCGTGCTTTTTCCACAGCCGCCTTTCCCACATATTGCTATCTTCATATATGTATCTCATCCTTTCTAGTATCTCTCTACTTCTCTCTGCCGTTATTTTACTGGAATTCGTACGGCGATCCCCCAGTTGCATCTACATTCTCTATGTAATAAGGAATAGCCCTAGAAATTTTTTCTATATTTCTTGTTTCTGTCTGCTACGCATCAATCTGCCTTCGCAGATAAGCGCCCACTATCCAGGAAAAATTTTGAATATTGCGAATATATGCAAAATCCTTCCCGAAAATTCGCCTTTCCACGGAAAGTTCTTCCTCACTTCCCACAAATATACCCAATACGGAAATTCCTTGACTTCTCGCTCGGCGTATTTCATATGCGGTATCCTTCACGGCGTCCTCCCCGTCATAGACGGCCGGCTGCCTCGTCCCTTTCCGTTCTATACTCATATCGCAGGGCTTTCCATCGCTTAGCACAATCAGAATCTTGTTTTCCTCCGTACGTTCCATAAGGGAGGTGCGAATTACTTTCAACGCAAGCCCATCCCGGTTGTTCGCATAAGCACGAAATTGAAAAATCCGGCTGTTTGCTTCCTGTGTATCCTCATAATCCCGGAATCTCTGCAGCACCGTATAACCCCAAAACGCGCAGTAACCGGTGACTCTGTGCGGTATGCCCGCCTCGCTAAGCGCTTCGCTGATCATATACCCCTGCGTCGCCACCTGCGCCTGCCGCTTTGCCTGGGAACCGCTGGAATCCAACAGTACGTCCACAACAAATGCAGAATTTTCAGATTTCTTTACTGCATCAAACAGCTTATCATCCTTCGTCCGGGCAACTTTCCAAAGCCGGTTTGGAACCAGCCTGCCCGCCCTGGCCCGACTGGCGTTTTCATCGCTGCGAAGTAAAAAGGCACGTTTTAGGGCATCTGCAAGCTGGGCAATATTCCTCTTTATGATCCAGTGATTATTCCCGTAATACATCTGATTTTTTTCATACTGGAGCTGGGCGAAACGATACTGGTTGTTCTTTATCACTGGATTTTGCAAAATACCTTCTGTAAGATATAAAATGCAGTCTGTGTGAATCCCGGTACAGAATTTCTGATTGAACCGTTCCTGCGCGCGTTCATCCAGATAGGATTTTCCATAATTTAGCTCTACATATTCCCGTATCCGCTTTATCGCCCGCGGATCGAATTTTTCTGTTTCAATCTCTTTTTCTTCTGTCTTGTCTGTCAAAGAAAACGACTTTTTATTTTTGATTTTTAGACGCATCATTTTCTTCTGTAAGCTGGAGCGGTATTTCTGGATAATCGCATCCATCTGCTCATCCGTCAGACATTCCTGCCAAGCGTCCTTTGCCAGCTTCATCTCTGGGGCCTGCGTTATCCGTGCCAAAGCGCCATGCCGGCTCTCAAAGGAAGGGTCCAGGATATGATCGTAAATAGAATCGATCGTAGAAATTATCTCCTCCGTCTCCTGCGCGTTGGCTAGAAAACAAATCTGTTCTACAGCGCGGTCAGCTTCCTTTGTTCCACAAGGCGTTTCCTTTAGCGCCCGGCGCATATACAAATTCCTGATCTGTTCCAGCAACTGCGTCGCAGGGCCCTTTTCCATCTCTGCCAATCTCTCCTTGAAAGCCTCTTTCCGGATATCTTCTGTTCCTAGGCGTTCTTTTTGAAGGGCCGGATAAACGGCGGCATCCACACACAGCCCGGTCAGTCCTAACAGCTTCTCCTCATCTGCGGACAGATATAGCTTTTTTCGCAGGTAAAATTCCAACCTTCCCTGATCATAATATCTGGCAAACGCCCCCTGCTTGATCACCTCATAGAGAGCCGCCCGGCCCGTCCAGGCAAACGCATCCATATCCGGCGCAAAATCCGCGCCATAATCGCCGCTGACCGTCCAAAACAGATTTTTCATCCGATTTTCAATTTCTAGCCGGCGCTCGCCCACCGGTTCCGCCCGTCGTTCCTCCTTACAGGCATCCATTCGATCACCCCCATATATCGCTTCTTGTCCAGGACGCCGGGATACGGGTTGCGGCCGTATCTTCTATGATTTCTCTTTCAAAGAGATCAAAGCTCTTATAAACGATTCCCATACGGATTGCCAAAAGCGGGGCCAATCCGCTCTTCGTCGCCCTCACTGCGGAAATAAGCCCTCGCAAATCTATTGATTTTGTAGAGATTTCGCCATGGTATGCTTTTGTCTGCAGATCCGCAAAAAATCCTGCAAAGGCCTTCAGCGCCTCTTCCTTTCCATTATGAAAATATTGTTTCAACAGAAAAAGCAGATTTTCTTCATGAAGCGCCGGCATATCCACTACCATAAACCGGGATACCAGCGCCTCGTTTAATTCCCGCGTGCCGGCATAGCCGTAATTCATCGTTCCAATAAACCGAGTCGCTGGATGCAGGGCAATTCTGCTATAGCCGGGTACATCGATCCGTCTGCGGTAATCCAGCGTCGCATGAAGTACGGAAACCGCGTCATTTTTGGCCATGTTGATCTCATCTAAAATCCCAAAACCTCCAAATTCCGCGCACTGGTAGATCGGCCCTTTCCGAAGCCGTACTTCATTCTCCAAAAAGGTATCTGTCCCAATCAAAGAAGCGCTGTCCGTATTGACATGAAAGGAAATATCATAGGCCGGACGTCCAAACAGCCACGACAACGTCTCGCAAAGGACGTTTTTCCCCGTTGCCTTCGCTCCTGACAATAAAAGGTTATCTCCCTGCAAAAGCGCCGCTATAGACATCTCTAGTATCTCTTTTCCATAAAACGGAATATCCGGCTTTGCCACCCGCTCTTCCACTAACGGGTCTACCGTATAAGATTTCCAAAATTCTTTGACCTCTGCAATCAGCTCCCTATCTATCTCCTGGGACTGTAGGTATTCTTCCGCCTTTTTCCAGCTCTTATCCATCTATCTTCATCCTCATTCTTTCCATCTATTTCTAATTGTTCTGTCGATTTTCCTGTCTTTTCCTCTTTCAACATCCAAAATCTTCCGCCCATGAAAATCTCTCCTCTTTTACAGCTTTTTCACAAAGAGACAGCGGATTGCATTGAGCACTGCCAAGATCATAACGCCCACGTCCGCAAAAATAGCCAGATACATATTGGCAATTCCTACCGCCCCCAAAAACAAACAGGCAAACTTGACGCCCAAAGCCAATGCAATATTCTGGTAAACAATCCGCAGGCATTTTCTGGAGATGCGGATCGCCTTGGATATCTTCATCGGGTCGTCATCCATCAGCACGATGTCCGCCGCCTCAATGGCAGCATCCGAGCCCATGGCTCCCATGGCAATCCCAATATCCGCGCGGGACAGCACAGGGGCGTCATTTATGCCGTCACCTACGAAAGCCAGCTTTGCCTTGCCTCGCTTCATCTGCAGAAATTCTTCCACTTTGGATACTTTGTCTGCCGGAAGCAGCTCGCTATATACCTCATCAATACCCAGGGAAGCTGCCACCTGGTCGGCTACCTTTTTCGCATCGCCTGTCAGCATCACAGTCTTTTCCACGCCCGATGCCTTTAGTGCAGAAATGGCCTCTTTAGAATGAGTCTTTACAAGATCGGAAATTACAATATGCCCCGCATATTTTCTATCGAGCGCTATATGGATAATCGTTCCAGTCTGATGGCAGTCGATATAATGGATATTCAAGTGTTTCATCAGCTTATCATTGCCGGCGGCAACCTCTACGCCGTCCACCCTGGCTATGATACCATTTCCACTGATTTCCTGAACATCGTCCACACGGGTACGGTCGGGCTCTTTCCCATAAGCTCTCTGTAAGCTCTTGCTGATCGGATGAGAGGACGCGCTTTCTGCCAGCGCCGCATATTCTACTAATTTTTTATCCTCTATCTCATTATGATGGATACCATTGACTTCAAATACACCCTGGGTCAATGTACCAGTCTTATCAAATACAACATATCGGGTTTGCGAAAGGATCTCCAGATAGTTGGAACCCTTTACCAGAACCCCCTCCTGACTCGCCCCGCCAATCCCGGCGAAAAAGCTTAAGGGAATACTGATCACCAGCGCACACGGACAGCTGATTACAAGAAACGTCAATGCCCGGTAGATCCAGACGCCCCAATCCGCAGGAACATCCATAAAGAATATCCGGATAAACGGCGGCAGAACGGCCAGCGCCAAAGCGCTATAGCATACTGCCGGTGTATAAATCTTTGCAAATTTCGAGATGAAATCCTCAGATTTGGACTTTCTGGAGCTTGCATTTTCCACCAAATCCAAAATCTTCGATACGGTCGACTCTCCAAACTCCTTGGTCGTCTGAATCTTTAATACGCCCGTCATATTGATACAACCGCTGATGATCCCATCGCCGATCTTTACTTCCCGCGGCAGACTTTCTCCCGTCAGGGCGCTGGTATTCAAACTGGAAGAACCATTCACAACAATGCCGTCAATCGGGACTTTTTCTCCCGGCTGCACTACGATGACACTTCCGATTCCAACTTCGTCCGGATCAACCTGCTCGAGTTTTCCTTCGCGTTCCACATTGGCGTAATCAGGCCGTATATCCATCAGCGCGCTGATATTCCGCCGGCTTCTTCCTACCGCATATCCCTGGAACCACTCGCCCACCTGGTAGAAAAGCATAACAGCGATGGCTTCCAGATACTCGCCATTCTCATAGATAGCAAGAGCCATAGCTCCGATGGTAGCAACCGCCATCAGGAAATTTTCATCAAACACTTGTTTGTTCAAAATACCCTTTATGGCTTTTCTTAAAATATCGTAGCCGATAATAAAGTAATCAACCAAATAACATATAAGGCGCGCGAAACGCCCCGCGGAAGGAAACAGATATCTCTCAAGCTGATCAAAAGTTTCCACGGAAAGAGACTGGAGCACCAAGAGCAGCGCCGCGGAAAGCAGGATACGTCTCAGCATGATCTTCTGCTTTTTGGTCATTCTCCTGCTCTCGTCCCTTCCCACAATAAAAAGAAATGCGGCTGCCGTTGCAATCACAAGAAGAAGCAGCACTTTAATTATCATTTCCTGCATAACGATCTCCTTTCTGCTAATATCCTCCATGCTTTCTGGGCATAATTGCATACCTTTATGGTATTTTTTTATTCTCCCAATTCTCAGAGCATGGTGATACACCCTTATAGATTTTCAACAATTAAGCAATTGTTTATTTGTTATTTGATGTAAAGGGCGCCCCGATTGCCAACATGCATTTTTCGAGCGCCCATTTATTCCAAAGCAGTCTCAGAAATTAAAGAAAAATTTCACAGTCCGGCTCCACCTTCTTACAAGCTTTCAGAACATCCTTCATAACCGTCTTCGGCTCTTTCCCTTCCTCAAATTCCACGATCAATTTCTGTGTCATGAAATTCACAGTCGCACTCTGTACGCCGTCAGTTTTGCGGGCAGCATCTTCCATCAAGTTCGCACAATTTGCGCAGTCCACTTCAATTTTGTAAGTCTTCTTCATAGGAATAGTCCTCCTTATTCAATATATTTTCATATTCTATGATTAAGCACTTGTTTAATCATCATGGTTGCAGTATAATATGGGCAAGAATAAAAGTCAATGCCCTGGAAATATACCCTGCCAAATAGGCAAAAATGATTTCCAATCGGGCGAAAATGGGGGACTTCTATGTTAAAAAAAGAACTGCCACATCACCATGGAGAAGAAAAAAGAACCGTAGATATACGAGAACAGCTTTGTCATATTGATGATTTTCAAACGATTGCGGAAATCTTTAAACAGCTCGGCGATACCACCCGAATCCGCATTTTCTTTCTTTTGTGTCACTACGAAGAATGTGTAATCAATATTTCCACCATATTAAATATGTCCAGCCCCGCTGTATCCCATCACTTACGGGCACTACGAAGTAGCGGTCTTATTATCAGTCACCGCGAAGGAAAAGAAGTCTATTACCAAGCTGCAAATACTCCGCAGAGCCGGCTTCTCCACCAGATGATTGAGCAGGTGATGGAAATTGCCTGTCCCAAAATAAAGGAATAGAGGAAGATCTTGCTATGATAAACGAACTAGCTGACATCAGAAGCTCCTTATCTAAATATAGAGAGCTGGAGCATATAAAAGCGATTGAATTATATCCCGGTATTGAATTATCCTATTTTGTACTGACAGCCGACAATTTTTCTATACATCATGCCGCTCTAGACGATATCCTGGAGATCAATTACTGCCGTCTGGGACGTATTGGCTGGAAAATGGGAAACGGCAACAGTGTATACCTAGGCCAAGGTGACTTCTCCTTGCATACCCTAAAAGCTTGTGCGGATTCCGCGATATCCCTTCCAAACGGTAGTTGCGAAGGGCTTATCATTAGTATCGATCTAAAAGCACTAAACGATCATCCTCTGGAAATACTTTCCGGAACAGGCATCACAGGATCGTTTCTATATGATAAACTTTGCAAGAATAGCTCCATTATCTCCCTGGCCGGCAATGAGCAGACAGAAAAGATTTTTTCTGCCTTCTACGGCCAGCCGAAACATCTCCAGCTTTCTTACCAAAAAGTAAAAGTACTGGAACTTTTGCTGTATCTTAGCACTTTAAAAATTGAAGCTAAAAACTGTTTAACGGAATATCGCTCCGAATTAATTGAAACAATCCGAGCGATCCATAAGCAACTTACCGAGCATATGGAACAGCGGTTTACCATCGAAGCATTATCAAAGCAGTATTTGATGAATCCTACCACATTAAAAGCCATGTTCAAGTCCGTTTATGGAACTTCCATCGCTGCCCACATGAAAGAACATCGCATGGAACACGCCGCAAAACTGCTCCGAGAAACAAATAGTAGCATTGCAGAAATAGCCAATCAGATAGGATACGACAGCCCGAGCAGATTTACAACAGCATTTAAAGAATACAGCGGAAGGCTCCCAAAAGACTATCGCAGCAGCTAACCCCAATACTTATATAACCCCGCAAATGTTAAGGTTTGCGGGGTTTTCACTGACAATTCTTCTGCACACTATTCAAGGCGCTTGGCCTCAAACCCGATACCCAAAAGCAATCAATATACATATCATTTTCTGCAATGATGGAAACCCGTGCGTTTTCTGATGAAATATACTCAATGAAGCATTTTCCTCTCTCGCTGTTTTTTAGAAAATAAGTCCATCATCAAAGCATTTCATCATCCTCTCTTTTTTGGAAGATACCTGAATATCTTTGTTGTTAGAAATCGCACAGCAAATATGTTCCTTTTCAATATTATCCTTTGTTACCTGTATATACGCCATTTATTTTCCTCCTTACAATCCCGATTTTCGTTGCTGTTACTTGATATCAATCTTCAACTTTTCCATATTTGGTAGTCTTCCATATTTTCCTATAGCATATCATGATAATAGAAAAAGATAACATTTGACCAATCATAATTCGTATAATCTGCATATGATCAGCTTCACCATTTGAAATCACATGCAGCAGATTTGTTACAATAACATTATTAAACAAGTGGTCGCCAAGTCCCATCCACAATGCCCCTGTTATTTTATACAGGAGCGACCATTTTACACTCATAATCCCAGCCAATACAATATAACCAATACCCATAATCAGGGAATCAACAAGCGATATATTCCCCTGTACATAATCTCTTAACGGCATAATCCAATGCCAGATCCCAAATAAAAAAGCGATAAGAAGTACGGCACGAATAAAGGATAGCTTTTGGGCAAGGATTTTCATAAATAAGCCGCGAAAGACACCTTCCTCCATCCATACATTTATGAGATTCAGCACAATACATAAAAGCAGGAAAAGAAAACCGTCATGCCGTATCGTTTCTCCATTTAGCGTAAATCCACTTATATAAAAGGCTATTGATACATTGTGATTGGTTTGGTAAAGCATCAGGCATTCCATGGAATAGGCCATAAGGAAACAGCAGCCTCCCAACAGAAAACCTTTCAGAAAATCAGATACTATTTTACCCTTTATAAATCCAATGCTTTTCCAGGTATCGCCACGAAAATGAAGGACAATCGCCAAAACGGCAATTCCAAAAGCTTTGTGAAAAAAATTTTCCGCAAAGATTGTTTCGTCCGTCTTTATCACAAAATATTCTATTATTCTGGCTGATCCACATATCGCAAACAGTATTACACAGCTTAATACCGGCTTCTTTTTTTCAATATTTTTCATAGTATCTACCCTGAAAATTCTGATTTTCCGCCTTTTTATATTCTTCAGTTTTTCTCTGGGGCACTTCCCGACTCTGATTCACTGATTTCCGCCTTTAATTTATCCTGTACTTTCTTTTCTTCTATCTTTTTGCAGGCTTCCATGATTCCTACCACAATGGCAGCTATGCCCCAAAAAAGCTTCTCCTGTTTCCGTTCTTTCCGTCAGCAATCCAAAGCAGGCCACGCAGTATAAGAAACAATCCTACAAAAATCGGAATAAATTTTTTTACAGATTCTATCATAATTCTTCTTTTCCTCTCTGCCCTTTCTTTTTCTTAAAAACACAAACAGCTGTATTGAGGATGCACAGCAGCACAAAAAGGCTCGTAAAGTTAATCCAGATATCTCTGTATGCTGTTTTCGCCAAAGGTTCCCGCAATCCGCTTAAACCTACATAGGCGAACGCCAACAGCTGAGAGGGAATATATGCAATCA
>CAOJIB010000031.1 GCA_948436455.1 uncultured Blautia sp.
AAGAGGCGGCCCGTATGATGGGTCTGCCGGTAGCAAAGATCAAAATCGGCGCTTACGTAATGTGCGGTCTATTTGCTGCGATTGCCGGCATGCTCCTTGGCTCTAGGCTTCTGACCTGTCAGCCGACAGCCGGCGATACCTGGGAGACGACAGCCATCGCTATGTGTGCTCTGGGCGGCATTAAGCTCTCCGGCGGCGAAGGGAAATTCAGCGGCTGTTTCTTTGGTATCCTGATTATTGCGGTTATCAATACGATCTTTAACTATGCGCAGGGCTTAAATTCCTGGTGGCAGAAAATTATCATGGGTATTCTGATTATTATCTCCATCGGTGTGCAGTCCGACGTCTTTAAAGTAAAAACAAAACATGCAAAGGCAGAGGCGGCAGAGGCGAAATAATCTGCTGTTGGATTCCTGAAGGCTTTGTATCAGAAAAAAGAGTAACCGTACATATGGTTATCATGCATGCGCAGCTCTGCCTTTTGGCAGGGCTGTGCATATATCTGCGGGATCAGTCTGCAAGAGAAGAAAGGAGAAAATTATGCTGGCATTAGTGAAATACGGCACAGGCCCACGCGAAACAGAACTTCGGGACGTACCGGTTCCGGAGATTGGAGCGGATGATTTGCTGATCGAAGTGAAGGCGGCAGGCATCTGCGGCTCGGATATTGCATATGATAATGGAGATCATCCGCATCACCTGAATTGTCCGGTAGTGCTGGGCCATGAATTCTCCGGCGTGGTCAGCCAGGTGGGAGAAAATGTAAAGGATTGGAAAGTGGGCGATCGGGTAGTTTCCGATAATACCGGTTATGTTTGTGGGAAATGTCATGCCTGTACGACGGGACAATATCTGATGTGCCCGGAGCGTCTGGGTATGGGGTACGGTATGGACGGCGGTTTTACCGATTATGTGAAGATCCGGGGCGACCTTCTGGAACGCAATCCCAACGCCCTGTTTCACATTCCCGATAATGTATCCTTTGAAGAGGCGGCGATTTTGGATCCGATCTGCAATGCCTATAAGGCGGTGGTACAGGAGTCCAGCATCCTTCCAGGCGAGGATATTCTGGTCTTTGGTATTGGGCCTTTGGGGCTTTTTTCCATTCAGGTAGCCAGCTTAATGGGCTGTGGGAATATCATTGTTGCGGCACGGGAAGGAAGCGGTCAGACGCGTATTGAGCTTGCCAAAAAATACGGGGCGACCCATGTGATCTTTACAGATAAGCAGGATCTTGTAGCCGAGGTAGATAAAATCACAGGCGGTGACAAAGTGCCGGTAGTGATCGACGCGGCGGGCGCCAATGCCGTGATGCGTCAGGCGATTTCCGTTGTCCGCAAAGGCGGAGAGATTATTAAGATCGGCTTTGACAAGAAGCCTTACGATTGCAGCTTGGACGATCTTTTGGATCTGGGAATTACCGTAAAAGGTCATTTCGGCTATGATTACGTGTCCTGGAAAAATATCCTGCATCTTCTGGAGATGGGCAAGGTAGATCTTAAGAGTATGATTTCTCACCACATTTTGCTGAAGGATTGGCAGAAGGGCTTCGACCTGGTTCGAAAGAAAGAGGCAATCAAAATTATTATTACAAAAGATGAAGAAAAGTGTTCGGTTTTGTAGGAGGAGAGCGAAATGAATACAGCGGAAATTCAAAAAAAGTATGAAGAATGTTATCAAGCTATCGTGCAGGAGCATGAGGCGGTATTTAAAATGCTGGACATGGAGCAGTTAAAAGCTCTGGTGGACGCGATTGTAGAAGCGAAGCACATTTTTATTCATGGAACGGGACGGGAAGGTATTTCTGCCAGAGGCTTTGCTATGCGGATGGCTCATATAGGAAAACCTACCTACTGGCTTTTTGACGACACGACGATTGGTATGCATGAGGGCGACCTGTTTATCATTACCGACGGCCGAGGCGATGTGGGCATTCACAGACGGATTATTGAGCAGGCAAGTAAGACAGGCGCAAAGATCGCATTTCTTACATGTTTGCCAGAAGGAAATCTGGTAAAGAATTATGCCGATCTGTATCTGTTCGTACACGCGACGGTGTATATGGCGGACTCTCTGGAGGATCCCAATGCGCCTCGGCAGCACGACGTAGTGCCGACGATGCAGCCCATGGGAAATCAGTACGAGCAGCATTTGTATTTATTATTTGATATCATCAGCATTTTGGTCAAGGACGCGATGAACCTTTCCTACGATGATATGGAAGGCAACCACAGAAATATTGAATAATGGTAAGGCGGGTGGCAGCGTGTGAAAAATGCGCTGCCACCGGAGGAAAATATGGATAAATTATGCAGCAGATGGGGAAGGGAAGTACCCGACGTTCCCCTACAGGAATATCCCAGGCCCCAGATGGTCCGGAAGCAATACGAGATCCTCAATGGGACCTGGAGCTATGCGATCACCGAAGACAGACAATTCCCGGAGAAATATCAGGGGCATATTCTGGTACCCTTTTCCCCGGAGTGCGCCCTCTCCGGTGTGGAAAGAGTACTGCAGCCGGGAGAATACCTTCATTATCAGAGAACTTTTTGGGCGGAGCCCGTAAAAGGTGAGCGGCTGCTTCTGCATTTTGAAGCGGTAGATCAGCGCTGCGCTGTCTATGTGAACCGGAGTCTGGCCGGTACGCATGAGGGCGGTTATCTGGCCTTTACAATAGAGATCACTTCCTATGTGCAGGAAGGAGAAAACCAGCTGGAGGTAGTGGTGCAGGACGATTCGGACACTTCTTACCATGCCCGGGGAAAGCAGAAGCTCAAAAGAGGCGGTATGTGGTATCAGGCGCAGAGCGGCATCTGGCAGACCGTCTGGATGGAACGGGTACCGAAGGATTATATTGAGGCGTTAAAGATCACGCCCCGTTTCGATACCGGGGAAATACAGATCAAGGTCTTTGCGGACGATCGGAGTTTTCATCCGGTGGAAGGGGTTATCTCTTTCGCGGGCGCGGAGATTGCGAAAGTACAAGGCGCGGCCGGCGAGAATATACGGGTAAAGCTTCCCAATGTTTTCCCCTGGAGTCCTGAGCAGCCCAATCTGTATGATTTGCATCTTTCCATGGGAGAAGACCAGGTGGAATCCTATTTCGCCATGCGTAAATTTTCGGTGGAACGGGATGAAAAGGGGATTTTGCGATTCTTCTTGAACGGACAGCCTTATTTCCATAACGGGCTTTTGGATCAGGGCTACTGGCCGGAAAGCCTTTTGACGCCGCCCAGCGAAGAAGCGCTTATTTATGATATCCGCCGGATGAAGGAATTGGGTTATAATATGCTCCGCAAGCATATTAAGATCGAACCGGCCCGATGGTATTACCATTGCGATAAGATCGGCATGTTGGTTTGGCAGGATATGATCAATGGCGGAACAGAGTATCATATGAAATTCGTATGCACACTCCCGAATCTTTGGATGTGGTCCGGACGGCAAATCCGGGATGATAAATATACGGCGTTTGCTAGGCAGGATCAGGCGGGGCGGCAGGAGTATTTCCGGGAACTCAAGGGAATGATCAAGCAGCTCTATCATTTCCCGAGTATCGCGGCCTGGGTGCCTTTTAATGAAGGCTGGGGCCAGTTTGACGCGGCGAAAGCCTCCTCTCTTGTGGCGGCTTGGGATCATACGCGGCTGATCGACGAGGCCAGCGGCTGGTTTGACCAGGGAGGCGGCGATATGTACAGCATCCATAATTATTGGCGGCCGCTGAAGGTTTCTCCCAAGGATCGGGTAGTTGCGTTGACGGAATACGGCGGTTATACCTGGAAGGTGGAAGGGCATACCAGCTACGATAAGCTATATAGTTATAAGGACTATAGAAGCCAGGAAGAGCTGACCGACGGTTATAAAAAGCTGATGGAGCGGGATATCCTGCCGAATCTGAAGAATGGACTGAGTGCGGCGGTCTATACCCAGCTTTCCGATGTGGAGGAAGAGGTGAACGGCGTGTTGACGTACGACCGGGAGATCACAAAGCTTTGCGAAGAAGAGGTACAGGCGTTGAACCGGCGAATCTATCAGGAATTTGAACGCTGCGTGCGAGATCATAAGACGGAGGAAGAGTAAAAGAAGCAGCGTATTCTTTCACAGATAGCCGGATGATGTCCAAAACGCACAGAAGGGAGAAGATTATGAGAGAGCAGATCAAAGAGCAGGTATTGCAGGAAAAGGTGATCGCTATTGTGCGGCGTTTTTCCCCAAAGGAATGTATGGAGCTGGCGAAGGCTTTGTATGAAGGCGGCGTCCGTATGATGGAGATCGCCTTTGATCAGAAGCGTCCCCAGGATGACTTCCAGGTAGCTCAGTCTATTTACCAGATTCTGGAGGCCTTTGATGGGAAAATGTCCCTGGGTGCCGGCACGGTTATGACGAAAGCCCAGGTGGATCTGGTGGCAAAGGCGGGCGCGCAGTATATTATTTCCGCCAATACCAGCCAGGAGATCATTACTTATACTAGGGAAAAGGAATTGGTGTCCATGCCGGGCGCTATGACGCCGTCGGAGATTGCGGACGCTTACGCCTGGGGAGCGGATTTTGTAAAAGTATTTCCAGCGGGAACCTTAGGGCCAGGCTACATCAAAGCCATCAGCAGCGGCCCGTTCCCCCACATTCCGCTATTGGCCGTAGGCGGCGTTTCTGAGAAAAACGCAGCGGAATTTCTAGACGCGGGCGCCCTGGGCCTTGGAATTGGCGGAAATCTAACTAAGCGTGATTGGATCGCCGCCGGTGAGTATCAGAAGATCACCGATGTGGCGGCTCAGATTGTGGAAATCGCAAAACAGCGGGGATAAAGAAATGGATGGACGGATTTTTAACATACAAAAATTCAGCACTCACGACGGTCCCGGCATTCGCACGACCGTATTTTTCAAGGGCTGTAATCTGCGGTGCGCCTGGTGCCATAATCCGGAATCGTATCTATCGGATATTCAGTTGGAGTATTTTCAGGAGCAATGCGCCCGGTGCGGTATGTGCGAAGCCGTCTGCCCGAAACATATCGGCCCCAAACAGCGGCAGGAAAACGACCTGGAACAATGCCTTCTTTGTAAAAAGTGCGAGGACGCTTGCTTAAATGGCGCGATCAAAGTGTCCGGCCGGGATATTTCGGCCGGGGAGCTTTTAAAAGCCGTGCTGCAGGATCGGAAATATTACGAAAATTCTGGCGGAGGCGTGACGGTTTCCGGCGGAGAGCCGATGCTGCAGTGGAAATTTCTGAAGGAGTTTCTTCCCCTTGTGAAGGCGGAGGGCATCCATGTGGCTCTGGATACGGCGGGAAACATTCCGGCGGAGGCGTATCGGGAGGTATTGCCCTATGTGGATCTGATCCTTTTGGATCTAAAGATCATGGACGAAGCCCTGCACAAAAAATATACAGGCGTATCGAACGCCAGGATTTTGCAGAATGCAAAAGGCTGGTTAGAGGAAGGCCGACGTCTGCATATTCGCGTGCCAGTTATAGCCGGAATTAATGACACTCGGGAGAATATGGAGGCGTTGGCGGGATTCCTGGACGGGTACGAGGGGGCGGAAGAGATACGACTTTTGCCCTACCATACCATGGGCCTGGAAAAGGCGAAAGGTCTTGGGATAGCAATGGAAACTTTCAAAGCTCCCACGGAGGAGACAATGGCACAGCTCCAGGAGATACTGGGAAAGCGGTGCGTGCGGTAAAGGAGACGGATAAAAGTGTTGAAAGAAAGTCTGCAAAAACGAATGGACCACTGGTTCGACAGAGATTATAAAGAAACGTTTATGGAGCGTATCGAGCGGGTCTTTGAGGCGGAGACGTTATTTGAAAAGGAAGAGGACGGTATCCGGTACGGACATACTCTGGAACATATTTTACAGGGGATTTCTGTAGTTTTTGAAGAGGATGAGTTGCTGGCCGGAAGTGTAGTGACCAGGATTCCCACAAAAGAAGAAGAGGAAAAGATCTGGTCCGTTTACCAGCGGTGGTGGGATATACCTACCAGTCAGCGCCATGAGAAGATCCTGTTCTATTATTCAGAAAACTGGCTACGCTGCCGTCCCTATTGGTTCCCTTCTTTCGGCCATCTGGCAATGGATTGGGAGGGTATCTTATCCGGAGGCCTGGAAGGAATCGCCAAAAAGGTGCAGGCGCGCAGGAAGGCAGGAGACCTTTCCCATGACCAGGAAGTATTTTTAGAGGGAGTAGCGATCTGCATAGAAGCCATCAGCAGCTATATCGAGCGTTATGCTGACGAGGCCGAAAAAAAGGGACGGATGGAAATGGCGGAGGATCTGCGCCATATCGCCCGAAAGCCGGCGGCCAGCTTTGCCCAGGCGCTGCAGCTGATCTGGATGCTCATCCTGGTGCTGCAAAAGATTTGCGGCTGCGGCGTGCTGAATTTAAGCCGGATGGATCAGTATCTGCTGAAATTTTACCAGGCGGATCTGGAAAATCGTGTATGTACCCGCGAGCAGGCGTTGGATCTGCTGGAGGAATTTTATTTTAAAAACAACGAAATCATGATGCAAGTGGATCATATGTCTGTAGAGACGGAAGGAACGGACTATACGATGGAAGTTACCTTCGACGATCCCAATTATCTGATTCTGGCAGGAAAGTGCGCCAACGGCGCTGGCGGCGTCAACGAGCTGTCCTACCTGATGGTAGAGGCTGCGAGGGAATTAAAGCTGCGCAATCCTTTTATCGTGGTTCGTTATTACAAGGGCATACCGGAGGATTTCTGGCGTAAAGTTTGTCAGGCTATCCGGGAAAATACTACGCTGGTGGTATATAATGACGAAACGATGCTGCCGGCCCTAGCGTCCTGGGGCGTAGAAGAGCCGGAGCTTTACGATTACGGTTTCTTCGGCTGTAATGATCCGAATATCCCGGCTATGGAGGGAGGCCTCCGTCAAGTATGGATCAATTTATTAAAGCCCTTGGAGCTGGCGCTGCATCAGGGGGATTATCCGATGGATCCCCGGGCAGGCAAGGAGCCGCGGGAATGCGAATTTGATATCGACGATCGGATGACCGGCCTGATGACTGGCGCTTATTACGGCGTAAAGACAAAGGCGCCGGAAGAGATCGCCACGATGGAGAAATTCCTGGAGGCTTATCAGGAACAGCTTTCCTTCCTGGTAGGAGAATTCCGCAAGGGCTTCGAAATAGACTTTGCCAAAGAGCAGCAATTTACTGGGAACCGGATGCGTATCGAGGACTGTTTCTTGAAAGGCACCATCGAAAACGCCGAAACCTGGACGAAGGGCGGCACGAAGTATCACAAGATCGTTACTCAGGGCTGCGGCTTGGCCAGCGTGATCGATTCGCTTTACGCCATCGAGCAGCTGGTATTTGTGAAAAAGGAATATACGCTGGCCGAGCTGGCCGATATGATGGCCAAGGATTACGCGGAGAATGAAACGCTTGCGCTGCGTCTGAAAAAGAAGCTAGATAAATTCGGCAATGATATCGAAGCTGTGGATAAATATGCTAAAGTGGTGACGGACTGCTTTGTAAAGGCGCTGGAAGCCTACAATGGAGAGCAGTATTTGTATCAGATGTGGCCTACGTATTCCACGGACAGGGATTTCACGACCATGGGTCGCTATGTGGGCGCGACGCCCAATGGCCGGCGGGCCGGGGAGCAGCTCAGCGAGAACCAGTCTCCTGCGGAGGGCGCAGACATTGCCGGTATTACGGCGATGCTCAATTCCCTGGCGAAGGTGCCCTTTGACAGGATTACAGGAGGGCCGTTAAATCTGCGCTTACATCCCTCTACCGTAAAGGGAGAGGAAGGGCTAGACGCCATGTGCGCTCTATTTAAGACATATATGGATAACGGCGGCATGCAGGTACAGATGAATGTGGTAGATAAGGAGACTCTACTGGCGGCGCAGGAGAATCCGGAGAAATACCGGACGCTTTGCGTACGTGTGACCGGATACAGTGCCTTTTTCGTGGAAATGGGAAAGAAGGCCCAGGATGAGATGATCCGTCGGACGGAACAGATGGTCTAAAGCAGACAAAGGAGTAATTATGGCGAAAGTAATACAGAGCGTAACAGGCCCTATTTCCACCGATCAGTTGGGCGTCACGCTGATGCACGAGCATATCCTGCAGGCCAATTGGACAATGCGCCAGTGCTATGCGGAATGGTTTCAGTATGAGCCGTTTATCGAACGGGCCGTGGAGGATGTGAAGCGGACGGTGGATATCGGCGTACGGACGATGGTGGAGCAATCTCCCGTCTGCCTGGGCCGGGACATCCATGCAATGCTGGACGTGGCCAGACGAACCGGTATGCAGATTATTGCGGCCACCGGCTTCTTCTATACGGAAAATCAGTGGACGTTCAACCGGAAGGCCGAAAGCTTTTATAAATTTATCATGTTGGATATCACAAAAGGCATGCAGGGGACCGACAGCAAGCCCGGCCTGATCAAATGCGCCACCGATGTGGCGGGGATCACGCCGGTGAATGAGATTATGCTGCATGCCCACGCCATGGCGGCGGCGGACAGCGGCCTTCCGGTAGCTACGCATTCCTGCTATGCGAATCGGAGCGGCATAGGGCAGATGGATATTTTCGACAAATACCGCCTAAATCCGAAAAAGATTTTGATCGGCCACTGTGGCGATACGAACGATATCGGCTATTTAGAGGAGCTTTTGAGCCGCGGCTGTTACATCGGCTTGGACCGCTTTGGGGATGATGAAAAGAACCCGCTGGAAAAGCGGGTGGATACCCTTATGAAACTCTGCGAACGGGGTTGGATTGAACAGCTGATTATTTCGCATGATTATGCCAGCTTCGTGGATCTGGGACAGTATGACTGGGATGTAATGAAAGAGTCCGATCCGGATGACGCGAAATACAATTACCGTTACATCCATCGTTATGCGTTGCCTTTGTTGCGGCAGAAGGGCTTTTTGGAGGAGCAGATCGATCAGCTTCTGGTGAAAAATCCCCAGGCATTTTTTGAAGCATAAATACAGGGAAAGCTGTGTATTTTCAGAGGCTTTTGTGAAAATACGCAGGTAAGAAAGGAGAATCTTGATGAAGATACAGAAAATAGAAACCTTTAAAGTGCCGCCCCGCTGGCTGTTTTTGAAGATTACGACCGAGAGCGGCCTGGTAGGTTGGGGAGAGCCGGTTATCGAAGGAAAGGCTTCCACCGTAGAGGCGGCTGTCCATGAGATGAAGGACTACCTGATTGGCAAATCCGCAGAAAATGTCGAAGAGATTTTTCAGATATTGTATAGAGGCGCGTTTTATAGGGGCGGCCCGATCCTTTCCAGCGCCATTTCCGGTATCGACCAGGCTCTCTGGGACATTAAGGGCAAGGCGCACAATATGCCGGTCTACGATTTCCTGGGCGGCGCGGTAAAGGATAAAATGCGGGTATATTGCTGGATCGGCGGAGATCGTCCCTCCGATGTGGCCGCCGCAGCCAAAGAAAAATTCGAAGCAGGCTATCGTGCGGTAAAGATGAACGCTACGCCGGAAATTTCCTGGATTGATAATTATAAGGTCGTAGAGGATGTGCTAGAAAGAGTGGGAAGTATCCGTGACGCGATGGGCTACGATATGGATATTGCCCTGGACTTCCACGGCCGCGTGCATAAGGGAATGGCGAAGGTCATTATGAAAGAGCTGGAGCAGTTCCACCCAATGTTTGTGGAGGAGCCGGTACTCTGTGAAAATGAAGAAGCTTTTAGAGAATTGAAAAGCTGTACCAGCATTCCCATTGCCACCGGCGAGAGGAATTTCACCAGATGGGGCTTTAAGAATATGCTGACCAGCGGCGGCGTAGACATCATTCAGCCGGATTTAAGCCATGCGGGCGGTATTTCCGAAGTACGCCGGATCGCGGCGATGGCGGAAGCCTACGACGTGGCTCTGGCGCCCCATTGCCCGTTAGGCCCGATTGCGTTAGCAAGCTGTCTGCAGGTAGACTTTAATTCTCAGAACGCGTTTATTCAGGAACAGAGCCTGGGTATTCACTATAATGAAGGTTCCGATCTTCTGGACTATCTGGAGGACAAATCGGTCTTCGTCTATAAAGACGGCTATGTGGATAAGCTGACCGGCCCGGGTCTTGGCGTGCAGATTAACGAGGAAAAGGTACGGGAAATGGCGGCTAAATGGGAAGAATGGAGAAATCCCGTATGGCATACGCCGGACGGAAATATTGCAGAGTGGTAAGACATTGCTTCTAAAATCATCACCCCTGCCATAAAATGGAAGGGGTGATGTTATGAGAAAAGCGAAAATGAAGAATCCCTTTGGAGAGGCGTCTTTGTTTTTGGCGTTATTTTTTTGCGGTTTTTCCCTGGGCGTCTTGTTTTTGAATTTCTGGTGGAAAAGCCGAGGACGGCAGATAGAGGCGGCGGCAATCGCGGCGCTGGCTTCCTTTTCGGCGCAGGAGGTACCGGATAGGGACTTCTTTTTGCGGCTTTTGCAGCTTCGGGGAATTCCCCTGTTGTTGGGGCTTTTAAGCGCCGTGACGATCTTCGGGGTAATCGTATCTGTTTTGGCCGTTTTAATTCTGGGCTTTCTAGCGGGTGGACTTTTAACGCTGGGGCTTTTGGAATTGGGGATCAAAGGCGGCGTTTTGGCTTTGGGATTTTTGCTGCCGCAGTATTTCTTTTATATGGCGGCTATTATTCTGTTGGGAGAAATTGTATTTAGTATTTCGCTACGGGGCTGGACGACCATGAAGATCCCCCTGGGAGAATACGGGCGGTATGGCGGCCCGATCCTGCTGCTTCTGGGAATCTATCTGGCGGGGATTTTTCTGGAAGCTTACGCCAGCCCGGAAATCGTAGATTTTCTGATTTCTGTTTTACATATTGTAGAATGATTTTAGGGATTTTCTGCTATATATGGCAGGAACCTCGTATAGGAAAACGAAACCTGGTATCTATAAGACACAATTCGTAGCATTGTATAGTATTTCGCCAAAAAAAGAATTTGCTTTCGGGAACGGTTATGCGTATAATAAAGCTATGGCTGTATGCTTTCGATGGCAAAATCTGCCATCGGAAGGCCAAAAGGGGATTAGGGCGGTGGATCGAAGGGTGAATTGCTTTTACAATACTTTAGATTGGAAAGAAAGTACATGGAAAATGCAATTCAGGATTTTATTAATTACCTACATAGGACAAAGAAAGCATCCAGAAATACAGAAGTCTCGTATCGGCGGGATTTAAGAAAAATGGCGCAGTTTCTGGCGAATGAGCGTGTGGACGAAGTATCGGGTGTAACGCCTACGCAGCTGGAAGCGTACATCTTGTATATTGAAAGGGAGAATTTTGCCTCTTCTACCGTTTCCAGGAGCGTGGCGTCTATCCGGGCTTTTTTCCAGTATCTGTTTCGGGAAGGCCTGATCCGGGAAGATATTTCTGAAGAGCTGCACCCTCCGCGCGTGGAGAAGAAGACGCCGGAGATCTTATCTGTAGAAGAGGTGGATTTGCTGCTTGCGCAGCCGGATACGAAGACACCTAAAGGGTTGCGAGATCGGGCGATGCTGGAGCTTTTATATGCCAGCGGTATGCGGGTTAGCGAGCTGGTGCATGTGAGGCTTTCAGATATCAATCTTTTGTTGGGATACGTTACATGTAGGGAAAGCGGAAAAGAGCGGAATATCCCGTTTGGCAACATATGCAAAAAGGCCTTGAGTCGTTATCTGCAGGAAGCTAGGGAGAGCTTTCTGGAAGGAAAGGACACGGATATTTTCTTTACCAATTGCTCCGGCGGGACGATGAGCCGCCAGGGTTTTTGGAAAATGCTCAAAGGCTACGCGGCCAGCGCGGGAATTACCGGGGACATTACGCCGCATACGCTGCGCCATTCCTTTGCGGCGCATATGCTGCAGAATGGGGCGGATATTAAGAGCGTGCAGGAAATGATGGGACACTCGGACATTTCCACCACACAGGTGTATGTAAGTCTCAATGCGAACAAAATGCGGGATGTGTATATGAAAACTCATCCCCGGATTTAAAGGGAAGCTGCGGCTTCTCTTGGGAATACGACAGGCAGTCACATAGATAGAAGAACCCATGTGTTTTTTCTATAGTGGCTGCTTATTGTTTTAGTAAGGGAAGATTGATCTGTACGTCGGTGCCGATCCCTTCGGTGCTATAAATATTAATTCCATACATATCTCCATAGGTAAATTTAATTCGGCTGTTCACATTAGAGAGTCCTACGGATATTCTCTGTGTTTTATGGGATGCAATAGGGGCGTTGCTGGCCAGGGCCTGGTTAATGGCTTCTAGTTTTTCCTGGGAGATTCTGCAACCGTCGTCTTTTACGTTTACGACCAGCCGTTGTTCTGTAATATAAGCTTTTAAGGTTAAAGTGCCGGTTCCGAGCTTGGATTCTAATCCGTGATGGATGGCATTTTCTCTGTGGAGCTGATTGGTTTTGAATGTCCATAAGCCGAGAAAGGAGACGGGTAAAAGCCATATAAGTCCTATGGAAATTAGAAATAAGCTCAAGAGAGTTTTTTGCATACGCATGTCTTGCAGATAATTTTTGATTGCAGAAAAGATCGCTTTGGCGGAAATCTGCAGCTTTTTCATAAGTGAAATCCTTTCGTTCTATAGGCATGTTTAGCGATGCGCACATTGCCGGGAAATAAATTATTTATATAATTTCCGGAATTGTGCGGGGGAAATCCCATTGTTCCGTTTAAAAAGCCTGGTAAAGTATTTGGCGTCGTTATAGCCCACCTGTTCGGAGATTTCAACGATGGGATCTTTGGAGCGGAGCAGTAGTAGCTTGGCTTTTTCCATCCTTTTTTGTGTGACATAATTCGTAAGAGTGATTTCGTATTCCTTTCGAAAGAGATCGCTGACGTATTTACTGTTCAGATGGACGATTTCGGATAGATCCGATAAGCTTATGTCTTCGGCAAAATGCAGATCCAGGTAATCTTTGATTTTCTGCGCGGCCGAGGCAACGGAATTTGAAGGCGTGCACAGCGTCTTTCCCTTTTCCAGCAGTGCGACCATAAAATGCATAATCTGGTCGGAGGTGGAAAAGCTTTCGGCGATATGCAAAGAAGACTCCAGAGGCATAAGCGTGGATATATCTATATTTTCATATCGGGGAAGCGAATCGAAAAGTGCCGGGGAAAGGACATATGGATTGGGATGCGATTGGCCGGGGACTTCGGGACATTCAGTATGACGGCGCAGTGGTGATGGAGCCCTTTGTCCGTATGGGCGGAACGGTTGGAAGCGATATTAAGGTTTGGCGGGACATGAGTCATCATGCCGACGAAGCAGCTTTAGATAGAGAAATCGGCGAAGCGCTTCGATTTGTAAAAGGAAAATTTCTCGGGAAAAATTAATTTCCCATAACATTTGATACCTTCCAAACAGTAAAAGGAGACAGGTGGTTTCTGAAAAAGAGGCCATCTGTTTCCTTTTTATACCTTTGTATGCAGAAAAGCTGCCGGTGACAAGCTTTCTGTGGTTTGCTTTTTCTGGCGAAGACGCAGAAAGCATGGCAACTATTTGGCCCAGGACTTGGCGCCTGCGGCAAAGTTTGCAAGAACACATAGAAGTAGCCAAGAAGGACTCTGTTCCTCGCCGGAGGCTGAATAGTTACAAAATATGTGTATTTTTTCGAAAAACGATATAAATAGGCGAAAGTATTTGTTATAATAATTCTGGAAATGAAGGAAGCGGAGGATAAAAAGTTGCGATATTTGGAGGCGATCGGGGAAGCCGCCTATTTGACGGCAGGGAACGCGCCGCAGTACAGGCGGATTATGCGGATTTTTTTTACAGAATATGAGCGAATGCATTTTCAGCTATATAAAGAAGATGTGCTGGAACGTATCAGGGAATATCCGGAGTTTTCCGATTATTCGATGGAGCAGTTAAAGCTGGATCTGGAGACGCTGGTCGGCTGGAAAAATCTCATGCCGATCCAGGATCCCAAGAGAGTGTATACGATCGCTGAATATAAGAATAAGCAGTATCGCTACACCATGTCGGAATACGCTGTGGAAATAGAAAGAATGACCGTAAAACTGGAGAATCTCTTTATGGAGGGCGGAAATTTGTCCACCAATTATTTTGTACGGATTGAAAATGCGTTACGTGAAATGGCGCAGATCGGTGGGCAGAGCTTGGAGCAGATAAACGAATGGTGGGGAAATTTGCAGGAAGATTTTAAGCGGCTGAATCGAAATTATCAGGACTATTTACGGGAATTTTATTCGGAAAAGTCCGAAAAGGTTTTAAAATCCGTAGAATTTGTCCTGCACAAGGATCGCTTTATTTCCTATTTGCAGGAGTTTGTCGGGCAGCTACAAAATAAATCCATACGAATAGAAAATATTCTGAAAAAGCTTCCGGAGGCGGCCGTTCGGGAAGTGCTGGAAAAGGTCATAGAAAGCGAGATGGCCATACCGCATCCGGACGCGGCGATACAGCTGCAAAAGGAAAACGGCATCAGGAAAAATATTTATGGAAAATGGAAGAGTCTGTTTGCATGGTTTATTTCCACGGACCAATATCCCAGTGAAAGTCAGAAAATCCTGGATATTACGGACGAGATTATCCGTAAGATTATTCAGAACGCGGCGCTGATTGTGCAGATGCAAAACTGGGGCGTCAGCCGAAAGGACGATTATAAGAAATTTATGCAGATGTTCGTACAATGCGAAAGCATGGAAGAGGCGCATAAGCTTTCCGCCCATGTTTTTGGCATACAGCATGTAAGACATTTGAAAATCAATCAGCCCCGTTCCACAGACAGCATCAACAGCAGTGTGTTCGAGGAAATTCCATCGATCTATGAAGTAAAGCCGCATATCAGAACCTATAAGCCCAGGATACAGAAGTCTGGCTTTGAAAGTAAGGCTTTGGAAAAGCTGGCGCAGCGGAATCAATATTTACAGCGCTTGGAAGAGGATAAAGCGCTGGTGATGAAATATATCAAGGGCTGCCGGCTGGATGTCAGCCAGATCGAGGAACGCATTTCCGTCAATACAAGAGAGACGCTTCTGCGCTGGATTGCCCAGGCGAATCTGACAGCTTTAGGGAGAGGAAGGACGGAGTACGGCCAGGCGTTTCACCTGATAAGAAAAGAAGGCCGGCATACGTTGAAATGCGAAGACGGAGACCTGGTGATGCCTTTGTATATTTTAGAATTTGAGGATGAATCATATGGAAACGGCGAAAGTATTCATGGAGAATTACTGGATTGATAAGAAACGAAATAAAGAGTTATATACAAAAGCGCGCAGGGACTTGCCCAAATGCCAGAAATTTTTCCGGGAGCAGCTGGGATGGTCTGTGATCAATAATGAACGGATCATAAAAATAGAAAAAATCCCCGCGCGCGCAGAAGCCTATATGGGGATTACAGATTTTACGGAAACCAGAGACTACTGTCTTTTTTGTGCTGTGCTGACCTTTTTGGAGGATAAAGAAGAGCAGGAGCAGTTTCTCTTATCCGAGCTGGTAGATATGCTGGAATTACAGCTAAAGGGCGTGCTGGAGGTGGATTGGACGTCCTTTACACAGCGAAAATCCCTGGTGCGGGTTCTGCAGTTTTGTGAGAGCATGGGGCTCATTGAAGTATATGAAAGGAATAAGGAAAGCGGCGGCCGGATGGGGGAAGAAATCCTCTATGAAAATACAGGGCTTTCCAGATATATGGCGGTCAATCTGGCGTACAGCATTTCAGAAGTTTCGTCTTATAGAGATTTTGAAGAACGGCAGACAGAGGAGGGGGAAGCCGACCGGGGGCATTACAGGATTAACCGCGTATACAGGCAGCTGGCGGCTGCGCCCGCGCTGTATTGGAAACAGAATGACGATCCGGACGGTATATATCTGAAAAATCAGCGGCAATGGATTCAGAAGAATTTCCACGATTATCTGGGCGGGCAGCTGCATGTGCACAAGAACGCGGCTTTTCTGGTGATGGATGAAGAGTGCTTCGGCGAAGGACATCCAAGAGAGGCCATGTTGCCGGAGTTGGTTCTGCTTGTATGTCGGATCTGCAAGGAAAGGCTCGAGGCGGGCGTATGGAAGAGGCGGGCAGATGAAAGTATCGCGGTTTCCAGGGAGGAATTTGAGGCGGTGTTGAAGGAATGCCGGGAAAAATACCAGTCGGCCTGGAGCAAGGAATACCGGGAAATGGACGATGGGAAGCTACTGCAGGCGGTGACGTCGTATATGCAGGCATGGATGATGCTGGATATAAACGAAGGGGAGATCTTCATCCGCCCGGCGGCAGGCAAGAGTATTGGGAGTTATCCGGCAGATTTTTTCGCAAAGGAGAAAAAGAATGAGTGAACGCTGGCATATGAATCGGATGGGATTTGTGAATTTTTGGCTGTATGACGACGAAGTATTTTCCTTTGCTGATGGAAAGCTGCTGCTGCGGGGGCAGAACGGCTCCGGAAAATCCATTACGACGCAGAGCTTTATACCATTTATCCTGGACGGGGACAGGACGCCCAGCCGTCTGGATCCCTTTGGCTCCAGCGACCGGAGGATGGAATATTATTTTCTGGGCGACGGGGAAAAGGAAGAGGCCACGGGCTATCTGTACCTGGAATTTCAAAAGGGGAACCGCTATCGGACGATCGGTATTGGCCAGCAGGCGCAAAAGGGAAAGAGCATGGGCTTTTGGGGCTTCGTTTTGCTGGACGGCAGAAGGATTGGCTACGATTTTTCCCTATACCGGGAAGCGGGAAATACGAAAATCGCCTGTACCAAACAGGAAATAAAAAAGAAGCTGGGCGAAGAAAATCCTTTTACGGAGGCGCAAAAGGACTATATGGGCCTGGTGAATAAATATATTTTCGGATTTCCCCGACAGGAACAGTACGAGCAGTTTATCCGCCTTCTGATCAAGGTCCGGGCGCCGAAGCTTTCCAAGGAATTCAAGCCGACGAAAGTATACGAGATATTAAACGATTCCTTACAGGCTCTGTCCGACGAAGATCTGCGCGCCATGGTGGACGCCATGGAAAAAATGGACGATATCCAGGATAAGCTGGAGGGTTTAAAAAGAGCTTACAAAGACCTGCAGATTATCCGGAAGGAATATACAAAATACAATCAATATATGCTGGCACAAAAAGCGGCCGCTTATCTGGAAGAAAAAGCGAAGGCGGACGAGGGAAAAGAAAGCCTGGAGGCGAAAATAAAGGAATGTAAAGAAAAAAAAGAACAATTGGAAAAAGCCCGCAGGCGCAGTTTGGAATTGGCGGCGCAAAGGAAGCTGCTGGAAAAGGAAAAAGAGGCTATTGGGACGACGGACTTAGAAGAGGCGGCTCAAAAGCTGCGGCAGTGTCAGAAACGCAGGGAGGAAGCCGAACGGGAAGCCAAAATCTATGCGCAGAGCATAGAACTACGCCGGGAAGAGATGCGGGAATGCGACGCCGCCATCCGGGAAATACGAAAAAAGGCCAGCGAGTATCGCTTTGAAATAGAGCAGCTTTTAGGTGAGATGGACAGTCTGCAGGAGGTTCTTAGCTTTTCGAAACATGCGCAGGTGAAAAAGCTGTGGGAACAGGAGAGGGGCCCGGAGGAAATCAGGAAAATCAAACGGGAATTGGAGGAATTATACAGGAAAATACAGGCGGCCCTTGCAGAATTGAAAGTGCAAAAGGAAGTACAGGCGCAATGGGATCGTCTGTCAGAGGAGTACGCCGAGCTGGAAAGGGAACAGGCGCAGGCACAGCAGCAGGCGCAAGAGGCGGAAACCATGGAATATGCGGAAAGAGATCGCCTGCTGGAAGCGTACTATGAGCTGGAGGAGCAAGGCCGGGAATTTTCCTTGACGAAAAGAGAATTGGAACAAATGACGGGGTACGTGCAGCAATACCAGAGCGCGGCGGATTATGGATGCGTGCACAGGCTCTTATCGGGGCTATGGGAGAGCAAAAGAGGGAATTTGCTGCAGGAAACAGCGGAGCTGCGGGCGCAAAAGGAAGAGAAAAAGGAAGCGGCCCAAAGCTGCCAAAGGGAGCTGGAGGAGCTGGAAAAAAATCTGGAAATGGCTCCTGTACGAAAAGATTCCGTCGATCGGACGAGGGAGAAGCTGGCAGAGGGCAATATTTCCTTTCTCCCCTTTTATGAAGGAGTGGATTTTGCGGAAAATCTTTCCGAAGAGGAACGGAGCCTGCTGGAATGCCAGTTGGAAGACGCGGGACTTTTAGATGCGCTCATCGTCGCGCCTAAAGAGTATGAGAAGGCGATCCGGATCGTAGGGGAAGGGGCGGATAAGCTTCTGTATTTTGGGGAGCCTTCCAAAGAGGTCTATGAAAAATTAACGGCGGCTGCTGCCGTCCCGGAGCTTAGGGAGGCGGTAGAGGGGATTTTGAGAAATATTGGGACGGACAAGGATGCGCGAATCGTCTTACGGCCGGACGGCTATTTCCGCCATGGCGCACTGGAAGGCTATAGTAAGCCGGAGCGGGAGGCCTGTTATATCGGAGAAGCCGTACGGCGGGAAAAGAAAAGAGAACAGATCCAAAAAAAGCAGGAGGAGCTGCAGCTTCTTTGGCGGGAGATAGAAGCACTGGAGGCGGAAATCGACCGATGCAATCAGCGGCAAAAGGTCCTGGATGAAGAATATCGGGCGCTGCCGACGTTTACCGATTTGGATCAGGCGATCGAAATCCGGAAGAACGCGGACTGGACGTATAAAAACTGTAGGCAGGCATGTGAGAAAAAGCAGCGAGAGAAGGAAGCCTGCGAAGAAAAAAAGAAGCAGGTGTGGCAGCGGGTAATCGCCTGCTGTCGGGAAATGCCCTATGAAAGAAGCGTCGAGGGCTATGAAGAGGTAGCAGAGGCACTACAGGAGTATCAGAGATGTCTGGATGAAATGCTGACGGTTGTCCTATACCTTTCGGCGGAGAATAATAAGGAAATCACACAAAATCAGCGAAGAGAGCAGGCGGAGGCGGCGCTGGATGTGGACGACCAGCACCAAAGGAAGGCCCGGCGGGAGGAACAGGAGCAGCAGATACAGATCGAACGGCTGCAGGAATTTTTGAACGCGCCGGAAAACAGAGAAAAGGCCGCGCGTTTACAGGCAATTAATCAGGAATTAGAGGAGAAAAACGAGGCGGAAAGGCAAACAGAGATTGAAAAGGCCGTCTGTACAGCAGATCTCCAAAGATTGGAGCCGGATATCGAAAACCAAAAGGCGGACGTTTGGAAGAAATCTGAAAAAGAGGGACAGCTTAGAAGATATTTCGAAGAAGAATTGTCTCTGGCGCTGGTATTTGCCCGGGAAAAGGAAACGATACCGGGGGCGGCTGCGCAGGCAAGGACTGTTTTGTCAGAAAATGACAGGAATAAATCCGTGGCAGAAATGGTATCGAATTTAGACCGTATCTTCCATGGACATATGGGAAGCCTGGCGGCGTATGGCGTTTTTATGGAAGAGTGCTTCGGCGAGGCGACCGGTGATGCGTCCATCTTGCGCAAGCGCCACAGGATCGTCGCCTATATGCAGGGGCGCAAGCTGTATTTCGAGGATTTCTATAAGATCGTCAAAGAGAAAATTGACGAAACGGAAGTACTGATCCGCCAAAAGGACCGGGAATTATTTGAAAATATTCTCTCCGATACCTTAAGCAGAAAGCTGAATCTCCGCATTGCCGAAAGCAGACGGTGGATTCAGGATATGTCTTCGCTCATGCGGAAAATGGATACCTCTATGTCTCTTACATTCTCTCTAGATTGGCGGGCAAAAACGGCGGAAGGGGAGGAAGAATTGGACACGGCGGAGCTGGAAAAGCTGCTGAACCGGGACAGAGAGCTGATGACTGCGGAAGATATTGCAAAAATTTCCGTGCATTTTCGAAATAAGATTTATATGGTCAAGCAGGCGGCGGAGGAAAACGGCGAGGTGCCAAGCTATTTTGACGTGGTGCGGGAGGCGCTGGATTACCGGAAATGGTTTGAATTTAAAATGTATTATTACCGCAGCGGGGAGAATAGGAAAGAGCTGACGAACGGGGCCTTTAACCGCTTCAGCGGCGGGGAAAAGGCCATGGCTATGTATGTTCCCCTGTTCGCGGCGGTAAACGCGCAGTATAAAAAGGCGGAGCATAAGGATCTGCCCAGAATCATCGCCCTGGACGAGGCGTTTGCCGGCGTAGACGATAAGAATATCAGCAGCATGTTCGCGCTGGTGAAAAAATTTGATTTTGACTATATCATGAATTCCCAGGTGTTATGGGGCTGTTATGCAGACGTGCCTTCCCTGCGTATCGCGGAATTGCTGCGGCCTGCGAATTCCCAGGTGGTTACGGTCATCTATTACTTATGGAATGGAAAACAGAAAATGATTGAGGAGCAATAAAGTGAAAGAAAAAGCGGCTAAGGAATGCGCCTCCTTTTTTAAAAGAAATCCTCTGTATGATCCCATGTTTATCGAAATGAAGAAAAAATACGAAAAATATGGAAAGCTTACTGGAAAGGTTCGGCTGAAGAAAGTAACAGAAGAGGAAGCCCAGGCCTTGAGCGGGATTTTGGGGAAGCATGTGCCTTTGGGGGATTTTCAGTTTTCTATTGTAGAATTGCAGAAAGCGCTGCATGAAACAAAATATCGGGGCGTAGAGGCAGAGGCGCTTTTGCAGGCATATTATGGAGGAAAGCTTTTGTCGAATCGCCAAAGGCGCGAGGCGGCAAAGGAGTCCAAAGAATTATTCTGGGAAAGCCTGCTGCAAGAGCTGGAAAATCAACTGGGACGAGACGCAAAAGGGCTTTGCTGGTTATATGCGGCCTGGGAGCAGCGAATGTACGGCTATCAGCGGATTATGAAATCTGCCGGGGAAATAAAGGAAACTCTGGTGGCCGTCTGCCGGGCGCTGGAATATCTGTCGTCTGGGAATGACCGTATCCGGCTGGCCATTCTGGGAGCGGAAATCACAAAAAACCCACACTATTTCGATCGGACAAACGCGGCCGGCCGCCTGCTGATTGATGCGCTGCGCTTCCTGTATAAGGTGGAAGAACCAAAAGGACAGGAGGAAATTTTGTCCCTGTATTATCTGGCGGGGATTTTGCCAGACGATATTTCCAGCTTTACCACGTGCTATGGAATCCATTTTTATGAAGAGAGCGGCGAGCACGAAGCGTACCGGTATTTTATAGAAAAAGGGGAAAAATATGTGGTAACGCTTTCGAATTTTGGCCGGCTTGTGAGCGCGGACAGCGCCCGAAAAAAGGTGTTTATCATTGAAAACCAGATGGTCTTTTCGCAGATCTGCGAAGAAATGCACGGAAGGGAGTATGCGCTGCTATGCACCTCCGGCCAGCCCAAAACCGCTTCCCTGTTGCTGATCGACCTTCTGGTGCAGTCCGGCTGTACCTTGTACTATTGCGGAGATATGGATCCGGAAGGCGTGGAAATCGCAGACCGAATCGTTGCGAGAAATCCCGGGCAGATTTTGCCCTGGCGAATGACAGAAACAGAATATTATTCGTCGATGGCCGAAGAAAAATTGTCCGAGGCGCGGCTGAAAAAACTGGAGAAAATTCAAAATGTGCAGCTGCAAAGGCTTGCGCAGGTAATAAAAAAGGAAAAACGGGCAGGCTATCAGGAGCATATCATCGACCGGATGGTGTGCGATATTTTGGATTCAGAAAAATGAATTGTGAAATTTCTATTTTTTTCTTGCGTTTTCCGGAATATGTGTTATAGTATTAATATATACTATAAGTAGTATTCAAAACTACTTATAGAGGCTGTTATATTTGCAAGGAGGGATAGATATGACATTAAAATTAAAAGATCCCGGTAGTGCTATTACACATGGAATCGCTTGCTTACTTGCCGTTGCGGGAGCGTTGCCTCTGCTTATAAAGGCGGGGAGCTTTGACGCCCTGCATGTGGCTGCTCTGGCAGTTTTCATCCTGACGATGATTCTTTTATACGCCGCCAGCACCATTTACCATTCTGTGGATTCCACCGAGCGTGTGAATCGCCGGCTGCGAAAGATGGATCATATGATGATCTTTATTATGATTGCTGGTAGTTATACGCCGATTTGCCTGATTGCTTTGCATAATCGATTGGGTTATGGGCTGTGCGCCGGAGTCTGGGCCGTGGCCATTTTGGGAATTTTGTTAAAAGGCTTTTGGATTACCTGCCCGAAGTGGGTTTCCTCCGTACTGTATATCGGTATGGGCTGGCTGTGCGTGCTGGCGTTTATTCCGATTTTTCATTCCTTACCCAAGGCAGGGTTTGGATGGCTTTTGGCCGGCGGCGTCATTTATACGATCGGCGGCGTGATTTACGGGCTGAAGCTTCCAATTTTCGACGCCAGGCATAAGAATTTCGGCTCCCATGAGATTTTTCATGTATTTGTCATGCTGGGAAGTATGTGCCATTTTATTCTTATGTACTTTTTCATATCCTGTCTGCCCATCTGAGGAAAGATACGCCGTAGTCCTTGACAATCCTATAGGGAAAATCTATAATCAGACAATAAGGTGAAAAGCAAGGAGGATCAGGTCATGAAGATTGCGGTAACTTATGACAATGGAGAGGTATTTCAGCATTTTGGCCATACGGAACAGTTCAAGCTGTATACGGTAGAGGATCAGGCTGTGCAGCAGTCGGAGATCATTTCCACTAATGGGAATGGCCATGGGGCGTTGGCTGGTTTTTTGCAGGCGCAGGGAGTGGATACGCTGATCTGCGGCGGCATTGGCGGCGGAGCCAGGACGGCGCTTGGCAGCGCCGGCATTGATCTGTACCCCGGTGTGACGGGCGATGCAGATGCCTGCGTAGACGCTTTTTTGCAGGGAAAGCTGGATTATAATCCAGATACGGTCTGCGCGCATCATGCGCATGAGCACTCCTGCGGGGAACACGAACATTCCTGCGGCGAGGATAAGCACGGCTGCGGCGGAAATTAAATTAAACACGTTAAATATATAGAAAATGCTTTCTCTAAGGGGAAAGCGTTTTCTTTATGTGAAGAGAAAAGGAGTCCTATATGGATTTAAAAAAGATCGATTACTTTTTTCAGGCGGCGGAGCTGCAGAATTTTACAAAGGCGGCGGAGGCCTGCCATATTGCTCAGACGACGATGAGTAAATATCTGCGGGTGCTGGAAGAAGAGCTGGGCTGTCCCTTATTTACCAGGACGCATCAAAAGGTGGAGCTGACAAAACAGGGGCAGAAATTCTATGAAGGGATGAAAAAAATTTCCGAGGATTACTGTCGGCTGTGCAGGACGCTTCATAGGGAGGATAGCCGGGAGCTGCATATCGGATTGATTACCATGGATTATATGGATGTGCCCATTCTGCGGAAATTTGAGCAGGAGTATCCGGAGTATTCTCTGTATTTTTCTTTTGCGTCGGAAACGCGGCTTAAGGAAGATCTGCTTAGCCGTCGGTATGACGCGCTGATTTCCCCGGATATGCTGATGAGGGGACCGCAGTTCCAGGAAATAACGTCCCTACAACGCGTGAATTTGGTGCCGTCGAAGGTTATTTTGATCTGCTCCGGCGAGCTTTTGAAGAAGCATGGATCGATTCAGGAGGTAATCGCGCAGGAACCGTTTATTACGAAGGCGGAAAGTGAGGAATATTACGATGCCTGCCGGGAAGAGCTGTTGCAGTTTTACGGCGCGAAATTTTCCGAGGTGGTAAAGGTCAATGGGATTTCCCAGCAGCTTTTGATGGTCAATCTCTCCGGCGGCTTTGCCATTGTACCGGAATCTACGTTGCCAAAGGGTGGAGATCTGCGGAAATTTTCTCTGCCGGACACGTATCATGAGGATTCGCAGCTTGTATATCTGAAAGATTCCGTGCCCCCGGTTCTGGAGGATCTTTTGCGCTATATGCATGAAAAAAAGTGCTGATCAAAGCAAAAATCTTCCCTTTTCAATTTCTGCCGCTTCTTTTAGAATAGAAGGAAACAGTTTAAAGTATGAAAATGTGAAAAA
>CAOJIB010000032.1 GCA_948436455.1 uncultured Blautia sp.
CGGCTGCAAGAGCTTTTGGAAATCTGCTGCGAACAGGAACATATCGAGCTTCTGGCTAAATGCGCGCCGCTGTATGAAGGCCTGGAGGACACGCTTTCGCAGCTCTCCCAAAAATACCGCCTTTTTATCGTCAGCAACTGCCAGGCAGGCTATATTGAAGTTTTCTTAAAGACCAGCGGACTGGGACGATATTTCTTAGGACATCTCTGTCCCGGCGATACCGGAAACGGCAAGGGCGCCAATATCCGGCAGGTCATAGAAACCTATCAGCTTCGTTCACCGGTTTATGTAGGAGATACGAAAGGCGACCAGGAAGCCACCCGGGAGGCTGGCATTCCCTTTGTTTATGCCGCATACGGTCTTGGCCAGGTCGAAGACCCCGACTATAGTATCGAACGTTTTCCGGAGCTTTTGGATTTATTCTGACGGTATATCCGGCCAATCGTTTAAGGTGCTGCGGATTGGAAGGAACTTCCACTCCGACAGCACCTTACATTTTACAGACTTTGATACGGCATACGCGCGTTATTTTTTCTTACAGTATTTATTTACATAAACGACCATTCCCAGAATAATTATACAAATATAAATCATATATCCCACGGAAGCCGCAAAATTTTTTACATAGATTGTAAAAATATTTCCCGCCGCCAGCAAAAGGAATCCCACGCCGAACCCCTTTTGCATTTTCTGTTCATCATAAGCGTCTTTTTTCTTTCCGCCGCCTTTCGCACCGCCCATCAGGATATTTCCCTTTCCCAGCAGCATAAGAAGCCCGGCCCCCAAAAGCAGCAATGCAAAAATCCAGTCAAATACATCAAACATTTTCCTTTAAACCTCCCAACCACGCCTTTCGGCCAGCCAATCTCAATAGAAAACTACAATCGGAATCACCGTATCAATCAGTTCATAAAGCTCCGCCGCTTTCTGAGGGGGCATATTAATACACCCATGCGAACCGCTGCCAAGATAGATTGAACCGCCGAATTCATACCGCCAGTTGGCGTCGTGGAAGCCAATGCCTCCGTTAAAGGGCATCCAGTAGCTAACCGGCTGTTCATATTCATAGCCGCCCTCGGGACGCGCACGACCGCGCAAAACCTGGTTCCGTTGCTTATAATACATATGAAATATACCGGAGGGCGTCGCCCGGTTACTGTAGCTCATATTTCCGGATACCAGCGAGGATTCCAGAAGCAACGCGCCGTCCCGATAGAAATACATCGTCTGATTGCTTAGATCCACCTCGATATACGTATTGCCGATATCGTCTTTCCCCGGCGTGCAGCCGGTAATGGAATATACAGGCTCCCGGGTAACCTGCTGACCGGTCTTAATCTGCTCCAGAAGCACGGCCGCCTCCTCTTCCTGATTGATCTGCCAGCCGTAATTACCGCCACCAACTATCACGTCCCGGCCGCTGGTCGTATGGAAATTCCGTTCCTTTCCGATGGTGTCGTAATCTGCCGCCAGCTGCGCTACGTACTCCTTTACATGCTGGCTAAGCGCCGCGTCATCCTTCACCAGCTGTTTCTTATCGTCAAAGGTCAGCCAATCCTTGATCGTCTTTCCATCCAGTACGACGGATTCCGACCCAAAGGTATACGTAACACTGGCATTGGCATAGAGATTACAGTCTGCCAAAGTAGCCGCTAGGGCGGGATCATCCTTTTTCACAGCGGCCGTCGCATAATTCTCTTCCTGATCCAGATCTACTTCCCGGGCGCTGGCGCTCACCGCCTCCTCCAAAACGTGAAAAGCCTTTTTCGCATTCAGCACGCTTCCGGCTGTTTCGGGAACGATTTCGAATTGCTCCTTGCCAAAAGCCACATAGGCGTCCTCGGGCGCTTCCTGGTTTTCCGGCTTTGCGCATTCCAATTGCGTTAGCTGCTCTTTTAATTCGACTCTGCTGTATGCAATATCATTTGAAGCGGTATACGCGCTTTCCTCAAAGTACCCTTTCATCCAAGCCAGCGGATATTGTTCTGTTAGAAGCTTGCGCACGCTCCCGTCCGGCACATATCGATAATCGATCGCGCCTCCGTCGATCACCTGCGGTTCCTGGTCCCTGGATTTTACTTCAATAGAATACTGTTCTATTTTTTGGGCCAGCTTTTCCTCCACCTGAAAGGCCGTAAGGCCGGAGCAATCTAGGCCGTTGATCGTCGTACCCTCAAAAAACCTGTCGCTATAGTAATAACTGACCGCCCCATAGGCGCCGCCGGCCGTCACTGCCAGCATAGCCGCTACAATGCAGGCTGCCTTTAACGCTTTGCGGTTCTTCCCACCTTCTGAATCCGCCGCTTCCTCCTCCACCGCTGGTAAAGATGCGATTTCCTCTTCGGGTTCTGCGGATGTTTCTTCTTTTTTTTCTTCTGCCCCGCTCTCCGGCTTTTCTTCCTCCTGGCTGGAATTGCTCTCTTCCCCATCGGCTTTCTCTTCTTCTGCCGCTTCCTTATGGTCGTCCGATTCCGGTTTTTCTTTTTCCTCTGATTCTTCTTCCTTTTTTTCTTCTATCTTTTTTTCCGCTTCCTGCCCGGCGGTCTTAGCCTCTTCCCCAGTCAAGGTCTTCGGCTGCTCCTCTTTTTCTGAAATTTCTGCCCCTTCTTCACCTGACATGCTCTCCTCTCGGACGGCGCTCTCTTGCGTTTCTATAGCCTGTTCTTCTCTCTCGTTCATATCCCTGTCCATCTCCTTGCCCCAGATCCTATTACTTTTCATCCATTAGCATCCCCGGATTTATGTAGAATATCCGGTCATACAAAATGCCTGCCGTCAGCGCGCACGAAAATAGACGCTCCAAAATCTATCTGGGAAATATTGTCATATTTCTTTTTATTATAGCTGATTCTGTCGAAAAATCCTAGCACAATTTTCATTTTCCCACAATCGGCGTTTCTCCTTTCCCTATATATACCTCGTCATTTTTACTAAAAATCTGAAAGCCTGCATATTTTTTTATTTCTCCGGGTCAGAGTTTTTTATTCAAGACGATTGACAAATTCTCTTTTTCATGTATACTATTTCTCAGAGCAAAGGCGCTTTGGATAGATTTCCAAGGCGCCTTTTTCTATTGCGAAAGCGCCCTGCAGGATTCCATGACAATGAATGATACAAAGAAAGGAGCAGTAACATGTCTTCGAAAAACATTCCCGAATTATACGGCAGTCTCGTATTCAGCGATAAGGTAATGAAAAACAAGCTTCCCAAGGACGTATACAAAGTTCTTCGGAAAACGATTGAGAACGGTACGCATTTTGAGCTGGATATTGCCAATGCCGTAGCTGTCGCCATGAAAGAATGGGCCGTGGAAAACGGAGCCACGCATTTTACCCATTGGTTCCAGCCTATGACGGGCATCACCGCGGAAAAGCACGACAGCTTCATCTCCCCTGTGGGCGACTGCGAGATCAACATGGACTTCTCCGGCAAGGAATTAATCAAAGGCGAACCGGACGCCTCCAGCTTCCCTTCCGGCGGCCTGCGCGCCACCTTCGAGGCCAGGGGCTACACGGCCTGGGATCCTACCTCGCCAGCCTTTATAAAAGATAAAACCCTCTGCATTCCCACGGCGTTTTGTTCCTACACAGGGGAAGCGCTGGATAAGAAAACGCCGCTGCTCCGTTCGATGGACGCTTTAAATCAGGAAGCGGTCAAGCTGCTTCACATCATCGGCAACACGACCGTAAAGCGCGTTTCCACCACGGTAGGGCCCGAGCAGGAATATTTCCTAATCGATAAAAAGCTCTATGAGCAGAGAAAAGACCTGATCTTCTGCGGCCGCACACTCCTTGGCGCCCCAGCTCCCAAGGGTCAGGAAATGGAGGATCACTACTTCGGCGTCCTGCCGACCAGAGTATCCGCCTATATGCACGACCTGGACGAAGAGCTGTGGAAGCTGGGCATACCGGCCAAGACCAAGCACAACGAAGTCGCGCCGGCACAGTTTGAGCTGGCTCCCGTCTTCGACAGCACCAACGTCGCCGTAGATCACAATCAGCTTACGATGGAAATCATGACGAAGGTCGCCGAGCGGCACGGATTGGTCTGCCTGCTCCACGAAAAGCCCTTCGAAGGCATTAACGGCAGCGGCAAGCATAACAACTGGTCCGTCTCTACGGATACCGGCGTCAACCTTTTAGATCCGGGCAAAACTCCCGCGGAAAATACACAGTTCCTTCTATTCTTAACGGCCGTTATTAAGGCTGTGGACGACTATGCGGATATTTTGCGCGCCTCCGTAGCAAGTCCTGGAAACGACCACCGTCTAGGCGCGAACGAAGCGCCGCCCGCCATCGTTTCCATGTTCCTGGGCGACGGGCTGAACGCAATCCTGGACGCCATCGAGCACGATACCTATTTCGGCCGGCATAAAAAAGAGCAGATCGACATGGGCGCCACGGTAATTCCCCATTTTACAAAGGACGATACCGACCGGAACCGCACCTCGCCTTTTGCTTTTACCGGAAATAAATTCGAATTCCGTATGCTCGGCTCTTCGCTTTCCGTCTCCGGCCCGAATATGGTGCTCAATACCGCCGTGGCCGAAGTGCTCTCCCAGTTTTCCGAAAAGCTCGCCTCTGTGGCCCCGGAAAATATGGAAGAGGCCGTCCATTCCCTGGTAAAGGAAACCGTCCTGGCCCATAAGAGAATTATTTTCGACGGAAACGGCTATACGGACGACTGGGTAGAAGAAGCGAAAAAACGCGGCTTATACAACCTGAAATCCACGCCGGAGGCGCTCCCGGCCTTTATCGCTCCCAAAAACGTGGAGCTCTTTACAAAACATAAGATTTTCACGAAAGAGGAAATCGAATCCCGCTATGAAATCCTTTTAGAAAACTACAGCAAGGTTCTGCATATTGAATCTCTGACCCTGCAGGAAATGATTTGCAAGGATTTCCTCTCCTGCGCCGTTTCCTATATGGATAAGCTGGCCCTGACCATCTGCAATAAACGAAACGTTTCCGCCTCCCTCTCCGTGGCCTGCGAAGAAAAAACATTGGAAAAG
This sequence comes from uncultured Blautia sp., assembly GCA_948436455.1. Lineage (GTDB taxonomy): Bacteria > Bacillota > Clostridia > Lachnospirales > Lachnospiraceae > Blautia_A. The sequence goes on from CAOJIB010000032.1 coordinate 5,012, forward strand.
CTTTCTGGCCTTTGCGAAAAGCTCTCCATTTCCACAGAGGAGCTTTCCAGCCTGACCAAAAAGGCGCAGGCCATCGAAGATCTGCAGGCGCAGGCTACTTTCTATCGGGAAGAAATCCTGACGAAGATGAACGAGGCGCGCGCCTATGCCGACGAAGCGGAAAGACTGATTCCCGACGACTACTTAAGCTATCCGACCTACGGCAAGCTCCTTTTCACCATCTGATCGGAGGCTGATAGAATATGCGCTATGAATCTGGCATAAAAGAAGCCTGCGGCGTCTTCGGCTTTTACGGGCCGGCCGACGCCCAGGCGGCGCTTCCCATCTACTACGGGCTTTCCTCCCTTCAGCACAGAGGGCAGGAATCCTGTGGGATCGCCGTAACAAACACCCACGGGCCGCGGGAAAATCTCCTTGTCCGCAAGAAGCTCGGTCTGGTAGACGAGGTTTTCAAGGAGTCCTCTCTTTCCGCTCTACAGGGAAATATGGGCCTTGGGCACGTACGATATTCCACCACCGGCGCGCCAACAGTGGAAAACGCCCAGCCGCTAGTCTTGAAATATTTAAAAGGCACGCTGGCCCTGGCCCATAATGGAAATCTGGTCAATGCCTCCGCGCTGCGCCGCTCTTTAGAAGAAGAGGGCGCGCTCTTTCATACGACGACCGATTCGGAGGTCATCGCCCATCTGATCGCCAGAGAGCGTGTGCGCGTCTCCTGTGTAGAAGAGGCCATCCAGAAGACCTCCCAAAGGCTTGCAGGCGCTTATGCCCTTGTGATCATGAGTCCCCGCAAGCTGATCGGCGTCCGGGACCCTTACGGGCTAAAGCCATTATGCCTAGGCCAAAAGGACGGCGCTTATATCTTTTCCTCTGAAAGCTGCGCCCTGAATGCCATCGGCGCCCGCTTCCTTCGGGATCTAAAACCAGGGGAAATCCTGACGATCTCCCAGGATGGCTCCTTGACCAGCCGTTTCCAAACGCACACCTATCCGCCGGCGCACTGCATCTTTGAATATATTTACTTTGCGCGGCTGGACAGCCAGATGGACGGCATCAATATATACGACGCCAGACGAAAGGCCGGCGCGGCGTTATGCCAGAGCGCTCCCACAAAGGCCGATCTGATCACCGGCGTCCCGGAATCCGGTCTGGCCGCCGCCATGGGGTTTTCCCAGGCCTCTGGGATCCCCTTCGCTCTGGCCTTTTACAAAAACGGCTACGTAGGGAGGACTTTCATCAAGCCTACACAAAAGGAACGAAGTATGAGCGTACAGCTAAAGCTTGGCGTTCTTAAACCGGTCGTCCAGGGCAAGCGCATTGTGCTGGTGGATGATTCCATTGTTCGCGGTACAACCATCGCCAATCTAATCACGATGCTGCGAAAAGCCGGCGCATTGGAGATCCATGTACGTATTTCCTCCCCGCCCTTTTTGCATCCCTGCTATTTCGGCACCGACGTGCCTTCCAATAAAGAATTAATCGCCCATGCCCATGCGCCCGAGGAAATCTGTTCGCTGATCGGCGCGGATTCCTTAAGCTATCTTCGCTTGGAGGATCTTTCCTCTATAGTAGAGGGCCTTCCCATCTGTAAGGCCTGCTTCGACGGGAAATACCCGATGGACATCCCTACCTAAGATAAACCGGCCGGAACTATACTCCTCATCTCCTTATATTTCTGTAGTTCTTTTGCCTGTTTATAGCCCGCAGAGATTTCTGATGCCTCCGCGGGCATTTTCTTTTTGGCGTATTTTATGGCCTGTCAAACGGCTGGTAATTGCCACTTGCCACGCAAGCCTGTAGGCTGTGTATTTTTTTACATTTTTGCATAAAAAACCCTACATTTTCTTTCGTATTTATGGTATAATTACATAATAAATGCAATTGTACAGTCTTAACGCCTTTCGGATACTTTATACTTGCAGTTTTTTACACAAATCCTCCAACGGAACCGAAAGCATTTCCCTATGGTTTCTACCTTTGCTTTACAGGATACGAGGCTGTATATGTATGTTACCAAACCTGTATGCGCCCCTGGCGGCGCATCACCATATATGAAAGACGAAGCCTTTCATAATCCACTACTATATCAGGGGGTATATCATGGCAAAAGAAATGATTGCAATGCTTCTTGCCGGCGGACAGGGTTCCCGCCTTTACGCGCTGACCCAAAAGCTGGCAAAACCCGCAGTTCCTTTTGGCGGAAAATACCGGATCATCGATTTTCCGCTTTCGAATTGCATCAATTCCGGCATTGATACCGTGGGCATTCTCACCCAGTATCAACCGCTGGTGCTAAATGAATACATCGGCAACGGACAGCCCTGGGATTTGGACCGTCTCCATGGCGGCGTTCACGTGCTCCCGCCCTACCAGCAGGCCTCCGGCTCGGACTGGTACAAAGGCACGGCGAATGCGATCTACCAGAATATTTCCTTTATTGAACGCTATAACCCGCAGTATGTGATCATCCTTTCCGGCGATCAGATCTGCAAGCAGGATTACAGCGATTTCCTCCGTTTCCATAAGGAGAAAAACGCGGAATTCAGCGTAGCCGTCATGGAGGTTCCCTGGGAAGAAGCGCCCCGCTTCGGCCTGATGGTCACAGACGAAAACGACAAGATTACGGAATTCCAGGAAAAGCCCAAAAATCCCAAGTCCAACCTGGCTTCCATGGGTATCTACATCTTTAACTGGGATATCCTGAAAAAATATCTCATCGAGGACGAGGCCGATCCGGAATCCGAAAACGATTTCGGCAATAATATCATTCCCAATCTGCTACGGGATAACCGCAATATGTACGCCTACCATTTCAGCGGCTACTGGAAGGACGTAGGGACCATTTCCTCTTTGTGGGAAGCTAATATGGAGGTACTGGATCCGGAACACAGCGGTATCAACCTCTTCGACGACGACTGGAAAATCTACAGCCGAAACAGCGGTATGACCGGCCATAAGATCACTGGTTCCGCCATCGTGGAAAATTCCATGATCACCGACGGCTGCCGCATCGCCGGAGACGTCAAGCATTCGATCCTGTTTGCGGGCGTCCGCGTGGAACCCGGCGCAAAAGTGCAGGACGCCGTCATCATGGGCGGTACGGTCATCAAGGCCGGCGCCGTCGTAGAGCACTGCATCATCGCGGAAAACGTAGTGATCGGTGAAAACGCGCAGGTAGGCGCTATGCCGGACGCTGACGAAGGCTCCGTAGCAACTGTAGGCCCTGGCATCTATGTAGGCGCAAACGCCAAAATCGGCCCCAACGCCATGGTCAGCCAGAATGTGAAAGGCGGTGAAGAACAATGGTAAATTCCAATTCCGACGCATTGGGCATTATTTTCCCAAACAGCTATGATTCCCTGGTTCCTGAGCTGGTCAGCGAACGTCTGATGGCTTCCATCCCCTTTGCAGGCCGTTACCGCCTGGTGGATTTTATTTTGTCCAGTATGGTAAACTGCGGCATCGACAATATTTCCATCATCGTCCGTCAGAATTATCATTCTCTTTTAGACCATTTAGGCTCCGGCCGCGAATGGGACCTGACCCGGAAGAACGGGGGCCTGAATATCGTGCCTCCCTTCGCAGATAAGGCCGTAAAGGTTTACGGCGGCCGAGTGGAAGCGCTGGCAAGTATCCTGCACTTCCTCCGTTCGCAAAAAGAAAAATACGTCGTGCTCTCCGATGCGAATATCGCTGTTAATTTCGACTTCAAGGATTTTGTGAACTCCCATATAGAAAGCGGCGCCGACGTAACGGTCGCCTACGTCCGTGAAGAGCTACCGGCGGGACTTTTGAAGCTGCGTCCGGAAAGCAAGGTTTTCTATTACACCTTAAATCTGAACCAGGATCATGTGGAAAAGATCTATATCAATCCCACGATGTCCGGCCCCCAGAATCTCTCCATGAATATTTATGCGATGGAGCGGGAACGCCTGATCGACGAGATCAAGACTGCATTCGTGCGCGGCCATATCTATTTTGAACGGGACATCCTGGCGCCGCAGCTAGACAAGCTGCATGTACACGCCTATGAATGCCAGAGCTACACGGCACGGATCAGCGATATGAAGAGCTATTTCGACGAAAATATGAAGCTCCTCTACGATGAAAACCTGGATGCGCTATTCTCGGGAAATCCCATTTATACAAAGATCCGCGACGATAATCCTACCAGATACATCCCAGGCGCTATCGCGAAAAATGTCATGGCCGCCGACGGCTGCATCATCGAAGGCGAGGTAGAAAACAGTATCCTCTTCCGTGGCGTAAAGGTTGGAAAGGGCGCGAAAATCAAAAACTGCGTGCTGATGCAGGACACGATCGTAGAAGACGGCGCCAGCTTAGAATATTTCATTTCCGACAAAAATGTGACCATCACTGCTGGAAAAGTCATCAAAGGCACGGATACCTTCCCCGTATACGCCGCCAAACGGCAGGTCGTTTAACTAGAGAAAGTCAACCCACGACAATCTTTCTCTATATTGCAAGTATTCCATAAATACAGAAAACCTGCCATCAGCAGCTTTTCTGCATACTACGGCATACATGGCCGGAGCTTTCTCTACTGAAAACTCCGGCCGTTCTTTGTTACTTCTTTTTCTTTGTCAATTGAAAGCTTTCGTCAATCAGTGCGAAAATCTCCGGCAGGGCCACCGTTCCGTCCAATAAGACGGTCAGCCAGTGCTCCTTATTCATATGATACCCCGGCAGATAACGCGTCCCGTCGATCAGCGTGCTGATCATCGCCGGATCGCCCTTCAAATCGAGAATGTCCACCAGACCCTCTTCCTTAAGACCCAGCTTTTCTCTTGGCATATCCCAGAAAATCGCTCCAAACCACTTATGGTCCTCGGGATGCCGAAGCGCAGCCGTATGGGGAGAATTGGCCCACAAAAACTCCGGCTCTGTTTTGTATTGCTTTTTTATATACCGAAGGACTTCATCCGTTACCGTTTTTTGCATACTTTTCTCCCTTCTTTTCTTATCTGCGCGTATAAATGAAATCTACAATTCCGTTATAGCTCTGCGTCCTAAGCAGCCGCAGCTTTATTTCTATTCCCAAAGCAAATTTTCCCTTTTCTTGTATTCCCTTACAGAATTTGCTATAATAAAATAACGCCCCTGTGGTGTAATCTACAGAAAAACGAGGTTATCTGATTATGAAATATACCATCCGTAAATTGAAAACCATGGCCCGGGCGGCTCTGCGTGGAAAATTCCCCATCGCAATCGGCGCTCTTCTTTTTGTTTTCCTGCTTTCCCTTATTTCCGGCAATCTGCCCGGCCTTTTATTCTCCGGCGATTCTTCCGCGGCTCTTTGTATGAACTGGCTCTTTGGCTTTATCCTTTCTTTAGTCCTGTGCACGATCTCCGCGGGCGTGGATTTCCTGTACCTAAATATTGCCCGGAATAAGCCCTGCAGCTTTTCGGATCTTTTCTATATCTTCCAGCAACAGCCCGACCGGGCGATCGTCGCGGGACTGGCTCTGATTCTTTTGGAAAATATTGCGATGATTCCGATCTATTTTTCCTCCACGCTTATGGAGGATATTCTGGCCGGCTCTACCAACGCGATCTTTTTGCTGTTCGGCTTGTTATTCTTAAGCCTGGCCCTGACTTTTTTGCTGACGCTGCCCTTTGCGTTTACGTATTTCCTGCTGGCGGATCATCCGGAAATGAGCGCGGGAAGCGCTCTAAAGGAAAGCCTTCGCCTCACCCGGAAAAACTTGAGCCGGTTATTCTTCTTACAATGCAGCTTCATCGGTCTGATGCTGCTTTCGATTTTTACATTATATATCGCCCTTTTATGGGTGGTGCCTTACATGAAAACCAGTATCACATTTCTGTATCTGGAATGCCGCGGAGAGATCGCGCCGGCCAATCCAGCCCGCACGCAGCCGTCGCCCTCCTTCTATTCTGCTTTTTCCACCCCGGAACACCCCGATTCGGAGGATCATTCGGAAGCCTGAAACAATTTCTGTACACATAAAAGGGATGCCGCTTTTTCGCATCCCTTTTCGCTTGTCTTATTATTTTTCAGTCTGCCAGGCCGAACGCATCGTGAACGGCATTCATCGCGCGCTCTGCGTCCTTTTCCTGAATCAGTACCGTTACCCGAATTTCCGAGGTGGCGATCATGCTGATATTTACGTTCTGATTGTAAAGACACTCGAACATCTTGGCGGCCACGCCCGGATTGCTCATCATACCGGCTCCCACGATGGAGAGCTTTGCGACCCTTTTTTCCACCTGAAGCTTCTGGAAGGTCAGCCGTTCCTGATGCTTTTCCAGCTCTGCCACCGCTTCCTCCAGATCCCCGTCCTGCACGGTAAAGGAAATATCCTTCGTCCCCTCCCGGCCGATGGACTGCAGAATAATATCCACATTGATATTCTTTTTCGCCAGCACATCAAACAGCTTAAAGGCAATGCCCGGCTCATCCTTTACCCCAATCACTGCAATCCGGTCCGCATCCCGATCCAAGGCAACGCCGCTGATCAACATTCTCTCCACAGTGGTAACCTCCTTTAATACCGTTCCTTCCGAATCATTCATACTGGATCTGACGACAAGCGGCACCCCGTATTTCTTGGCCATTTCCACCGAACGGTTATGGAGCACGCCGGCGCCCAGGGTGGCCAAATCCAGCATTTCATCATAGGTGATTTCCTTGAGCTTCCTGGCCTTTGGCACCAGGCGGGGGTCCGCGGTGTAAACGCCGTCCACGTCTGTATAGATCTCGCAGGCATCCGCGCGCAACGCCGCCGCCAGAGCTACGGCCGTCGTATCCGAGCCGCCCCGGCCAAGGGTCGTATAATCGTCGTATTTATTGACGCCCTGAAAGCCGGTGACAATCACGATCTTTCGGCTATCCAGCTCATTGCGGATGCGTTCCGTATCGATTCTCTTTAACCGGGCGTTCCCATAGGTGCTCGTCGTATGCATCGCCACCTGAAACGCGTTTAAGGATACCGCCGGCACCCCCAGCTTGTGCATCGCCATTGCCATCAGCGCCACCGACATCTGCTCGCCCACAGTAAAAAGCATATCCATTTCTCTTTTCGGCGGCTTATCGGTAATATCCCTGGCCATAGCAACTAATTCATCGGTAAATTTCCCCATGGCGGAGAGCACCACTACCACGTCGTTGCCTTTTTGGTACTCTTCGATGCACCGGTTGGCCGCGCGGAAAATCTTTTCCTTATCCGCTACGGAGGTCCCGCCGAATTTTTTCACAATTAGCATTGTCCCGATTCCTTTCCGGCCTACGCAAACAGGTATTCCATCAGCTCCCAGCCTCTGGCAATCTCGTTGCTGCTCTTTTTCGCCTCTTCTTCATTATAAGACCAGGTGTGCGCCTGGGGAGAACGGCTGTCATAAAAAAGATAGCAGACCGGGTCGGCCGTATGGGTCCGCACCCGGATCGGCGTGGGATGATCCGGAAGAATCAGCAGCCGGTACGCCTCTCCGGAAACGTCCAGGCCCTTCTTTACCGGAGCGATTACCTGTTCGTCCAAATACTCGATCGCCTGGATCTTATTCTCTATACTGCCCTGATGCCCCATTTCATCCGGCGCTTCCACGTGAATGTAGGCAAAATCATAGCCGCCCTCCGTCAGAGCCTTCACCGCCGCTTCCGCCTTTCCCAGATAATTGGTATGCAGGCCGCCGTTGGCTCCTTCTACGGATATATTGTCCATGCCGGCTCCCACGGCGATCCCCTTTAATAAGTCTACCGCTGAAATCATGACGCCCTTTTTGCCGTACATCTCCTGGAAATTATCCAGCGCCGGACGGGTGCCCGCGCCCCAGAACCAGAAGCTATTGGCCGGCTTTAAGCCCCGGGCTTTCCTCTCCTGATTCAACGGATGATTTTTTAGGATCTCGTAGCTTCGCTTCTGCATCTCCCGCAAAAACGCTTCTCTTGGAAGATATTCGCCGATTTTCCTGGTAAGGATATCGTGCGGAGGCGTCAGCTCCACCACCTGTCCGCCTTTCCAGATCAAGCAGTGCCGATAGCTGGTCCCCACGTAAAAATGGTACATCTCGTTCTCCAGCTTGCGGCAGACATCTTTAAAAAGCACCGCCGCCTCGCTGGTGGGGATTTCATCGGAGCTGTGATCCAAAATGCTCTGTTCCTCGTAGGGCGCGTCTTCTTCCGTCAGCGTCACCAGATTGCACCGAAAGGCCACGTCAGCCGCCTCCATCGGTGCGCCGATACTTAAGGCCTCTAGGGGAGAACGACCGGTATAATATTTCTGGGGATTATACCCTAGCACCGACAGATTGGCCGTATCGCTGCCCGGGCTCATCCCCTCTGGGATTGTTTGCACCATGCCGATTTCCGACACTTTGGCAAGGGCGTCCATCGCCGGCGTTTTCGCGCAGGCCAGAGGAGTTTTCCCTCCCAGCGCTTCTATCGGCTCATCCGCCATGCCGTCGCCCAAAATCACCACATATTTCATCTTTGTCTCCTTATAATCAGTCCTTTATGCGGATCATTCCCAACACATCCGAAAGCCCGGAGGCCTTCTCCTGGTATTCTCCCTGCTTCATTTCCGTTGTAATAAAGCCAAATTCATCCGTCAGGCCGTCGGCTTCCACCAGAGTTACTTCGCCGAAAATCTTTTCTATATTGCCGGCGTCTTTTTGGATGTCGCCCCGGATGCGGACGAAATAGCGGCCTGTCACCTGGCTGTTTTCCATCAATTCCAGCTTTTCCATACCCAGGCTGACGCCCAGATTTTCATGGAGATGCTTCGCTTCGTCCACCACATCCGCCACCACGGCGCTGGCCGTCGGAAGTTTTCCGGCGCCGCTGCCATAAAACATGGCGTCGCCCAGCATATTTCCATGGACAAAGATACTGTTAAATACATCGTTTACACTGTACAGCGGATTCTGCGGCCCTACCAGATAAGGTGCTACCGCCGCGTAAACGGCGTCTCCCACCTTCCGGCTGGTTGCCAAAAGCTTCACGGCCATACCCAGCTTTTTCGCATAGAGCATGTCTTTGGCCGTGATCTTTGTAATGCCCTCTGTGGGAATTTCCTCATAGTCTACGAATTTTCCAAAAGCCAAAGAAGAAAGGATCGCGATCTTCCGGCAGGCGTCGTGTCCCTCGATATCCGCTGTAGGATCGGCCTCCGCATAGCCCTTGGCCTGGGCATCCTTTAATACCTCGTCGAAGTCCGCGCCCTCGCTGCTCATTTTATCCAGCATATAATTCGTCGTTCCATTTAAAATACCGGTGATTTCGTCGATCACATCCGCCGTCAGCGAAGTAAGCAAAGGACGGATGATGGGAATCCCGCCGCCGCAGCTCGCTTCGAAAAGGAAATTGATGCCTTTTTCTTTTGCAAGCTCGGTCAGTTCTACGCCGTACTTGGCTACCAGCGCCTTATTCGAAGTCACTACGGATTTTCCTGCCTCTAGCGCCTGCTTTGCAAAGGTATGGGCCGGCTCAATACCGCCTAATACCTCCACGACAATGGCCACCTCCGGATCCTGTAAGATCGTTTCGTAATCATGCACTAAAATTTCCTGCACCGGATCGCCGGGGAACTCCCGAAGATCCAGCACGTATTTGATCTCAATGGGCATACCGGCTCTCTGGGAAATGCTCTCGCGATTCGTTCGAAGCACCTCCACAACGCCGCTGCCCACAGTGCCGTATCCTAATACTGCAATTTGTACCATATCTTTCACTCCTTGCCCGGAGCGTATCTGCGTTTTTTGCGCGCCGGCATCTCCTGCGCACAGCCGCCGTCACTACTCCAGTATTTTTAAATAATGTACTCCTTCCATTTCCTTCATCGCCGTTGCCATCGCCGCCTCGTCGCCTCTGTCCGACCGAAGCCGCACGCTCAGGGTCAGCGTGGCAATGCCATTGACAGGGATGCTCTGATGGATCGTCAGAATATTCCCGTGAAACGCGGCGATCGTCTTCAAAACGCTGGAAAGCAGCCCCGGGCAGTCCTCAATCTGCAATATGCAGGTCAAAGTCTTGCCCTCGGCCTCTTCACGAACGGGAAAAATATCGTCTTTATATTTATAGAAGGAGCTGCGGCTGATCCCTACCCTGGCAATGGCTTCCTGCACCGTCTCGGCCTGTCCAAGCTCCAGCAGCCGCTTTGCCTCCACCACTTTTTGCAGAACCTCCGGTACCGCCTTTTCCCTTACAATATAGTATTTTTTCCCGTTTTCCTTTTCCATTTTCGCCCCCTGTGTGCGCACGTGGAATACATTTGTTTCTCCAGGGAAATATTAGCACACCGCCGTTAATTCTGCAAGCTCTTTTTCGACAGCGTCTGCCATTTCAGATAAGCGTTGATAAATCCGTCGATATCTCCGTTCATCACCGCGTCCACATTGCCGCTCTCTGCGTTTGTCCGATGATCCTTGACCATCGTATAGGGCTGCATAACATAAGAACGGATCTGATTTCCCCAGCCGATCTCCGTCACTTCCCCCCGGATACCGGAGAGCTTTTCCTCATTCTCCTGCTGCTTGCGCAGATAGAGCTTGGCTTTTAGCATCTGCATCGCCTTATCTTTATTCATGTGCTGAGAACGCTCGTTCTGGCACTGTACCACAATCCCCGTAGGATAATGGGTAATACGAATAGCCGAGGAGGTCTTATTGATATGCTGCCCGCCGGCTCCGCTGGAGCGATAGGTATCGATACGGATATCCTCATCCTTGATTTCAATATCCAGATCCTTTTCGATATCCGGCATTACATCGCAGGACACAAAGGAGGTCTGGCGCTTGCCCGCGGCGTTAAAGGGAGAAATCCGCACTAGACGGTGCACGCCTTTTTCAGACTTGAGATAGCCGTAGGCATTTTCCCCACGCACTTCAAAGGTTACGGATTTTACGCCGGCCTCCTCTCCGTCCAGATAATCCAGTACTTCCATCGCAAAGCCCTTTTTATCCACCCAACGACTGTACATCCTGTAGAGCATGCTGCACCAGTCGCAGGATTCCGTGCCGCCCGCGCCCGCATGAAGCGTCACAATCGCGTTCGACGCATCGTATTCCCCGGAAAGCAGCGTCTTAATCCGGATATTTTCAAAATCCCGCTCGAATTCCTCCAGCATTTCTCCGATCTCCGGGATCAGCTCTGGATCGTTCTCCTCATACCCCATTTCGATGAGGGTTTCCATATCCTCCATCTGCCCGGAAAGCTTCGCATAGATTTCCACGTCGTCCTTTAAATATTTCAGCTCCTTCATCAGCTTCTGGGAATTCTCCGGGTCCTCCCAGAAATCCGGCGCTTCCATTTCTCTTTCTAATTCTTCGATTCGCTTTTCCTTGTTAGCCAAGTCAAAGTGAATCCCTCACTTCCACTAATGGTCCTTCATAAGAATTTAAGACCGTTTTAAACTGATCTAATTCAACCACAGCTTCACCTTCTTTCTTCATAATAAAAATGCGGGAAAATCCCATTTCCAGCTACTACCATACCATAATATAAGAAGAAACACAACGCCGTTTCCAATAAAATGGATGTAAGAGCTTTTCAAAAAGAAGATTTGAAAGCAAACATTCCCTTGAAAATACTGCCGTCGAGGAGCATCCGAAAAAAGCAAAAAATCCTTGAAATCCAACAAAAACTAGTGTATAATATCTCCTGTTACAAAATAAAGATGGTCCTCTGCCCCGGGCCAAGAGCCTGTCTGTACAGGGCAAGAACATCCAAATATAAAGGAGAAAACAAAATGAACGACATTATCAGAAACATCGAAGCTGCACAATTAAAGGCAGAGCCGCCGAAATTCAACGTAGGTGATACCGTAAGAGTCCACGCGATGATCAAAGAGGGAACTCGCGAGAGAATCCAGGTTTTCGAAGGCACCGTATTAAAGAAACAAGGCGGCAGCAACCGGGAAACTTTCACTGTCCGCAAGACCTCCAACGGCATCGGCGTTGAAAAAACCTGGCCGCTGCACTCTCCACACGTAGTAAAGGTAGAGGTCGTAAGACGCGGTAAAGTACGGCGTGCAAAACTGTTCTACTTAAGACAGCGCGTTGGTAAAGCGGCGAAAGTAAAAGAACTGGTACGCTAAATAGGAATTGTCATGGAATGATACTGACGCAGTATGACAGGATAAACGGCAGGGACAATCGATTTTGCATTGTCCCTGTTTTCTTACTGTTCACACAGCAGCCTGCAGTGAACGGCCGTCCTGTTTTTCCCATGGGAGGCATATGACAAAGGACAAACTTCAGAATAAATTCCAATTTATAAAATTTCAAAAATTCAAAAAAATACTGGAAAACCACAAAGCCAAAGCGGCCCTTCTCTGGATCTTTGAAATCGTCGTAGTATTGGTATTCGCAGCGGTTGTGGCGATTTTCTTTTTCCAGTCTGTAACTATGAAGGAGAGCTCCATGGAGCCGACACTTTCCACCGGAGATCAGGTTTTTATCAATCGAATCGCCTATAAGCTAGCTGAACCAAAGCGCGGCGAACTGGTGATTTTTGCAACCAGCGAAGCCGAGGACGCGGCGCTGCACATCAAGCGCGTCATCGGTCTGCCGGGAGAAACTGTTCAGATCAAGGACGGCCGGATCCTTATCAATGGAGAAACTTATAAAGAAGACAAAGATTTTCCGGCAATCAGCAATCCGGGCATGGCCGAAGACAGCGTACGTCTTGGCGCAGGCGAATTCTTTGTCCTGGGCGACAACCGAAACAACAGTGAAGACAGCCGTCACGGAGACATTGGCAAGGTGCAGAAAAAATACATCACGGGAAAGCCCTGGTTTGTATTTTGGCCCCTGGGAAAGCTGGGCTTTCTCAGAAATTAGCCGCCCTGTCCGCATCATATACGCCGCTAAAAACGCGGTATGGAGGAAGAGATGAACATACAATGGTACCCCGGGCACATGACAAAAGCCCGGCGGCAGATGCAGGAAGACTTAAAGCTCATCGATCTGATCATTGAACTGGTAGACGCCCGCGCGCCCTTAAGCAGCCGAAATCCGGATATTGACGAGTTGGGGAAAAATAAAGCCCGGCTGCTGCTTTTCAATAAGGCAGATCTGGCCGACGAACGATGCAGCCGTCAGTGGATTCGCACCTTCCAGGCGCAAGGCTTTTACGTGGTCAAGCTCAACGCTCGAAACGGTACCGGCATGAAGGAAATCCAGCCGGTGATCCTAAAGGCCTGTAAGGACAAGCTGGAACGGAATAAAAGGCGGGGCATTCAAAACCGCCCGCTTCGGGCGATGGTAGCAGGTATCCCCAATGTGGGAAAATCCACTTTTATCAACAGCTTTGCTGGAAAAGCCTGTACGAAAACGGGCAACAAGCCTGGCGTGACAAAAGGCCGGCAGTGGATCCGCATGAACCGGCAGGTAGAGCTTTTAGATACCCCCGGGATCCTCTGGCCAAAATTCGAAGACCAGGAAGTGGGCAACCGCCTGGCCCTGATCGGCTCTGTCAAGGATGAGCTTCTAAATACCAGAGAACTTTCACTCCTTCTGCTCGTTTATTTACAGGAATATTATCCGCAGGTTTTCGCCGAACGCTACGAAATTCCAGCCGAAGGCGACTCCGCCGCACTGCTGGGGAATATCGCCCGTTCCCGGGGCTGCTTAAAAAAGGGAGAAGAACTGGATTACGACCGGGCCGCCCATCTCGTCCTGGAGGATTTCCGGAGTGGAAAACTGGGGCGAATCACACTGGAACAACCTCCCGTCCAAAACGAAGGATAAGAAAATGAAAGCAATCGGCAAGATAAAGGAAGAATTTTCCAAAGCCACGCCCCAAGAAGGGCGCGCGCTCTGCGACGATTACCGGCAGGACCCAAGAGCCGGCGTACAAAGACTCATCGCCAGCTGGCAAAAAAAAGAAGCGGCGCTGGAAAAAGAGAGGACGCGCATCTTCGCTATGACGGAATACGAACGGAAATACGAACATGTAGGCGCTCTTGGCGGCATTGATGAGGTCGGCAGAGGGCCCTTAGCCGGCCCTGTGGTCGCCTGCGCCGTCGTTCTTCCCAAAGGATGTCAGATCCTATACGTCAACGATTCCAAAAAGCTCTCCGCCAAAAAGCGAGAAGAACTGGCCCAGATTATCCAGCAGGAAGCGCTGGCCGTCGGCATCGGCATGGCCTCTCCACAAAGAATCGACGAGATCAATATCCTGCAGGCCACCTATGAGGCGATGCGCGAAGCGCTGCAAAAGCTTCCCCAAAAACCGCAGCTTCTTCTAAACGACGCCGTCACGATCCCCGGCATAGAGCTTCCTCAGGTGCCCATCATCCACGGCGACGCTATGAGTATTTCCATCGCCGCGGCCAGCATTGTGGCAAAGGTCACCCGGGATAAGCTGATGGACGACTATGAAGAAAAATACCCAGGCTACGACTTTGCCTCTAATAAAGGCTATGGAACGGCAGCCCATATCGCCGCTTTGAAGACCCTCGGCCCCACTCCCATACATCGAAAAAGCTTTATCGGAAACTTTCTATAAAAGGAATACGTATGAATCAACGAAAGCTGGGCGGGCGTTACGAAGCTCTCGCCGCCAAGTATCTGCAAAGCAGAGGCTATGAAATCCTGGAACAGAATTATCGGTGCCGTTTCGGCGAAGTGGATCTGATCGCCAAAGACGGCGATTATCTGACGTTTATCGAAGTCAAATACCGGCGGGGGCCGGCCCAGGGCGGCGCACTGGCGGCTGTCACCCCCAAAAAGCAGCGGACGCTGGCAAAGGTTGCCGTCTTTTATTTAAGCAGCCGCCAGAAGCGGCTGGATCTCCCCTGCCGGTTTGACGTGGTAGGCATCGACGGCCAAACGATTACCCTTATCAAAAATGCGTTCGAAGCGACGCAGGATTCTTTTTGAAAAACGAAAAAGGAGAAACGATGGAGCAATGGATCTGGGCGGATGAAAAAGCATCCGGCATGGAAGTAAACGAAAATAACGGCGTGGTATACCTATCCTGGCCCGCCCTGGAAAAAACCGGCTTTATCCGCCACGGCTTTTCCACTAGAATAGGCGGCGCAAGCCAGGGGATCTACCGTTCCATGAATCTGAGCTATTCCCGAGGCGACGACCCTTTGGCCGTCACGGAAAATTTTCGAAGAATCGCCCAGGCCATCGGCGTTCCCATGGAATCCATCGTCGCCTCCGATCAGACGCATACGACGAACGTGCGGCTGGTTACGGCAGCGGACAAAGGAAGCGGCGTCCTTCGCCCCAAGGCCTATCAGGATGTGGATGGAATGATTACCAACGAACCAGGCGTGACCTTAGCCACCTTTTATGCAGATTGCGTGCCCTTGTTTTTCCTGGACCCGGTGCATAAGGCCATCGGCCTGTCCCACTCCGGCTGGCGGGGCACCGTGGGCAAGATCGGAAAGGCGACGATCGAGGCCATGACGTGGCACTTCGGCACGAAGCCGGCAGACGTACTGGGCGCCATCGGCCCCTCCATCTGCCAGAAATGCTACGAAGTCAGCGAAGATGTAATCGAACAGGTAAAAGCCGCCTTTGCGCCAAAGGACTGGCCGTCGCTCTTCTACCAAAAAGAAAACGGCAAATACCAGCTCGATCTCTGGCGGGCCAACGAGCTGGTGTTTCTGGAAGCCCAGATTCTGCCGGCGCATATTTTTCTTCCCAATGTGTGCACCTGCTGCAATCCCACGCTGCTCTTCTCCCACAGGGCATCTAAAGGCCGACGGGGAAATCTAGGCGCTTTTCTAATGATAAAGGAGTGATGCCATTTGATCGGCGCCACCCCTTTCATAGAAAATGCGTTATTTATTTTTCCGGTGCTTTTTCATCAGTGAAATAATCTTGTCATTGCTAGAGCGAACCTTTTCCACTGATACGTCGTGATTGATAATATCCATAATGCTGGCCACATATTTGCTCATATTCGCTTCAATATAATAGGGCCGCTCCAGCAATTCCTTGGGACGGTAATTCAGATTCGTTGTGATCACCCGGTAGATATAGCCCTTTTCATAATATTCGTCAAAAGCCGCCAGACCGTCGGTGAAAAGACCGTACGTCGTGCAGACGAATACCCGGCCGGCCTTACGTTCCTTAAGCTGTCTGGCCACGTCCAGCATACTCCCGCCGGAGGAAATCATATCGTCGATAATGACCACGTCCTTCCCTTCCACCGAATCTCCCAGGAATTCGTGCGCCACAATGGGATTCTTGCCGTTGACAATCACGGAATAATCCCGACGCTTGTAGAACATTCCCATATCCACGCCGAGAATACTGGAAAAGTATACGGCCCGGGACATGGCGCCCTCATCCGGACTGATGACCATCAGATGGTCGTTGTCCACCTGCAGATCCGGCACGCTGCGAAGGAGCGCCTTCAAAAACTGATATGTGGGGAAGAAATTATCAAAACCCCGCAGGGGAATAGCATTTTGCACCCGCGGATCATGAGCGTCAAAGGTAATAATATTGGATACGCCCATATCGTTCAGCTCCCGAAGAGCCAGGGCGCAGTCCAAGGACTCCCTGGAATTTCTCTTATGCTGCCTTCCCTCGTACAGGAAGGGCATAATTACATTGATCCTGTGCGCCTTTCCATTGGCTGCGGAGATGATGCGCTTCAGATCTTGATAATGATTGTCCGGAGACATATGATTCAAATGCCCGCAGACAGTATAGGTACCGCTGAAATTGGTAATAT
>CAOJIB010000033.1 GCA_948436455.1 uncultured Blautia sp.
AGGTTTCCTCGCCAAAGACATACTTGCCTTCTGCGTCTCTTACCCATGCACGTACAGTGTAGAAATATTTGGTTCCCGGTGCAAGGCCTTTCTGGGTCCAGGTGGTAGTATCGCCGGCCAGGACTTTCCGGGCATTCTTGGTGTCATGCTCAGAATGATACCAGATGGTATAACCTTCTGCGCCTTCTACCTTATCCCATGCAAGAGTTACGCTGGAGGTATCCTTGGTAACGACTCTTACCTGGGTAGCGGCGGGAGCTTCTACTTCTGGCTCACCGGATACGGTGATGGTGCCGGTGTAGTTGCCGTCTGCTTTGGCAGTTACGGTGAAGGTACCATCTTCGTTTTCGGTTACGTCGTATTCTGTTTCAGGTACAGTTACAGCACCATTTTTAATTACAACTTTACCATTCTCAAGAGCTGCTTCACAGTCTGCCAGAGCTTTTTTAGTAATTTCAAATTGTACTTTTAAATCTGCTCCCGTGTAGTTTGTACCTTCTAACTTAATTGTTGCAGTAGCTACACCTACATTCACGCCATTTTCTAATGTTATTGTATAGTCTGTATCTTTGATCAGCGCCTTTCCAGTATATGGATTTGTAACAGTGATATTTGGCGTTACTTCCAAACCACCAGCATAAGATACGCTATTTACAGTAACATCTTTTGCTGCAATAGCTGTTGCAACAATAGTAAATGTCTGATTCATACCGATGTTAACTTTTGTATCACCGGAAACCGGTGCTGTATCTACAAAGGTATAATTCCCAAGACCTTTTACTGTAGCAGTCGCTGTTCCTTTGTTTACGTTATCTTTATATACGATCTCGTAATCTACGCCTTCTTTTAAGACATATGTCGCACCATCTTTTAATGCAGCTGCCCCCAAATTATCTTTAACTTCTACTTTCGGTTCGATAGCTTCGCCTGTATAAGGATAATTACTTGTAGCGGGACCTGCGGGAACCATAACAGATGCCGTCGATGATGTAAATTGCTTCGGAGTAATTTCAAATGTGGATATTGCATGCATATCATAGCCATTCTTGCCGGTTGCTTCAATCGTTGCAGTACCGATGGCAGTATTATTCTTATACGTCACATCATATTTTGATGTCGGAACAATCGCGCCATTTTCATCAACGACTACAATGTTGCCTTGAGCAGCAGAGCCAGAGATAGTTTTGGTAATCCCTGCTTCTCTATTTGCAGTATCATAACTATAGGGTTCTGCTGGAAGTGTGCCGATAGTATTTACAGCATTTTCTTTATAATATCTGAATTCTGCATTAATTGCTTCTGCTGTGATTTCAAAGGTCTTTGTTACAGAGTCAACATAGTTGTTAATACCTGTAATAACCACAGTTGCAGTTCCAATTCCGTTAGCAGGAGAAGTAAAAGTTAATCTATAATCACTTCCAGACAAAGTGTAAGAACCATCTTTTATACTATAATTAACCTTATCACCATTTTCAGCAGTTACCTTAACATTTGAAAAGTCGGATTGATTTTCCCAAATAACATTTTGGAATTCCTGTACGGGAATATCTGCAATTTCTACATCTTTTATAGATTTTCTGCCAATTGTTCCAAGTGCTACACCAGATGCTGTACCTGTATAATTGCAATTGTCAGAGGGAGATACTGCTGCTACATCAGCTGTAATAGCATCACCAACGGAATATCCAGCTGCAGTTACTGTTATATCTACATCGATGCCTTCGCGAAGGGTTTCTCCATTCAGAACAAACACTGGATTTACAAGTTTTTTTGTAATATCAGATGCACTTGTCCAGCTGGGATCATAAGTAATCTTATTCGCTGTAACGCCTACGCCATTGGCAAAGATTCCAGCAGCTGACAGATCTTTCTGAGCAATAACAAAATTAGCTGTAGCCGTAGCTCCTGCATATGGGCCAGCAACCACCTTCAATTCGATGGGATAAGTACCGGCATTTTTGATCGTAGAACCAGCTGCATAGCTTAATGTATACTCTGATCTTGATAAAACGCCAAGATCTTCAGATAATAAGTTGTTTACATTATGTTCCTTTGCATCGTACTCAAAGGTTTTGGCGTCAAATGCGGGCTGCAAAACACTTGCAACAAAATCACTCGGCAAACCATCTACCTTTGGAGTGAATTTGATTTCTTTCTTACTACTTGCTACGTAATTTTTGTCTGTACGAGCAGTCGGCTGAATAGTAATAGTTACTTCTTCGCCTTCTCTGCTTCCGCCAGTGATCGTAACGTCTAATCCCAAAGCTGTATTTGCATCTTCTATTAAAGCAAGAGAATTTGTATCGCTTTCATTATATTTAACCATACCGCCAGTGTACAGTGCGGTTGTTATTAAACCTTTTGTAGTGGCTGCATCCGTATCCCATACGATAGCATCTACTACAGACTGGTTTACATATAATTTACTTAAATCTTTTGCTGTTATAGTTACAACTTTATCACTAACTAGATCTTCATAATTTCCGTAAGTGCCACCTTTACCACTTACACCAATATAAACTTTATCGCCCACCTGCGGAGCTGCGGCATATTCTGCAAGAGTTGATGCAGATTTATAAAAATGTGCGTCATAATCTGTGCCGCTTACCAGTTTTGTTGTAATAAATTTACTGATAGCTGATTTTTCAAAGCCATCTACAGTTGCATCCCCAAACCTCGGATCATATTCCATAGAACCGCCATTGATTGTAATTTCGCTTCCAAAGGACTGGCCGCCGATTTTCAAGGTTGTTCCAAATAACGCGCTAACATCAATCGTGTTATTTTCAATTTTAAACTCATTGCCATCTTCAAAAGTAATGCCTAATGTAACAGCAGTACCTTTTGCGTTAGCACCACCTAATGTTGCTGTAGCGCTCACCTTCTCTGCGCTGCTCATATCGATTGTCAGAGGTGAACCATCTCTCAATGTCAGCTCTATTGCATTGACCCTGTATACACCATTAGCATTATAAGGGATTGTCGTAGTAGCTTTTGTTACCTCTGTGTTATTAATTGTTAATTTGATATCGTTTGCATCAAAGCTTGCTACAGTAACTACAGCGACTTCTGCATCACCAGCTATGTAATAGGGGCGATCGCCGTCAGCTCTAGTTAATTTTACAGCTATAAGCTTACCAACGTTTGCCTGTACATCTTTAACGTTTCCGCTGAAAGGAGTAAAAAGTGTATCGCTGGCAAGAACGCCGTCATCTTCCAGAGCACCTGAAGGAATGAAACCCAATTGCGCAGTTGCTGCTTTTGTGCCGCCAACCGTCTGGATATCAGCCGCTGCATTCTTTATCGTATTCCAGCTCGTTAAATCATCCCACTCTACATCAGCCGCACTTTCATTTGTATCCAGATATGTATTCACAAAATCTGTCGTATTCCAATTACTATCTTCTCTGGAGCTATCGCCGATAGTTACAGTCTTTGCTGTACCTACCGCTGAGAAGTTTTCAAAATTAGAATCAGTAATTGCGGCATTATTAGAAGGTCCAACTACTTTGAAGGTTAAGGTACCAGTAAAGTCTGTAAGATCAGATGCGTTTACAGTTAAACCCGTTAAATTTACAGACTCATTATCGTTCTGGCTTCCGCCACCTTCAACTAATTTTATTTCTGTTTCGCCTTTTAAAGCCACCAGTGCATAATGATCCTGAGCATTGGTCTTACTAACAGTCGCAGATGCCTTAATCACTAGGTCTGGTTCTTCATTTAAATCGAAAGCAGTCTTCGTTAATGCCACATCATTGTTATCGGTTAATGTAATCCCTGTACCTGCAAGCTCGGCCAGACCAGTAACTTTCAATGTATCTGTAACGCCAGATACTTCTATTGCAGTACCGTCGTCTATAGCATCCTGATTAATCGCGGCAACACTTTGAAAAACTGTAAAATTCAGTGTTCCAGGAGTAGTGAGATCGGCTTTTCCTAAAGTGAAGGTAATTTGGCCGCTATTTGTTGTTCCTTTTAACACGCCGTCTATAAGTACCGCATAATAATTAGAAGCAGTAATTTCATCACCCGGTGCGAATGTTACAGTAATTACATCCGTATTGCCCAGCGTAGATGCATCTATCTCTGAAACATCAGCACCAGTACCATCTGTAATTGAGAAACTACTCGGACTTGCGAGCATGACCGCATCATCCACCACTTCGAACCCAGCATCCTGCATCTCTGCATCGACCGGTTCCACCTCAAACCCCGCCCATGCAGAGACATTAGAAGTTAACAGCATTGCGGCCGCGAGCGATACGCTCAAGGCTCTCTTCCCAATGCCCTTCTTTTTGCTTCGTATCATGTTTTGGTTCCCCTTACCGAAGTTTATAAATAGAAACTTTTTTTCATCTATACAAAATACAGAGAAAAAAGCAAACATAATCCCCGTATTCGACAAATGTAACAAAAACTTAAAATATAAATTTTGCAATCCGAAAAAGTCGCCGCGCCCATCCGCAAAGTCTAAATAATAGCAAATTTTCCTTGCGTTTCCTATATAAAGGTGGTACAATAACAGAGAACTTAATAATTAATAGCATAAGAGTGGGCGTGGGTCCACTCTTATATTATGTTGCCGCGTATTTTCAGGGCGGCTGCTAATGGCAGGCCTTCCCCATGCGCGGAAAATAGATTCGATGCGGTTGCTTCGGATGGCGAAGGTGGTGAGGAAATGAGCAGAAGGAAGGAATACGAACAAAAGGCCGAACGCCTGCTTTTGCC
Organism: uncultured Blautia sp.; assembly: GCA_948436455.1. Lineage (GTDB taxonomy): Bacteria > Bacillota > Clostridia > Lachnospirales > Lachnospiraceae > Blautia_A. The sequence goes on from CAOJIB010000033.1 coordinate 4,729, forward strand.
CGTGGTGGAAAGCCATGGCTTTGAGCTGGTGGACGTGGAGTATGTCCAGGAGGCGGGAGAATGGTATCTCCGGGGCTACATCGACAAAGAAGGCGGCATTACCGTGCAGGACTGTGAAATAGTCAGCCGGACGTTCAGCGACCTTTTGGATGCAGAGGATTTTATTGAAGACAGCTATATTATGGAAATCAGCTCTCCGGGACTGGATCGTCCCTTGAAAAAGGAAAAAGATTTTGCCCGGAGTCTGGGAAAGGAAGTAGAGATCCGGACCTATCGCCCGATCGAGAAGCAAAAGGAATTTTATGGAATTTTGACCGCATATGATAACAACAGTGTGACTATTGCGGAGGAAGAGGGAGCAACGCGGATTTTCCAGAAGAAGGAAATCGCACTGATCCGCCTGGCCATTCATTTTTAGCGGAAACGCGGGGGCGAGCGTCCCTTAGGAAGTAGGAGGAATTACAAAAAATGAACACCGAGTTATTAGAAGCTTTAGAGCTTCTGGAGAAGGAAAAGGATATCAGCAAGGACGCGCTTTTGGAGGCCATCGAACAGTCGCTGCTGCAAGCTTGCAAGAATCATTTCGGCAAAGCGGATAATGTGACGGTTCATATCGATCCCCAGACCTGTGAATTCGGCGTGTTTGCCCAAAAGACCGTGGTAGAGACCGTGGTAGACGCGATCATGGAGATATCCTTGAAAGACGCCCAGGAGATCAGTAAAAAGGCGGGAATCGGCGACAGTATCCAGGTGGAAATCCATTCCAGGGAATTTGGCCGGATCGCTACACAGAACGCGAAAAACGTGATCCTGCAAAAAATCCGTGAGGAAGAGCGCAAAGTCATTTACAACCAATATTTTGGAAAGGAACGGGAAGTGGTGACCGGCATTGTCCAGCGGAATCTGGGCAAAAACGTAAGCATCAATTTGGGTAAGACTGACGCGATCCTAAGCGAGAACGAACAGGTAAAGGGCGAAGTTTTCCGCTCCACTGAAAGGATCAAAGTTTACATCCTGGAAGTTAAGGACACCCCCAAAGGTCCCCGCATTTTGGTTTCCCGGACACACCCGGAGCTGGTGAAGCGCCTTTTTGAATCTGAGGTCTCCGAGGTACGGGACGGTACCGTGGAAATCAAAAGCATTGCCCGGGAGGCCGGCTCCCGGACAAAGATCGCCGTCTGGTCCAACGATCCGGACGTAGATCCGGTAGGCGCCTGCGTAGGTATTAACGGCGCCAGAGTCAACGCCATCGTCAACGAGCTGCGGGGAGAAAAGATCGATATTATCAATTGGAACGAAAATCCGGCGATTATGATTGAAAACGCGTTAAGCCCGGCCAAGGTCATCGCCGTGCTGGCAGATCCCGATGAAAAGACCGCCCTGGTGGTGGTGCCGGATTACCAGCTTTCTCTGGCCATCGGTAAGGAAGGGCAAAACGCCCGGCTGGCCGCAAGGCTGACCGGCTTCAAGATCGATATTAAAAGCGAAACGCAGGCCCGGGAAGCAGGCGACTCCTACGATTACGAGGAGGACGACGAGGATTTTGAAGAAGAGGACGGCTTTGAGTCGGAAGGATACGACGAGGAAATGCCAGAAGCTTTTGCCGATGAAGACGCCCCTATAGAAGAGCCGGAAGAAAACGAGGAAAGGGAAAGCAGTGGCGAAGACTACAGGATCGAGGAATAAGATTCCCATGCGCCAATGCATGGGATGCCGGGAAATGAAAAGCAAAAAAGAGCTGCTGCGCATACTTCGGACAGTGGATGGAGAGATCGTTCTGGATGTCACCGGACGGAAGAACGGCCGGGGCGCGTACCTGTGCCGGGATACACAATGTCTGAAAAAGGCCATGAAAAACAAAGGCCTGGAACGCTCCTTGAAAGCCGCCATTCCCGAGGAAATTTACGAAAAGCTGGCAAAGGAGCTGGATGCGATTGAACAACAGTAAAGTGCTATCTCTGATCGGCCTTGCGACAAAGGCAGGGAAAGCTGTAAGCGGAGAATTCCTGACGGAAAAAAGCATAAGATCCGGAAAAGCCCATATAGTCCTTGCGGCTGCGGACGCTTCAGAAAATACGAAGAAAAAATTCCGGAATATGTGCAGTTATCATCAGGTACCGATATTTTTCCTGGAAAATAAAGAAACTCTGGGAAAAGCGATGGGAAAAGAAGCCAGGGCCCTTTTGGCCGTACAGGATGAAAATCTTGCCGCAGCGATAAAGGAGAAGATGGAAGCGTAGACAAGGAGGTAGTATATAGATGGCGAAAATGAGAGTTTATGAGCTTGCCCAACAGATGGGCCGGCCCAATAAAGAAGTGATCGAGTTTTTGAAATCCCAGGGAGTGGATATCAAAAGCCATATGAGCAACGTGGAAGAGGAATTTATTCATATGACAAAAGAAAAGTTAGGAAACCGGGGCGAAAAGCCGAAAGCGGAGAAGCAGCCGGAAGGCCAGGGAGATTCCCCGAAGAAGAAAAAGAAAATTATTCGTGTTTTTCATGCCCAGAACGCAAGCGACGGCGGAAAGGAACGGCCAAATAAACGCCGGCAGGGAGATCGTCGGCAAAAGCCGCAGGAAAGCGCGCCAAGGGCTTCGGAAAACGCTGTAAAAGAGCGCGTCCGAACGCCAGAGACGGAGAACCGGCAAAACGCCGACGCCAGGAGCAAAGAACCGGCGGCCGCTAAGCCGGAAGTAAGCGCCCAGGCCGTACGGAGCGCCTCTCCCGAGACGAAGGAGGCCCCGCGCCCGGAATCTTCCGAAAGAAGAGCATCCGGCGGCGCCAATAATCAAAATAATCAGAACAACCAAAATAACCGGAATAATCGAAGCGCTTTTGCAGGCAGATCTCAAGGCGCCGGAAAGCCGAACCGCCGCGGCGGCCAGACGGACGGCAGCCGAAACCAAAACAACCGTCCGCCCAGAGAACAGGGCGCAGGCAGCCAGCGTTCCGGCAGCGGCCAGGGACCACGATCCCAAAACGGAAACGGCCGGGATTTCCGTTCAGGGAACCGCTCCGGACAGGAAGGACGCTTTGGGCAGAACCGCACGGGACAAAGACCTCAAGGAGCAGGCCAGAGATCCCAGGGAGGCAGGCCCCAGGGCACGGGCGGACGTCCCCAGGGCGGCAGACCTCAGGGAGCGGGCCAGAACCGGCCGGGCAGAAAGAACGATCAGGAGCTTTTCATTGCAGAAATCGGCAAACAGTCTAAGGATAGCCGCAAAGAACGGGAAAGCAAACGAGAAAATAAAGGGAAAAAGGACTACGGCAAAGGCACGAACCGGCCCAACCAGAGCAGCCGCCGGCCCAATATGCGGATTCCGAAAGCCCTGCAAAAGCCAGTACATCAGCCCAAAGAGGAGAAAAAGCCGGAAATCAAAGAAATTGTTCTTCCGGAGAAGATGACAATCCGGGAATTGGCGGAAAAGATGAAAATGCAGCCCTCCGTCATCGTGAAAAAACTGTTCCTGGAAGGCAATATCGTCACTGTGAATCACGAGATTGATTTCGACAAAGCTCAGGAAATCGCGCTGGATTACAACATCATTGCCGAGCAGGAAGAAAAGGTCGATATTATTGGCGAGCTTTTAAAGGAAGAAGAAGAGGACGAAGCTACGTTAACGCCCAGACCGCCCGTCGTATGCGTCATGGGACACGTCGACCACGGCAAGACGTCACTTTTGGACACGATCCGGAATACGCACGTCACCGACAAGGAGGCCGGCGGCATTACCCAGCACATCGGCGCGTACGTAGTCAGCATCAATGGTCAGAAAATCACATTTTTGGATACGCCGGGCCACGAGGCATTTACGGCCATGCGTATGCGGGGGGCCAATGCCACCGATATCGCCATTTTAGTTGTGGCGGCGGACGACGGCGTGATGCCTCAAACGGTAGAAGCTATCAGCCACGCGAAGGCGGCCGGCACAGAGATCATCGTAGCCGTTAATAAGATCGATAAACCCAGCGCCAATGTAGAGCGGGTAAAACAAGAGCTTTCCGAATATGAACTGATCCCCGAAGACTGGGGCGGCAGCACGATCTTCGTCCCGGTGTCCGCTAAGAATGGCGAAGGCATTACCAGCCTTCTGGAAATGATCCTTCTGACCGCCGAGGTCAGCGAGCTGAAAGCCAACGCCAAGCGGGCCGCCAGAGGCCTTGTGATCGAGGCAGAGCTGGATAAGGGAAAGGGCCCCGTGGCCACAATCCTCGTCCAGAAGGGGACCCTGCATGTAGGCGATTTCATCGCCGCGGGCGCCTGCTCTGGTAAAGTGCGGGCGATGATGGACGACAAGGGACGCCGCGTCAAGGAAGCCGGCCCTTCCATGCCGGTGGAAATCTTAGGACTTTCCGACGTGCCCAACGCCGGCGAGATCATCATGGCCTTCGACAGCGATAAAGAAGCGAAGAATTTTGCCGCCGCCTTTATTTCCGAGAATAAGAACCGCCTGTTGGAGGAGACGAAAGCGAAGCTCTCCCTGGACGATCTGTTCTCGCAGATTCAGGAGGGCAACTTAAAAGAACTACCGATTATTGTAAAGGCAGACGTACAGGGTTCCGTAGAGGCTGTAAAACAGAGCCTGAACAAGCTTTCCAACGAAGAAGTACTGGTCAAGGTGATTCATGGCGGCGTAGGCGCGATCAACGAATCCGACGTCACCTTAGCGGCCACATCCAACGCCATTATTATCGGCTTTAACGTGCGCCCGGATTCCACGGCCAAGTCCATGGCGGAACAGGAAGGCGTGGACCTGCGCCTGTATAAGGTCATTTACCAGGCTATCGAGGACGTGGAAGCGGCCATGAAGGGAATGCTCGATCCGATTTTTGAGGAGCAGGTCATCGGCCACGGAGAAGTGCGCCAGATCTTCAAGGCCTCCGGCGTGGGAACCATCGCCGGCAGCTACGTCACGGACGGCATGTTCCAGCGGAACTGCAAGGTGCGCGTCAGCCGGGAAGGCGAACAGATCTTCGAAGGCGAGCTGGCATCTTTGAAGCGGTTTAAGGACGATGTAAAAGAAGTAAAGGCTGGCTATGAATGCGGCCTTGTATTAGAGGGCTTCAATGATATTTTGGAAAACGACCAGGTAGAAGCCTATATCATGGTAGAAGTCCCCAGATAAAGGATGGTGCTATGAGAAAGAACAGTATTAAAAATACCCGGATTAACGGAGAAGTCCAAAAGGAACTCTCCGGTATTATCCAAAATGAGATCAAGGATCCGCGCATCCACCAGATGACCTCGGTCACCGCGGTGGAGGTGGCGCCGGATCTGAAAACCTGCAAAGCGTATATCAGCGTGTTTGGCGAAGAGTCCGCCAAGGCGGACACCTTGACAGGGCTTCGTTCGGCGGAAGGCTATATCCGACGGCAGCTTGCGAAGAATTTAAATCTGCGCAATACGCCCCAGATCACCTTCGTATTGGACGAATCCATTGCCTACGGCGTGCGTATGTCAAAGCTGATCGACGATATTGCCGGACAGGGCGAGGATTAAAAGAGGAAATAAGAATGAAAAAGATAGCAGATGTATTAGAGAATGTGAAAACACTGGGGATCGCCGGGCATATCCGTCCGGACGGAGACTGCGTCGGCTCCTGTATGGGCCTGTACCTGTATCTGAAAACCTGGTACCCCGAGATTCAAGCGGAGGTCTATCTGGACCATCCGGGGGAGGCATTCTACCACATCCAGGGGATGGAGGAGATCCTCATGACGTCTCCCGCCCCGGACAAAACTTACGACGTATTCATTACTCTGGATGTGAGCGCCAAGGACAGGCTGGCGCTGGCGAAAGACGCCTATGACAGGGCTGGCAAAAGAATCTGCATAGATCATCATGTGAGCAATCCCGGCTTTGGCGATATCAATTATATCCAGAGTCAGACCAGCTCCGCCTCGGAAGTGCTGTACCCTCGTGTGGAGCCGGAGAAGGTCACCCGGCCGGGGGCGGAGGCCATGTAAACCGGCAGGATCTCCGATACGGGCGTTTTCCCGGACGCTTCGACCTCGCCGGAGACGATGCGGATCGCCGGCGAACTGATGAAGACGGGTTTTGATTTTAATAAAATCATCGAACAGTCCTTTTATCAGAAATCCTATCTCCAGAATCAGGTCATGGGCCGGGTGCTGGCGGAAAGTATTCTGATGTTCGAGGGAAAGTGTATCGTCAGCTACCTGCGCCGGAAGGATATGGAATTTTACGGCGTGACCGGCCGGGAACTGGACGGCATCGTCAGCCAGCTCCGCCTGACAAAGGGCGTAGAGATCGCTATCTTTTTATACGAGCAGGAGCCGCAGCTTTTCAAGGTCAGCCTTCGCTCCAATGGAAAGGCCGACGTCAGCCAGATCGCTTCGTACTTCGGCGGCGGCGGACATATCCGGGCTGCGGGCTGCGACCTGCAGGGCTCCGTCTACGATGTGGTGAATAATATCACCCTCCATATCGAAAAACAATTCCAGGAACTGGGGCTTTTGTAATGGATGGAATTATCAATATCCGCAAGGAACAGGGCTACACGTCCCACGATGTGGTAGCGAAGCTTCGGGGAATCCTTAGGCAAAAGAAAATCGGGCACACCGGCACGTTAGACCCGGCGGCCGAAGGTGTGCTCCCGGTCTGCTTGGGGCGCGGCACCCGTCTGTGCGAAATGCTCACCGGAGAAAAGAAAACCTACGAAGCCGTCCTGCGGCTGGGCGTTTGCACCGACACCCAGGATATGACCGGAACGATCCTTTGCGAGCGGCCGGTAGAGGTGACGGAAAAGGCGCTGACCGAAGCGGTACAGAGTTTTCTTGGCGAACAGATGCAGATTCCGCCGATGTATTCCGCTGTAAAAATAGGCGGAAAGCGGCTTTATGAGCTGGCCCGAGAAGGCGTGGAAGTGGAGCGCAAAGCCCGCCCTGTAACCTTTTACCGGCTGGAAATCCTGGAAATCTTTTCGCCCCGCGTCCGGCTGCTGGTGGAATGCTCCCGTGGCACATATATTCGCACTCTCTGCCATGACCTGGGCGAAAAGCTGGGCTGCGGTGGCGCGATGGAATCGCTGGTGCGTACGCGGGTCGGCCGGTTCACCCTGGAAGATGGTCTGACGCTTTTAGACGTAGAACGGCTTAGCCAGGAAGGAACGCTGGAGGGACGGCTCTGGAGTATAGAGCAGGTACTGGATCACCTGTCCGCCTGCAGCTGCCTTCCCGAAGGGGACAAGCTTTTGCACAACGGCAATCCCCTTCCAAAGAAGCTGATCCGGCCGCCATTTATCGGCGGACAGGTGTGCATGTACGACAGCGCCGGTGTCTTTATCGGCGTATTTGATTACCAAGAGGAAAAGGGGCGGTATACGCCTGTAAAAATGTTCTTATAGGCGAAACTTTCAAAGAGACAGCAGGTGAAAAAATGGAAGAGCGCAAAGGGATCGCCCATCTGGAGGGATTTTCCGGCGCGGCAGTCACACTTGGAAAATTCGACGGGATTCATCGGGGCCATAAATTACTGATTAACCAAGTGCTCGCGGAGAAAAGAAACGGCCGTCCAGCGGTGCTTCTTGCCTTTGACATCGGACGGCAGACGCTCTATACCCAAAAGGAGCGCCGCCAGAAGCTGGCCCGGATGGGTATTGACTGTCTGGTGGAATGTCCATTGGACGAACGGCTCCGTCAGATGGAAGCGGAGGATTTTATCCGGGAAATCCTAGTAGAGAAATTACAAGTGAAAATGGTCGCCGTGGGCGAGGATTTTCGGTTCGGCTTTAAGCGTCTGGGCACGCCGCGGCTTCTTACGCAGATGGGCGGAGCGTACGGGTTTTCCACGAAAATATTCCCCAAGGTCGCCGATCACGGCCGGGAAATCAGCAGCACCTATATCCGCCAGCTTCTGGGCGAAGGGGAAATTTCCCGGGTCAACGAGCTTTTAGGCGATGTATTCTATACTTCTGGCGAGATATTACACGGCAGAGGCTTAGGCCATAGAAAACTGGTGCCCACGACGAATCTTCGGCCTCCCGCTGAAAAGCTTTTGCCAAGGAGTGGCGTATATGTCACGATTTCCGATCTGGGCGGCCGGCGGTTTGGCGGCGTGACCAATGTAGGCTATAAACCCACGGTGGGCGGAGAAGCCTTCGCGGGGGTGGAGACGTATCTTTTTGGCTGCCGGGAAAATCTCTATGGACAAGAGGCCAAGGTTTATTTTCTAGAATTTCTGCGTCCGGAGCAGCATTTTTCAAGCCTTCAAAGCCTAAAGGCGCAGCTTTTCGCCGATATTCGGCGGGCAAAGGCTCATCTGGCAGACAGTCCCGCCTTTGAAAGATCCGCCGGACAATTCTACGAAGCAAAAGAAAAAGAAATGCGCCTGTCCTTTTAGGGGCGGGCCAAAAGCAAGCATACGGTAAGGAGAAGGTATGGGAACAGAAATTATTCTCGGACTGATCGGAGGCCTGGGTCTGTTTTTATTCGGAATGAAACAGATGAGCGACGGTCTGGAAAAGGTAGCCGGCGCGAAAATGCGCAGTGTGCTGGAGTTTTTTACGAAAAACAGACTGATCGGTATGCTGGTGGGCGTTGTTTTTACCGGTATTATCCAGTCCTCCAGTGCGGCTACAGTCATGGTAGTAAGCTTTGTAAATTCCGGTCTGATGAATCTGATGCAGGCCGCCGGCGTAATCTTGGGCGCCAATATCGGTACAACCGTTACATCTCAGCTCATCGCTTTTAATTTATCCGCCATAGCCCCGCTGTTCGTTATGGCCGGGGTACTCCTTGTCATGTTCTGTAAAAAGCAGAAAACAAAGCAGATTGGCGAGGTAATCTTGGGCTTTGGTATCCTGTTTGTAGGGCTGACGACGATGTCCGATTCCATGGCTTCTTTAAAGGATTCTCCGCAGATTGTAGCGGTTATGAGCTCCATTACCAACCACTATCTGGCGATCCTGATCGGCTTCGCCGTAACGGCGGTGCTGCAGAGCTCCTCCGCCACAGTGGGCATTATCCTCCTGCTGGCCTCTCAGGGACTTCTGGACATCCGGATCTGCTTTTTCATCATTTTGGGCTGCAATATCGGCGCCTGCTGTTCCGCTGTCCTGGCCAGCCTAAGCGGCCGGAAAATGGCGAAAAGAGCCGCGCTGATCCATTTGCTGTTCAATATCATCGGTTCTCTTCTAATCTTTATCGCCCTGACGGCGGCGCTGGAACCGATTACCTATTTCATCGAAACGATTTCCGGCCACGACGCCGGCCGGGAGGTGGCCAACGCCCATACGCTGATCAAGGTCGTAGAGGTTATCGTCCTTCTGCCCTTTATCCAGTGGATCGTTAAGCTCACCTATATTCTGGTGCCCGGCGACGATCAGGTAGACGAGGAAGGCTGCGAGCTGATGTATATCGGCGAAACATCCGTCCTCTCCTCCACAACGGCGGTTTTTGACGCGACGATGGAGCTGGAACGAATGGGCCAGATGGCTATTACGAATCTGGAACGGGCCATGAACGCGTTAATCACCGAGGAAGAAGAGGAAATCAACAAGGTCTACAAGGTGGAACAGGATATCGACTATCTGAACCGATCCATTACTGATTATCTGGTGCGGATCAATCAGACCACTCTGCCGATGGACGACGCGAAAAATATCGGCGGCCTGTTCCATGTGGTCAACGATATTGAGCGTATCGGCGACCATGCGGAGAATATCGTGGACGCCGCCCGGACGAAAGTGGCGCAGGGATTGGATTTCAGCGGCGAAGCGAAGCGAGAGATGGCCACGATGCTAGATATGGTAATCAAAATCACCACGTATGCCCTAGATATGTTTTCCAATAATAATCTGGAGCATATGCAGGAAATCCTGGATCTGGAAAATCAGGTGGACGAGCTGGAGAGGGAACTGCAGGAAGCGCACGTACAGCGTCTGACCAGAAACGAATGCACGCCCGCCGCCGGCATGATCTTTTCAGATATCGCTTCCGGCTTGGAGCGCGTGGCCGATCATGCTACAAACATTGCCTTCTCTTTGCTGGACGAGGATCCGGACGAACAGTTAAAGCAGCTAAAGACGCATTGACGATAGTCAAGCAACACATTATAAGCCTTGCATTTGACGGGTTCTTATGCTATACTAACGCTGTTGCCGCGGGAAATCTGCGGCATAACGGGCCAGAAGATATCGCCCGCGCAGCCGGTATTCAGAAAGCGGATACTCCGACCATTTCTTAATACCTGGCGGTACGCCGACTATACTGTCGGAATCAAAATAATAAGGAGGAAATCAACATGATTTCAAAAGAAAAAAAAGCAGCTATTATGAAGGAATATGCCAGAACCGAGGGTGATACAGGATCGCCGGAAGTACAGATCGCCGTACTGACCGCCAGAATCCAGGAGCTCACCGAGCATTTAAAGACGCACCATAAGGATCACCATTCCAGAAGAGGTCTTCTGAAGATGGTTGGCCAGCGCCGCGGCCTGTTGGCCTATTTAAAGGCGAAAGATATCGAGAGATATCGTGCATTGATCGAGAGACTGGGCTTGAGAAAATAAAGAATAAAAAGCTGTCCGCAGGCAGCCTGGCAGATTGTTGCCGGGCACAGCCTTGGACGGCATTTGTATAGGCGGAGGCATTCCGCCTTTTTTCTCAGTTATGGGCTCGTAGATATTTTTTAGAAAATAACAAGAAAAATTAAAAACCCCGGACAGGAACAATTCCGAGACTACTGAAAAGCCTATGGAAGCCGTAGGTTTTTCAGTTGTTTCGGTGTGACTGCCGGAGACAAAAGGAGAGAAAAGCATGTACAAAACGTATACAATGGAATTAGCCGGACGGACGCTGACCGTCGATATCGACCGGGTGGCCAAGCAGGCCAACGGCGCCGCCCTGATGCACTATGGGGAAACCACCGTATTATCCACGGCTACCGCTTCAGACAAGCCCAGAGAAGGGATCGATTTCTTCCCCTTAAGCGTGGAATATGAGGAAAAAATGTACGCGGTGGGAAAGATTCCCGGCGGCTTCAATAAAAGAGAAGGAAAGGCCAGCGAACATGCGGTGCTGACCTCCCGGGTGATCGACCGGCCGATGCGCCCCCTATTTCCAAAGGATTATAGAAACGACGTGACGTTAAGCAACATGGTCATGTCCGTGGACCCGGAATGCAATCCGGAGGTTGTGGCGATGCTTGGCTCCGCTATCAGCGCCAGCATTTCGGATATTCCCTTCGCTGGCCCCTGCGCGTCTACCCAGGTAGGTCTGATCGATGGGAAATTCGTTGTGAATCCCTCTCTGATCCAAAAAGAGCTGTCCGATCTCCACTTGACCGTAGCTTCCACCAGAGAAAAAGTCATTATGATCGAGGCGGGTGCGAATGAGATTCCCGAGGCGAAGATGATCGAGGCCATCTACCTGGCTCATGAGGTAAATCAGGAAGTCATTACTTTTATCGATAAGATCGTCGCTGAATGCGGGAAAGAAAAGCATTCCTACGAAAGCTGCGCCGTGCCGGAGGAATTACTTGCGGCCGTCAAGGAAATTGTTCCTCCCGAAGAAATGGAAGCGGCGGTATTTACCGATGAAAAGCAGGTGCGGGAAGAAAATATCCGCAAGATTACCGAAAAATTAGAAGAGAAATTCGCCGATAATGAGGAATGGCTGGCCGTCCTTGGCGACGCCGTCTACCAGTACCAGAAGAAAACCGTGCGCAAAATGATCTTAAAGGATCACAAGCGTCCGGACGGCAGAGAAATCCGCCAGATTCGTCCTCTGGCCGCCGAAGTGGATCTGATTCCCAGAGTCCATGGCTCCGCAATGTTTACCAGAGGCCAGACGCAGATCTGTACCATTACTACGCTGGCGCCCCTTTCTGAGGCGCAGCGGCTGGACGGCCTGGACGTACTGGAAACCTCGAAAAGATATATGCACCATTACAATTTTCCGTCCTACTCTGTAGGCGAAACGAAGCCCTCCCGTGCGCCAGGTCGCCGGGAAATCGGCCATGGCGCGCTGGCAGAGCGGGCACTGCTCCCAGTACTGCCCACGGAGGAAGAATTCCCTTACGCGATCCGTACCGTATCGGAAACCTTTGAGTCCAACGGCTCCACCTCCCAGGCTAGCGTCTGCGCCTCTACCATGTCTCTGATGGCGGCGGGCGTTCCGATCAAGAAGCCGGTGGCAGGCATTTCCTGCGGTCTGGTCACCGGGGATACGGACGACGATTATATCGTGCTGACCGATATCCAGGGCTTGGAAGACTTCTTCGGCGATATGGACTTCAAGGTGGCCGGTACCCACGACGGCATCACGGCGATCCAGATGGATATCAAGATCCACGGCCTGACTCGCCAGATCGTAGAGGAGGCCATTGCCCGGACAAAGGAAGCCAGAGAATATATCCTAAACGAGATTATGGAGCCGTGCATTAAAGAAGCCCGTCCCCAGCTCAGTAAATACGCGCCCAAGATTATTCAGATCCAAATCGATCCCCAGAAGATCGGCGACGTGGTGGGCCAGCGCGGCAAGACCATCAACGCAATTATTGAGCAGACCGGCGTGCAGATCGACATTACCGACGACGGCGCCGTATCGATCTGCGGCGTAGAGCAAAAGGATATGGATGAGGCCGCCCGGCTGATCAAGATCATTACCACGGATTTCGAAGCCGGCCAAATCTTTACCGGAAAAGTAGTCAGCATTAAGGAATTTGGCGCTTTCCTGGAATTTGCCCCCGGCAAAGAAGGTATGGTGCATATTTCCAAGATTTCCCGCTCCCGGATCAATCGGGTGGAAGACGTGCTGACCCTGGGCGACAAAGTAAAGGTCGTATGCCTTGGCAAGGACAAAATGGGCCGGATCAGCTTCAGCATGAAGGACGTGCCCAAGGCTGAAAAGTAAACCTTTGCAGCCGCACGCAAGGAATGGAGAATACCAATGAAAAGAATTGCCAGATTTCATAAAGTCAGCCGGGAGCGCTTCTGTCAGGATTGGATGGACATTTTCGGCGACGATGCACGGACGCAGGCGATGGAAACCTATGACTTGATCCGCCTGCCCCGGCGGGCCACGGCCGGAAGCGCCGGCTATGACTTCTTCGCTCCTATCGACGTGACCTTGGCCCCGGGAGAAAGCATTAGGCTCGCTACAGGAATCCGGGTGGAAATGCAGCCGGAATGGGTGCTGAAATGTTATCCCCGCAGCGGACTGGGCTTCCGTTACCGTCTGCAATTGGACAACACCGTAGGGATCATTGACAGCGATTATTTCTATTCAGATAACGAGGGCCATATCCTAGCAAAGATCACCAATGACAGTAAAGAGGGGAAAAACCTTCGTATTCCCGCAGGCACCGGCTTTATGCAGGGTGTCTTCGTAGAATACGGCATCACCGTGGACGATGCGGCCAGCGAGACGCGCAACGGCGGTTTCGGCAGCACGACACGATAAAAAGGAATGAAACTTATGATCGTAGAACCAAAAGTCAGAGAATATATTTGTACTACGGCCCATCCAGCAGGCTGCGCCAGAAACGTGCAGGAACAGGCGGCCTATGTGAAAGCCCAGGGCTCTATTGCCGGCGCAAAAAAGGTGCTGGTGCTGGGCGGCTCCACCGGCTATGGCCTTTCCGCCAGAATCACCGCGGCCTTTGGCTGCCAGGCTGCTACGCTGGGCGTCATGTACGGCCATCCAGCCCGGGGGAAGCGCACCGCCAACGCCGGCTGGTATAATACCGCCGCTTTTGAAGAATTGGCGATTAAGGAAGGTTTATACGCCAGAACGATTAACGGCGACGCCTTTTCCGCCGAGGTAAAAACGCAGGTAATCGATGCGATCCGCGAAGATCTGGGGAAAATTGATCTGGTGATCTACAGTCTGGCGGCTCCCCGTAGAGCTTTGGCGGACGGCACCGTGGTTTCCTCCTGCTTGAAAACCATCGGCCAGGATTTTACCGAAAAGAACCTGGATCTGCGGACAAATCAAATATCTGCCCGTACGATTTCTCAGGCATCCGCCGAGGAGATTGCCGGAACGATCCAGGTGATGGGCGGCGAAGACTGGAAAGACTGGATGTGCAGTTTGAGAAACGCCGGCGTTCTGGAAGAAAACGCCCGGACCGTGGCTTTTTCCTATATTGGCCCGAAACTGACGTATCCCATTTATACGGAAGGCACCATTGGCCAGGCGAAAAAGCATCTAGAAAAGACGGCCAGGGAAATTTCCAGGGAATTCGGCGTAACAGCTTATATTTCCGTAAATAAAGCCCTGGTTACCCAGGCCAGCTCGGCAATCCCCATCGTGCCCCTGTATCTGTCCATTCTGTACAAGGTTATGAAGGCGAAGGGAACGCACGAGGACTGTATCCAGCAGATGTACCGCCTCTTTGCCCAGCGGCTTTTCAAAAGCCAGCCTCCGACGGATGAGAACGGCAGAATCCGTATGGACGACTGGGAAATGGACGAAAGCGTCCAAAGAGAAGTGGAAGCGCTCTGGCAGCAGGTGGATTCCAGCAATATCCGGGAACTGGCCGATGTAGACGGCTATTGGGAAGATTTTTACCATATGTTTGGTTTTGGTTTCCCGGAAGTAGATTATGGCCAGGATGTGGATATTGATACGGAAGTCCCCAGCTTGGCCGGAAAATAGAATCGAGGAAATTGTATAGAGTATTGAAGTCGTGCATGAGCGATCGTGTACGGCTTTCTTTATGTCATAAGATGTCGAGTTTGCCAGCAGAAAGTCTCTGTAATCCTATAATATAAAAAAATTCCTGGGGAGGAATCTTCTGTATGAGGAAATTTTGCAGCTTTCTCCAATGTGAAATTTACATATTAAATTTCTGTTACATTGCGAAAATCCTTCTTTTTTCACCTTATATCTTTCCCCCTTAGAAGGGGGATTATATTTATAAACTTCGGTAAGGGGAACCAAAACATGATACGAAGCAAAAAGAAGGGCATTGGGAAGAGAGCCTTGAGCGTATCGCTCGCGGCCGCAATGCTGTTAACTTCTAATGTCTCTGCATGGGCGGGGTTTGAGGTGGAACCCGGCGGTGCGGAGTTTGCGAATGAAGCTGTAGAAGTGCAAGATGCTTCATTATTAGGGGAGCTGGCTGCTAACACAGAAATTACTACGGCCACATGGAAATTAGATGGTACTGGGCTTACAGCAGGTGAAACAATTTTTAATATTAAAGATCACGCCACCGATGATGTGACTGTAGATGTCAGCGTAAATCAAAAACCAGAGGTGCCTGTTAAGATCGGACTATATGATGGCAATAATCTTATTGCCGGTACGGAAGAAACAGTTGCATCAGATGCTACTGGTGCTGGCCTTACGAAAACAATTACTGTTCAAGCATCAGAGCTGCTAGATCGCAATGTTACTCTTAAGGCTGTCACAGATGAAACTACACCTGCAAATGTTTCAATTGCTACTGGAGAGCGGACATCGGCTAGCTTTTATAGTAGTAACAATGCGGACTATATAACAGATACAATAGCTTCTGGAGATTGGAGTAGTGCGACTGTAACTAGTTTGCCTTGGATTAATTTGAGAGAAGCGTGGGCATCATTAAACGAGAGTAATGTTATATTGGATAAGGTAGAAGCTGTCGGCGGTGCCTCTATTACCACAAAAAAAGTAGTGATTGCAGATGATACTAATACAGAAATCTTAGATTTAGCTAATGTACCAGAAGCAATAGGTAAAAAATTGGCGGTAGAAACTACTATAACTCCCACAGTTTCCAGAGGGGATGATGGAACAAAAATTATTAAGCTTTATAGTGCAAAGAGTGCTGCCATTGTAAATACAGGCATTACTATTAGTTATGCTAATGTAAAATGGCAGGGCTTCGCTGAGGGTACACAAGTTCTTGCTTATAATTACGATGGCACTACGCATCAGCCCAGAATAGAAGAAATTATTTTAGGCGATAAAAGATACAAAAGTAATGATGCAGGTGTTACTATAACGTATGGTGGTACTAATTCGGCCGAAAAAGCCGGTAGATATACTATCAATCCCAGCATTACGATTGCAAATGCTATAGCAAATGCAACATATGCGCAAGACTGGATAATAGGAGATTCTGTAATTACACCATCAGATGTAACTGTTAAAGATGTTACATATGCTACACCTAAATCATTATTTGATAAAAATTTAAAGGAAGCAGTTACGGTCACAAAGAATGGTGTAACGTTAGAAGCGGATACAGATTATACAATAACTGGCCCGGAAACGCCTGTTGCTGGCGAACAGAGTATCACGATCGAGGGTGCAAACACTTATACAGGAAAAGTAACACAGACAATTACTGTTACACCTCAGGATTTGAAAAATGTGCATGTATTTTCTGTAGAAAATAAAGCTTTTACTGGAGTACCGTTAGTCTGGACAGGAACTGACTTTACTGTTTATTATAATGAAGGCTCGACGGAAAAATTAGTTTATGGCCAAGACTTCACAGTTGAATGCAGCGATATAAAAGCTGGTCCTGCAACAGTAAAACTGATTGGTAAAGGTAATTATACAGGAACAAGGGACGTATCGTTTACCATCACTGCTGATAGCAGTGCATGGACTGCTTTTAAAAATGCATTGACTGTAACGGCGGGAACTGACAAAATTCAAGGTACAAGTCATCCCTATACTGGAAGCGCGATTAATCCAGTGAAGAATGGCTACATAATAGGCGGTAAAAACTGGATCGCAGGCGATAATTTCAAGTATGAATATTTAACAGATAATGTAAATGCGGGAAAAGTCACTGTACGAGTATCGGGCCTGGGAGATTATAGCAATGCTGAGCCATTTGATATTGAATTTACTATTAGCTCTATTGCTTTAAACACAGCTGTAGCTAACGGAGATATCAAAATAAAAGTAGCAGATACTATTTTTTCACCAGAGATGG
>CAOJIB010000034.1 GCA_948436455.1 uncultured Blautia sp.
GCCGGCGTTTCCACAGAAAGCGGCATCCCGGATTTCCGCAGCGTGGACGGGCTGTACCACCAGCAATACGCCTATCCCCCGGAAACCATTTTAAGCCACACCTTTTTTATGCAGAATCCGGAAGAATTCTTCCGCTTCTATTCCAACAAAATGCTGTACGACAAGGCCGTCCCTAATGCCGCCCACAAAAAGCTGGCGACCCTGGAAAAGGTCGGAAAGCTACGTGCGGTCATTACCCAGAATATCGACAATCTTCACCAGATGGCCGGCAGCCAACGAGTGCTAGAGCTGCACGGCTCCGTCTACCGGAATCACTGCATGAACTGTAAAAAATCCTACGATTTCGCCTATATGAAAGCGGCGTCCGGCGTTCCCCGCTGCACCTGCGGCGGAATTATCAAGCCGGATGTGGTGCTTTACGAGGAAGGACTGGACAGCCGCATTTTGGACGAATCGGTAAAGGCCATTTCCCAGGCGCAGCTTCTGATGATCGGCGGCACCAGCCTGGCAGTCTACCCGGCGGCGGGCCTGATCGATTATTTCCATGGAAAATATCTGGTCGTGATCAATAAATCCCCCACGCCCCGGGACGCGCACGCGGATCTGCTGCTTTCGGCCCCCATTGGCGAAGTCTTTTCCCAGATACAGGTACGCGGCCTATGAACTACGAAGTAGGCGATATCGTCCTTTTAAAAAAACCCCATCCCTGCGGCAGCCGCGCATGGGAAATCCTTCGGGTCGGCGCCGATTTTCGACTGCAGTGCCAGGGCTGCGGCCACCAGATTATGGTTCCCCGGAAGCTGGTGGAAAAGAACACGAAAGAGCTGCAAAAAAAGCTTGATTCATAAGGAAATTTGTGCTAATATTAATTTCTGTGGTATATGATTCCCCGTCCATGTCCATTCACCAGACATCGGCGGGCCGCCCGCGCAACGGGCATATATCCTTGCTCCTTGGCAACCAGGGGGCCGCATGGTTACCGCGTGCGATACGCCGGTAACACCAAATGTCCAGAAGGAGGAAAACGAACATGAACAAATATGAATTGGCATTGGTTGTGAATGCCAGAGTAGAGGACGAGGTCCGCGACGCCGTCGTAGCAAAGGCGAAGGACTACATCGCCCGGTACAATGGCACTATCACAGAAGTAGAAGAATGGGGTAAGAAAAGATTAGCTTACGAAATTCAGAAAATGCACGAGGGCTTTTACTACTTTATCCAGTTCGAAGCGGACAGCACCTGCCCGGCTGAATTGGAACGACATATGCGCATCATGGATAATGTTCTGCGGTATCTGATCGTGAAAAAGGACGACTGATATTCAGATAAGGATCAAAACATCACCTAAACCTATATGCGCCGAATCAGCGCCCTGTTTCCATAAGGAACACGCTGTTCGGAAGAAAGGTGGTATTTATGAATAAAGTAATTTTAATGGGACGTCTGACCAGAGATCCTGACGTCCGGTATTCTGCAGGAGAAAACGCGCTGGCCATCGCCCGGTATACGCTGGCGGTAGACCGCCGGTTCAAACGCGACGGGGAAGCTACCGCAGACTTTATTAACTGCGTGGTTTTTGGGCGTTCCGCGGAATTTGCCGAGAAATATTTCCACCAGGGGATTCGTATCGTCGTCAGCGGCAGGATCCAGACCGGCAGCTATACAAACCGGGACGGCGTAAAGGTCTACACCACGGAGGTCGTGGTAGAAGATCAGGAATTCGCGGAGAGCAAAGCTGCCAGCGACGCTTATGTTCCGCAGCAGCGTCCCCGCCAGAATGCGGCGCCGGCTATGCCGACCCCGGAAAGCGCATCTGTAGACGGATTTATGAATATCCCTGATGGGATCGACGAAGAACTGCCGTTTAGCTAAAAGACGGCATGTATAGAAAATATGTATGTAGGAGGAAAAGCTCATGGCTTACAATAAAGGCGAAAGACCAGATTCTCCAATGAAGAGAAGAGGCGGACGCAGAAGAAAAAAAGTTTGCGTATTCTGCGGTAAGGAAAATAACGAAATCGATTACAAGGACGTAAATAAATTAAAGAAATACGTCTCTGAGAGAGGAAAAATCCTTCCCAGAAGAATCACGGGGAACTGCGCGAAGCATCAAAGAGCGCTGACCGCAGCGATTAAGAGAGCCAGACATGTGGCAATCATGCCGTACGTGCAGGATTAAAACGCATAATCTTTTGTCATCCAAGGCCGTTTTCCAGCGGCCTTTTTTTCATGCCCTTTGCTCCCGTTGAAAATTATAGTGCAAAATGCGCGGGAATCTGCTATACTAGGTGATAATAGGGGTAGTATGGGATCGTTGTTCAAAAGCGGCCCCGTGCAAATTTTACCGTTTCTTTTAGTATAACCAGATAGCCGCTCTCTACCGCTTGCGTATAGTATTACGCTTGGCAGCGCGCGGGAGAGCTGTCTGAGAAAGGGAGAGCGAAAATGATTAAAACTCGAAAAAAACTGTGGGGAGTCCTGCTGGCCACGGGCTTACTGGCCGGCATAAACACCACCGTATGGGGAGACAGCGATTTTGTTTTTCATGCGCTGGAGGTGGGAGAAGCTTCCGAAAGCGGTTATATTCCTGTCGAAAACGATGTTGTGGATATGGATTTCGGCAACAGCCAGGCCAGATTCTTAGCCGGCTCGCTGCCCTCCTCTTATAATTGCGCGCCTTACAGCATGGAGTACATGACCTCCGTAAAAGATCAGGGCAGCTATTCCTGCTGCTGGGCTTTCAGCGCCATGGCAGCCCTAGAAACTAACCTCCTCAAGCAGGGAGCAGACATCCAGGATCTTTCCGAGGCTCATCTGGCCTACAGCGCCTATAATGGAAAAAATTCCGATAGGAACGACGATACCCGCAACGAATACCTTTCCTTATTATATGGAAGGAACTGGCGGCAGATCGGCGGAAACTACCTCGTTACCACCGGCGCGCTGGGACGTTGGTATGGCGCCGTCGAAGAGGACGAGCTGCCCTATAGCCAAGCGACCGCTATGACGGATACGCAGCTTGCTTCCAGCGTAAATAAAAAGAATTCCTCTATCCGGATGCGGAATTCCTACTGGCTCCCGGAGATCTGGCGCAACGGCGTACACCGGCAGAGCTCCGTAGACACGATCAAAGAGGCGATCATGGAATTCGGCGGCGTAGAATGCGGCTTCTATTCCAGCGGCATCCCCACCAGCGGCGTTTTTAGCTCTACCCTGGAGGGAGAAACCGATACATCCACAGAAATAGAAATTACCGAAGCCGAAGCAGCGCCGGCCATGCTGGGAAGCTTTGCGCCGGAGCAGATCGACGAACCGGCGACACAAGCTGAGGAAGAATTTACAAACGAGGCTCCCGAAGAAGAATTCACCCCGGAGGTCGTGGATCCAGAGGAAGGTAAACTGACAGGCGCCGCCAATATTTACTATACCTCTACCGCCCGGGGAGCCAATCATTCCGTTTTCCTGGTGGGCTGGGACGACAACAAGGAAACGGGCGCTCCCGAAAACGGCGCGTTTCTTTTCAAGAATAGCTGGGGTGAAAAGGCTGGAGACGGCGGCTACTACTGGGTTTCTTATTATGACCGTACTTTGACGCAGTTTGCCGCTTATGAAGCAGAAATGGCCGGAGCAGACGGCTTTTCCACCAATATCAATAACCAATTAGACGGTACGGGCTACGGCTCTTATATCTCCACCACGGACGGCAGTCAGCTCTACGGAGCCAACGTCTTTACCGCGAAAGAAAATCAATATCTAAAGGAAGTGGCTTTCATCGCGCCGGCTTTCGGCCTGGACTATGAAATCCGCGTGTATAAAAATGTAATTACCAAACCTTCCAGCGGCTCCCGGGTGCTGACGGTCAAGGGCAGCAGCGAATACGCCGGCTATATGACGATCAATCTGGGGAAGGATATCCCCATTGCCAAGGGAGAAAAATTCGCCGTCACTTTAACGTTCCCCAACGCAAAGAGCGGCAGCCATTATTACGGATTTATCCCTCACGAGCCGCTGGACGGCACAAGCGGCGGGGCATATGTGGCGCATACCACGTATACGAAAGGCCAGAGTTACCTGTATACAAAGAGCAGCGGCTGGGTGGATATCAGCACCATGGGCAACTGCAACCTAAATATCAAGGCCTTCGGCGCTTCCGCCGAAACAGTTCCCTGCCAGGTGACTTTTATGAAAAATCCCTCCGGAACCAGCGCGGTATATAAAGGCGTCAGCATCACCAGCGGCGACACGGTAAGCAGGCCGGCCGATCCTACCACTGCCGACAAGAACTGGGTATTCTTAGGCTGGTGCACGGACAAAGCCTGCACAAAGGAATACAATTTCAATAACAAGGTGACTCAGAACCTTACCCTTTACGGCAAATGGGGCCGTTGGGTACAGAATTCTTCCAATAAGAAATGGAGTTACCGCCCGAATTATTTCGGCAGCACCAGCGTCTTAAAGAGCTGCTGGTCTACAATCCAGGGCAAAAAATTCGCCTTTGACGCCAACGGCTATCGCCGAAGTGGCTGGTACGCTTACCAGAGCCGCTGGTATTATCTAAACGGCGCCAATGGAGCAAAGAGCGGCGGCTGGAGCACCATTTCCGGCAAAAAGTATTACTTTAACGGCACCGGACAGGCCCTTTACGGCCGGCGCACCATCGGATCAAACATGTACTATCTAGGTACAAATAAAAAGGCTGATATGTACATGCGCACCAACCAGTGGATCACCATGCAGGCCGGAAAATTTTACGCCGGATCGAACGGTGCGCTGTATAAGGGACTGAAAAAAATCGGAAACTATACGTATTATTTTAATAACAGCGCCGTCATGCAGACCGGATGGCAGACCATAAACGGCAGCCGATACTATTTCCGTCCTGCGAACGGCCGGATGGTCACGGGCACGCAGAAGATCGGCGGAGTCACCTACACCTTTAACAGCAATGGGACCTTACAGAAATGACCCCTTAAACAGCTGTTCTGATGGGAGTTGGCAATGAAAAAGAAAGTTATATTAAAGGGGCAATTAAAAAGATATATGCGGTGGCCTCTGTTTCTGACGCTGCTTTTGGCGGCTGTTAATATCCCCGTATATCTGATCAGCGTCTGGGCGGGCGTCACCATGTCCGTCGGGCTGGTCGCCTATGTGCTGGCGGCCGTCGGGCTGTTTTCCTACAACAGCGCTACCATTGACCGGGAATTGATCGCCTTTGCCAGCGATTACGGGCAGGCACAGCAGAAAATGCTCCACGAGCTTGTGCTGCCCTACGCCATTATGGACGAAGCCGGAAAAATCCTCTGGGGCAACCGCTTGTTCCTGGAAATGACTGGCCAGGAAAAGCACCGCCGAAAGAATCTGGAAGCTATTTTCCCAGAGCTCTCCCCTTCCGGCTTCCCCAAAAAGAACGAGGAAGTCCAATGCCCGGTAATCTTCGGCGAAAAAGATTATCAGGTAGCCCTTCGCCGCATCTCTTTAAAGGATATCGCCGGGAAGGTTCCCGGGGCCGAGGCCGGCGAAGAATTTCCTTACGTCCTGACCGCCTGCTTCCACGATGTCACAGAAATCAACAGCTACATCCGTCAAAAAGAAGAAGAAAAGCTGGTTCTGGCCATGGCCTATCTGGATAATTATGACGAGGCGCTGGAAACCGTGGAAGAAGTGCGCTGCTCGCTTCTTGTGGCGCTGATCGACCGGAAGATCAATAAATACTTCGCCGGCTACGACTGCCTAGTAAAAAAGATCGAACGGGACAAATATTTCCTGGTGATGCGCCAGCGTTCTCTAAACCAGCTCATTGAGCAAAAATTTACTATATTGGACGAGGTAAAGACCGTCAATATCGGCAATGAAATGGCGGTGACTTTGAGCATTGGCGTCGGGCTGGAGGGCGGCACCTATCTGCAAAATTACGAATATTCCCGGATCGCCATCGAAATGGCCTTAGGACGCGGCGGCGATCAGGTTGTGATTAAACGAGGCGACCAGATTTCCTATTTCGGCGGCAAATCTAAGCAATTAGAAAAGACTACCCGGGTCAAGGCCAGAGTCAAGGCACAGGCCTTAAAGGAATTTATCAGCACCCGGGACCGGGTCGTCGTCATGGGACATAAAATCACCGACGTGGACGCTTTCGGCGCGGCCATCGGTATCTACCGGGCCGCCAAGACCCTGGGGAAAACTGTCCATATCGTGATCAACGACCCGACTACCTCCATCAAGCCCTTAATGACCGGCTTTATCAATAGTCCGGAATACGAGGACAATATGTTCGTTTCCAGCCAGGAGGCCAAAGGGCTGGTGGATAATCACACCGTCGTCGTCGTCGTAGATACAAATAAACCCAGCTACACCGAATGCGAAGAGCTTCTGTATCTGACCAAGACCATCGTCGTGCTGGATCACCACCGGCGGGGCAGCGAGGTGATTCAGAACGCCGTCCTCTCCTATATCGAGCCTTACGCTTCCTCCTCCTGCGAAATGATCGCTGAGATTTTGCAGTATTTCTCCGACGGCGTCCGGCTGCGGAGCCTGGAAGCCGACAGCATTTATGCCGGTATCATCATCGATACGAATAACTTCACCGCAAAGGCCGGAGTGCGCACCTTCGAGGCGGCGGCTTTCCTGCGCCGATGCGGCGCGGACGTTACCCGGGTGCGAAAGATGCTCCGGGACAATATGGAATCCTACAAGGCCCGGGCGGAAGCTATCCGGACGGCGGAAATCTACCACGGCATCTATGCCATTGCCGCCTGCCCAAGCGAAGGCTTAGAAAGCCCTACCGTCGTGGGCGCGCAGGCCGCCAACGAGCTGCTCAATGTAGCCGGGGTCAAGGCGTCCTTCGTCTTCACCCCTTACCACGGCACCATTTATGTCAGCGCCCGCTCCATCGATGAGGTCAACGTGCAGATCCTAATGGAACGTATGGGCGGCGGCGGCCATCTAAATATTGCCGGAGCCCAGGTAGCGGATCGCTCAGTCACCGAAGCCATCCAAATGCTTAAAGAAATCATTGACACCATGTACAAAGAAGGAGATCTGAAATGAAAGTAATCTTACTGGAAGACGTAAAATCCCTGGGGAAAAAAGGAGATATCGTCAACGTCAGCGACGGCTATGCCCGGAATATGATCCTGCCCAAGAAGCTGGGCGTAGAGGCCACATCGAAAAACCTGAACGACTTAAAGCTCCAAAAGGCCAACATGGAGCGCAAAGCCCAGGAAAACTTGGACACCGCGAAAGCCTTTGCCGAAGAATTAAAGGGCAAAGAGGTAGTGCTTACTTTAAAGGTGGGCGAAGGCGGCAAAACCTTCGGGTCCGTTTCCTCTAAGGAAATTTCCGAAGGCGCCAAAGAACAGCTACACCTGGACATCGACCGGAAAAAGCTCGTCCTGCCCAATCCCATCAAAACCCTTGGCAGCACCATGGTACAGATCCGCCTCCACCCGCAGGTGATGGGCGAAATCAAAGTCACTGTGAAAGAAGCGTAAAAGGAGCACGAACATGGAAGAGGCGCTGATCAAACGGATTCTGCCCCATAGTCTGGAGGCAGAGCAATCCGTGATAAGCTGTATGATGATGGATCGGGAGGCGATCCTGATCGCCGGAGAAATGCTCACCGGCGACGACTTTTATCAGCATCAGTACGGCGTTATCTTCGACGCCATTGTGGAGCTGTGCAACGAGGGAAAGCCGGCCGATCTGGTTATGCTGCAAAACCGCTTGCGGGAAAAGGATCTTCCCCCAGAAATCACCGGCATGGAATATATGCGGGAGGTCCTAAACGCCGTTTCCACCTCCGCCAATGTGAAATATTACGCCGCCATCGTCGGCGATAAGGCCCTTCTTCGGCGGCTGATCAAAGCCAGCGAAGAGATTGCCAATACCTGCTATCTGGACAAGGAAAATGTCGAAACGATTTTAGAGGATACGGAGCAGAAAATGTTCCGGCTTTTGCAGCGACGGAATTTCGACGAGTTTGTCCCCATCCAGCAGATTGTCTTAAACGCCATGGAAAAGATCGAGAAAGCTTCCCGGATTAAGGGAAACGTTACCGGGCTTTCCACTGGTTTTACTGATCTGGACTATAAGACCTCCGGCATGCAGCCTTCCGATCTGGTGCTGATCGCCGCGCGCCCCTCCATGGGAAAGACGGCTTTCGCCTTGAATATCGCCCAGCATATGGCTTTCAAAAATAATATTACCGTGGCCTTTTTTAGCCTGGAAATGTCCAAGGAACAGCTTGTAAACCGTCTGCTGGCCATGGAATCCCGGGTGGATTCCCAAAATATGCGGACCGGTAATCTAAAAGACGAGGACTGGATTCAGCTGGCCGAGGGCGCCGATATCATCGGCCGCTCTCACCTGATTATCGACGATACACCGGGAATCTCCGTTTCGGAACTCCGATCCAAATGCCGGAAATTCAAGCTGGAGCACAATCTGGGAATCGTTTTTATCGACTATCTCCAGTTGATGGCGGGCAGCAGCAAAAATGATTCCAGACAGCAGGAGATTTCCGAAATCTCCCGTTCCTTAAAGGCCATCGCCCGGGAACTGAACGTACCGGTCATCGCCCTTTCCCAGCTCAGCCGCGCCGTGGAACAGCGGCCGGATCACAGGCCTATGCTCTCGGATCTTCGGGAATCCGGCGCCATCGAACAGGATGCCGACGTGGTGATGTTCATCTACCGGGATGAATACTATCACAAGGATTCCGAAAAGAAGGGCACCGCCGAAATCATCATCGCCAAGCAGAGAAACGGCCCCATCGGCAGCGTCGATCTGGTATGGCTCTCCAAATATACACAATTCGTCAATCTGAAAAAATGACCTAAGAAAAAGCTGTCGCTCCCAAAATACCGCGGCAGCTTTTTTCTATGCTGCAAACCGCAGATTTCCTCTATTCCAGAGAAAATCTGTCGAGAAGATTTCATTGCAATCCCGCCTTCGTTTGTTATAATGGAATAGGAAGCGTGCTTTTGGGACTTTTCGAAGGAATACATACAGAGTTTCCGAAGGTGCCTGCAACATAAAGGAGGGGTAGTATGGACGACGAACGGTATACCATCTCCCAAACCGAAAAACTGACGGGAATCCGCGGACATGTGCTTCGTTATTGGGAAGAGGAACTGGGGTTGCGCATAGGCAGAAATGCTATGGGATATCGATGCTACACCAGATATGATATTCAATTGTTTCTGAATATCAGAGAACTGAAGAACCGTGGCCTACAGCTAAAGGCCATCAAAGAACTCATCCCTAGAATTCACCAATATGGGCCGGGATCTCCGGGCAGTAAGATCCAGCTTTTGACACAGCAGGGCGAACCGGTCGAAGTCTTCGAACAGGAAGAATCCCAGGAAGCGTACGACGCCCGGATGCAGGAATTTTTAGAAATCCTGGAAAGGCTGATCTCCCAATGCCTAAAGAAACCCACCCACGAAGAAAGGCGCTGCCGCTCCCTGGACGAAGCAATCCGGCTGCACCAGCTGAGCCGCAAGGAAGCCGCCGCCACAAAGGAACAAAAAAGGCGGACAAGCCGCCTGCGCAGAAAAAATAAAAACCGATAAAAATACCGCTGCATGCATTGTTATTTTCCATGCAGCGGTTTTCTCTCGTTTAAAGATTTTCTTCCGGAATCGCTTCCTCAATCCGCCGCTTGACCTCCGCGGCGATTTCTACGGTCTTCATATCCTTATATTCCTCGTACAACAGGGGCTTTAAAAAATGTACCTGGACCGTTACCGGAGCGATGGATTTCCTATCGAAAGGTTTGAAGGCGTCCACCAGCGCCACTGGAACAATGGGGCATTTCGCCCGGGTAGCGGCCTTGAAGCTGCCACCTTTAAATTCGCCGGGATGATTCCCATTTGGAGAACGAGTGCCTTCGGCAAAGATCAGATAATTCCGTCCCTGGCGCACCTCGTTTTCTACCTTCTTAATCACCTCCAGGGCCTGCCGCACATCCTCCCGATCCAGCATAAACGCCTTGATACAGGCAAAGACCTGTTTTAAAAACTGGATATCCGCCACTTCCTTTTTCGCTACTACGGAAAATGGCGTCGGACAGGCATCCAGAATTGCCAACGCATCGTACAGCCCTTGGTGATTCGGATAAAACAGAAAGCCGTTTTGCGCCGGGATATTCTCCAGGCCGGTTGCCTGAATCGTCACGCGGCCGCCCCAATTCGCCCGTCGTACGATCGATTTCAGCAGCCTGTAGCGCTGCTCTTCCGTGTATTTGTCCACATGCGCGGCATAGTAGCAAAGCTTACACCACATGTAGGGCACCAGCCATATATTTCTGCATACCATCAACAAGATTCGTCTCATTCTAGTATCCCTTCAATCAATCATACAATGCTTCAAACACCTTCCAAACACAGAATGCCGCGGCAAGCTTCTTTCTGTATGCCATGGCAAAAAGCCGCGGCCCGCCAAAAGCGGGCCGACACAACGTCCTTTTTATAATTTTATGACGCTTCCTCGCCTTCTGCCTCTTCTTCCAGGCTTTGCGTCTCTCCTGTGATCTGCGCGATCTCCGCCGCTATCTGTGCCTCATACCCCGGATATTTTGTCAAAAACGCTTCGTATTCCTTGATATAATTCTGATAAACCTCAGACTCCATAAACTCCTGATAAGCCGTCTGTACCTGCCCGGCCAACGCCTCGTCGATGTCCTTGGCCGGAAGGATATAATACTTCTTTTCTTCTTTTCCTACCAAATAAGTACTGATCGCCGGATAGCTTTTTCCCTTCTCAATCGCAAATTCATAGAAAACATAAATATAGGAATAGTCGCCGATCTGCTGAATTTCATCGCAGTCCTGCAAATCGATCTCCTTTGCGCCGTGAGCTTTAAAATAAGCGATACTGGCCTTTATATCCTCCTGCGTGTAAGCGTCTATATTTTCCTCGCCCTTCATGCCGTAACATTCCAGCGCCTGCTTTTCCTTTCCCTTTTCATAGGCGGACAACAGGGATTTCACCACTCCCTCCGGCGACTTGCGATTGACGCCGCAGCCGCACAAGCATACGCACAGCGCTATCAGCGCAAGCGCCAGGATCCCATTTTTTCTTTCAGTCACATTAACTCTTCTCCTTCAACACCCTCGGGCGTCTCCTCTTTTTTCACTTCCTCCACCCTCTCCCGGACTTTTGCCAGGCTGGCTACGGTTACTCCCTCGGTCAAATCGATCAGCTTTACGCCGGAAGTGATTCTTCCCTGTACGGAAATCCCCTCGCAGGGCATTCGGATAATCGTCCCTTCCGTATTGATCAGCATGACTTCATTATCCACATGCACGGCCTTCGCGCCGATCACATGGCCGGTCTTATCTGTGATCCGGTAGCATTTTACGCCCTTTCCTCCGCGATTCTGTACGTTAAACTCGGCTAGCGGCGTACGCTTGCCAATGCCGTACTGGGAAACCACCAACAAATAGTCTCCCTGGGTAGAAAGCTGCATAGCCACAACCTCGTCGCCGTCTGACAGATTCATGCCCCGCACGCCCATAGAAACCCGGCCGGTCGCGCGCACATCCGTCTCTTTAAAGCGAATGCACTGGCCAAACTTCGTCACCAAGATGATCTCTTTCGTCTGATCCGTAGATTTTACCTCAATCAGCTCGTCCTCTTCCCGCAAGGTAATAGCGGCCAACCCCACCTTGCGCACGTTGGCGTAATCCAGGATCGGGGTTTTCTTTACCAATCCCTTCTTCGTGGCCATCATCAGATACCTGCCTTCTTCGAAATGCTCGATGGGAATCACCGCCGTGATCTGCTCTCCCGGCATTAACTGCAAAAGATTGATGATCGCCGTCCCCCTGGCCATCCGTCCCGCCTCTGGGATTTCATAGGCCTTCAGCCGGTATACCCGTCCGGTATTCGTAAAGAACATCAGGTAATGATGCGTCGTCGTCATCAAAAGCTCTTCGATAAAATCATCTTCCAGCGTCTGCATACCCTTGACGCCTTTTCCGCCCCGGTTCTGGCTGCGGAAATTATCCACCGTCATCCGCTTAATATAGCCCAGCTTCGTCATCGCAATTACGACGTTTTCCCTGGGGACAAGATCTTCTGTGGAAATGTCATACGCGTCAAAGCCGATGGCCGTCCTTCTCTCGTCGCCGTACTTTTCGGAAATTTCCAAGATCTCCTTTCGAATCACGCCAAGGAGAAGCTTCCGGTCCGCCAGAATCGCTTCGTATTCCCGGATCTTTTTCATCAGCTCCGCATATTCCGCTTCCAGCTTTTCCCGCTCCAGGCCAGTGAGCGCCCGCAGACGCATATCTACGATAGCCTGCGCCTGTACGTCGGAAAAGGTAAATCGTTCGATCAGCCGTTCCTTGGCCTCGGCCGCCGTCCGGGAATTCCGGATGATCTGAATCACCTCGTCGATGTGATCCAACGCCTTTAAAAGCCCTTCCAAAATATGCGCCCGCTCTTTGGCCTTGTTCAGCTCATACTGCGTCCTTCTGGTAACAACATCCTCCTGATGGGCCAGATAAGAGCGCAGCATTTCCAGCAGATTCATGACCTTCGGTTCATTGTTCACCAGAGCCAGCATAATCACGCCGAAGGTATCCTGTAGCTGCGTATGCTTGTAAAGCTGATTCAGGATTACGCTGGCGTTGGCATCCCGGCGCAGGTCGATACAGATCCGCATCCCTTCCCGACTAGAATGATCGTTTAAATCGGTAATGCCGTCCACCTTCTTATCCCGCACCAGTTCGGCAATCTTTTCGATCAGCCGTGCCTTATTGACCATATAGGGCAGCTCGGTCACGACGATGCGGCTCTTGCCGTTTGGCAAGGTTTCAATATTTGTCACCGCTCGGACGCGGATCTTCCCCCGGCCAGTCCGGTAAGCCTCCTCGATGCCTCTCGTACCCAGGATCGTGGCTCCCGTGGGGAAGTCCGGACCCTTAATCTTTTGCATCACGTCCTCCAACGTGGTATCCGGCCGCTCTTCTACAATATCGTCAATAATCTTCACAACGCCGGCAATCACTTCCCGAAGATTATGAGGCGGAATATTCGTCGCCATGCCCACCGCGATACCGGAGGCGCCGTTCACCAGCAAATTGGGATACCGGGAAGGCAAAACCACCGGCTCCCGCTCCGTTTCGTCGAAGTTCGGCATGAAGTCCACGGTATTTTTATTGATATCCGCCAGCATTTCCATGGAAATCTTGCTCAAGCGGGCTTCTGTGTACCGCATCGCCGCCGCGCCGTCCCCGTCCACGGAACCGAAATTCCCGTGTCCGTCCACTAACGGATACCGGGTGGACCACTCCTGGGCCATATTGACCAGCGCGCCGTAAATAGAGCTGTCTCCGTGGGGATGGTATTTACCCATCGTATCACCGACGATACGCGCGCACTTTCTGTGAGGCTTGTCCGGCCCGTTATTCAGCTCGATCATCGAATACAGCACGCGGCGCTGCACCGGCTTTAACCCATCGCGCGCGTCCGGCAACGCCCTGGCGGCAATGACGCTCATCGCATAATCGATGTATGAGGTCTCCATCGTCTTTTTCAGATCGACGTCATGGACCTTATCAAATATATTATCTTCCAATTAAACTCCTCCCGTCACCGTACTGTTTTCTCAGATATCCAGATTTTTCACGAATCTTGCATTTTCTTCAATAAATTCCCGGCGGGGTTCTACCTTATCGCCCATCAAGGTCGTAAAGGTCAAATCCAGCTCGGTAGTCGCCGTATCGTCCATCATCACCCGCAGCAAGATGCGTTTTTCCGGGTCCATGGTCGTCTCCCAGAGCTGATCCGCGTCCATCTCGCCAAGACCTTTATAGCGCTGGATTTTATTATTGCCGTCCCGGCCGATTTCTTCCAGGATGGCGTTCATTTCCTCATCGTTGTACGCGTACCAGACCTTTTTATTTTTTTCGATCTTAAAGAGCGGCGGCTGGGCCAGATATACATAACCCTGCCGGATCAGCTCCGGCATAAAACGATACAAAAAGGTCAGAAGCAGCGTAGCGATGTGCGCCCCGTCCACATCCGCATCTGTCATCAGAATGATCTTGTGATAGCGAAGCTTCGTAATATCAAAATCCTCGTGGATTCCCGTACCAAAGGCGGTGATCATCGCCTTGATTTCTTTATTGGCGTAGATCTTGTCCAGGCGGGCCTTTTCCACATTTAAAATCTTTCCGCGCAGGGGCAAAATGGCCTGAGTTACGCGGTTTCTGGCCGTCTTGGCCGAACCGCCGGCGGAATCGCCCTCCACGATGTAGATTTCGCAGTTCACTGGATCTTTGTCGGAACAGTCCGCCAGCTTGCCAGGCAGGGACATTCCCTCCAAAGCAGATTTCCTGCGGGTCAGCTCCCGGGCCTTGCGGGCCGCGTCCCGGGCTCTCTGAGCTAGGACAGATTTCTCCACGATCAGCTTGCCTTCCGCCGGATGCTGTTCCAGATAAATCTCTAATTGCCTGCTGATGATGCTGTCTACCGCGCCTCTGGCTTCGCTGTTGCCCAGCTTTTGCTTTGTCTGCCCCTCGAACTGAGGCTCCTCAAGCTTTACGCTGATAATCGCAGTGACGCCCTCCCGGATATCCTCGCCGCTTAAATTCGCTTCGCTGTCTTTCAAAAGCTTATTCTTTCGGGCGTACTCGTTAAACGTCTTCGTCAGCGCGTTACGGAAGCCCACGATATGGGTGCCGCCCTCCGGGGTATTGATATTATTGACAAAGCCGTAGGTATTTTCCGTATAGGAGTCGTTGTGCTGCATAGCTACCTCTACGGCAACTCCATCCTTTTCCCCTTCGAAATAAATGACGTCCTGGTATAGAGCGGTTTTGCTCTTGTTCAAATACGTAACAAACTCCTTGATGCCGCCCTCGTAATGAAACTGGCGGACTACCGGCTCTTCCCCGCGCAGATCGGACAGGCTGATCTTTAAGCCTTTGGTCAGAAAGGCCATTTCCCGCAGACGCTGCTTTAAAATGTCAAAGTCATAAATATATTCCTCAAAAATTTCCCGGTCCGGCAGGAAGGAGACCTCCGTTCCCGTCCGCTCGACGGGGCATTCGCCAACGACCTGCAAAGGCGCGGTAACTTTTCCCCGCTCGTAGCGCTGCCGATAAATCTTCCCATCCCGGTAAATCGTGACCTCCAGCCACTGAGACAAGGCGTTTACCACGGACGCGCCTACGCCGTGCAGGCCTCCCGAAACCTTATAGCCCCCGCCGCCGAATTTGCCGCCGGCGTGCAATATCGTAAAAACAACCTCTACCGCCGGAAGCCCCGCCTTGTGGTTAATCCCCACCGGAATCCCGCGGCCATTATCTGTGACAGTTATGGAATCACCCGGGTGAATGGCGACCTGAATCGTATCGCAATAGCCAGCCAACGCCTCATCCACCGCGTTATCTACAATTTCATATACTAAATGGTGCAGACCTCTGCCGGAGGTACTTCCAATATACATGCCAGGTCTCTTGCGCACGGCTTCCAGTCCTTCCAGAATCTGGATCTGGTCAGCCCCATATTCCGTATTCTCTATCCCCATGTTTTCCTCCTGTTATACATCTGCACAGGCAGACACAATTTTACTAATTTATTATAGCATACAAGCGCCCCGATTTCCACGGAAAAATTCCCGAAAGCCGGAAGAATTCTTCCTATTTTCCTGTGTATTCCTTAGAAAATCCCCGTTGCGGCAGCCTATCTTATCCTTTGCATATCCAAAATTTTCACTGCTAATTTGCCGATGCCGTCAAAGCTTCCACTGAATTTCCACGCTACAATCCGTTGCTTTTATGATAGATACCAGCCCATCCAGGACTAAACGTCGGTCCTCGAAAGAAGCCCCCGCCCAGTCGCCCAAATGCGCCAGGATATATTCCAGACGCTCCGGCGTAGCTACCTGGGTACTGCGAATCGTAATCTCGTCAACAATCTCCTGGCGGCTGCGATCCAGCTCGGCCACCTTCATATCCACATAGGATACCAGCGTATCGCTGGCTCCTGCCAGGGCCGTAAGCATATGTTCAATCTGCGTTTCCACCTGATCCAATTCCTGGGAAAGCGCCTGAATCTTGGGATGCTCCTGCGCCGTCGCATATCCCAGGGGCATCTGCATCTCCCGGATCTTTGCCACCATCTGGCCGTATACATACTCTTCCAGCTCTTCCGTATAGATTTTTCCGCAGCCAGGGCACCCCTTGTTGTTCAGCCTTTTTGTACAGCGCAAATACTGACGGCCATAACGGTTCCTGACGCTCATCAGGGCATATCCGCAATGGCCGCATTTAATCTTCCCCGCCAGCCAGGTATTGACCGCCTTTCGGCCGGCAGGGATCTTCATATTATTCATCAGCTTTAACCGGCAGGTCAGCCACAGATCCGAAGAGATCATTACTTCATGAGGCGCCAGCACCAGCATTTGGCCCTGCAGATGCTGCAGCTTATCTTCCTTCACATCCCGCCCCTGATACAGGTAGCAGCCGTTGACACCAACGAATTCCGACGGCAGGTTCGTGATGATGCTTCCCTGATTTTTAAAAAACCGATATACGTCCAGATCCGCTCG
This sequence comes from uncultured Blautia sp., assembly GCA_948436455.1. GTDB lineage: Bacteria > Bacillota > Clostridia > Lachnospirales > Lachnospiraceae > Blautia_A. Next base: position 16,565 of record CAOJIB010000034.1, read on the forward strand.
GACATATACCGGATTCCTCAACATCTGCGCCAACGTGGGCCGTATCAGTTCTTTTCCATAAAATTTGATTCCTTTTTCCGTAAAATACCGGGTAATGTCTCCATAAGACGCGCCAGGCTTACTATACATTTCAAACATTTCCTGCACATGAGTCGCTTCCTGGGGATGCTGTACCAGGCGCTTCGTATGAATTCCCTGGATCATAATCGGTTCCAGCCGATAGCCATACGGCGGCCTCCCTCCCATCCGAAAGCCTCTCTGGCTTCTGGAATAATAAGCGTCGCTGACTCTTTTCTGAATCGTCTCCCGCTCCAGCTGCGCAAACACAATACAAATATTCAGCATGGCCCTCCCCATCGGCGTGGAAGTATCAAACTTCTCCGTGGAAGAGACAAATTCCACATGATGCGCCTGAAAAGTTTCCATCATATTGGAAAAATCCAGGATGGAACGACTGATCCGATCCAGCTTATACACAACGACTTTCGCAATCAGCCCTTTTTCAATATCCCCCAGAAGCTGCTGCAGCTGCGGCCGGCTAGTATTTTTCCCGCTGTAGCCCCGGTCTGTGTATTCCTTAAAGCTGGCCCCCTTCAATTCGTACTTACAAAATTCAATCTGGCTCTCGATGGAAATGCTGTCCACCCGATCCACCGACTGTCTGGCATAAATCGCATTGACTCTGTTCATAATTTTCCTCCTTTACTCTTTTGTAATGATTCCGTAATAATCTTATGACAGTGTCAGGCAGTCACAACGTTGCAAATTTTGTACAAAATGACAGGCAACATTCCGCTGCCTTTTTCGCTATTATACCTTAAATTCCCAAAAAATGAAACGAAAATAGGTTTTCGAAAAAAAGTTTCTATCTATAAACCTCGGTAAGGGGAACCAAAACATGATACGAAGCAAAAAGAAGGGCATTGGGAAGAGAGCCTTGAGCGTATCGCTCGCGGCCGCAATGCTGTTAACTTCTAATGTCTCTGCATGGGCGTGGTTTGAGGTGGAACCTAAACCGGAAGTGTTTGAAAGCGAAGCGCCTGAAACAGCTGCTCCTGTGGATGGCAATGCTATACTGAATGCTACAGATGCCAGTTTTGATGTGCCTACTCTTGCAGCATTGCAAACTGCTTTGGCTGGATTCGCTTGGTATGATGCACCGGCAAAGATGGCTGCCGCTTTGACGGCTGCACAGGCGGTAAAAATTGCGGTCACTGGAGCAACGCTAGGGGCAAATGCCAGCGTAGGTATTGTCGATACTGCTGGCGCGACTGTAAATGCCAGCACAGGTGTTGTGACTTTAGACCCGGGCAGAACCATCCAAATGTGGTCGGCGGGTATGGAATACACGGCTGATGATATTGGTAAAATAGTTGTAGCAAAACTGACAATACCGGAAGATGAAAATCCCGTCTATATTGCGGCTAAATCGTCAAATGCAATTACCGCAGTAGATGCTTCCACGGCACAAATTAAAGATTGGTCTATAGTTATTAATGGTAAGACATTTACAAAGAATGGCGCCGATGTAAATATTCCGGTTGCCAGCGCTTATAATCTGGAAAGCATTACTTTGACCTTGGGCGATGACAGTGTGGTTACTATTGAAAATGCATTAGATGCCGCAGCGGCGGGGCAGATTACTGTATCTACTATTTCCACTGATTTAGATTCAACAGACACTACGATTACCTTCAATAATACCTATAAAGGTATTACAGGGACTTTAACATTAAAGACTTTTAAGAAGGTTAACAAAGATCTTTCGTCAGTACTTACATTAGCTGATGGAACCTTGACCTATGATCCTGCAGATACAGCAGGCAGCGCCGGGCTTCTAGCGCAGGCTAAAAAGTTAGTAAATGCCGGAAATCTTATAGAAGGCGTGGATTACGAGGTTGCTATCAGTACAAAAATGGATTCACAGGTAGATCTTATTGCCGCGCCGGAATGTGGCGCCGAGGTTTTTATCCGTGTTACAGGAAAATCAGGAAGTGATTATCAGGATTACAATCCGTTAGTTAAAGCCGTAAAGATCAGCGCTAAAGATTTAGGTTCATTATATCTGGATGAAGAAAGATTAAACTCTTTTGTGTACGGGACAAATTTTATTGCAGATAATATAACTGCCGGTTTGACAAGCACTCCTGGAAAAGCTTTCTTGAAATATTACGATGCCAGCGACACATCTTATTTCTATCCTTTGGGGGCATCTACAAACACAAAGTTAACAGTTGAATATCCGGCAGATGTAAAAGCCGGCGAAGCAGTTACTATCAAGATTCTTCCTGCACAGGGAGAGAAGAATTTTATAGGAAAGTTTGAAAAGACTTTTACACCTAAAACTACTTCGTTACCTATAAATGTTGGTGATTTAAATACTGCAATTGGATCAGCAACCTTTATATATGATGGAAAGAGCCATGCGGTGAATAATCTGATAAAGGGCGATATTGGAACGATTACCCGTGCGGAATATACCCTTACCTGCGTAGAAGAACCCGGCGGCTCTATCAAAGATGCTGGAGATTATACCATCGTAATGAATATTACAAGCGGCCCGTACGCTGGTAATACGCTGACTGCTACAACAAAGCTGACAGTAAGCAAAGCAAACTTGAATGTTTTCGCATATGGTGAAGGTGTAACTACAAATCCGATTATTTGGACAAGCGGTATTACAACTGCTAATTCTGACATACCGCCCGCTGTTGCTGGTGCGACTGATCTGACTAAGGTGGCAGCACCGGTATTGACCTTCAATGGCGCAACACTAGTAGAGGGTGTCGATTATACGCAAGGTAAAGTTTATGTTTCTGGTGCTTCTGCCGTTGCTGGAAATGCTATAAAAATGAAGTTGGATGTTCCAACTAATGCTAAATGCAATTTTACAGGGAGTGTTACATGTACAATCGGTAAATTACAGCCTCGGCCATTACCGGAGCTTCCGGAAATCCCTGCGCAATCTTATGCAGATGTACAGAAAGCTATTGCTGCCACCACACCGGCAACAGCCCTTACAAATATAAAGGTTACAAATGCAGATGGTACAGAAGGTAAGTATTTAGCCGTAATGAAAGATACCGATATAAACGGAAATAGTGTAGATATTGACTCAGCAAATTACGCGCTTCGGTTTAGCGCCTTGCCGGAAAGCGGCGAGGGAACCGTAACCATGACTATCATTGGTAAAGGTTCCTATACAGGCACAGTTGAAAAAACAATTGCCGTAACTAAAAAGGAAGTAAATGCCAGATTTATGTATAAGGCAAATCCTGCAGTTGGGTTTGTAGATACTCTTCCAGATGCTGCTTATAAAAACGCGTTAGCAACGGGCAGAGAAGGTATTACACTGAAAACTCATATTGATGCTGGAAATCTTGTGGTACGCAATGAGGGAGGCGAGAATGTAACCGCAAATTGTGTGATTACATATAAAGATAACAGAGCGGCTGGCACGGCAACCATCGAAGCGACAGGAAAAACAGGTTATGACATTCATGCAATCTCTACCTTTGAAATTTTGCCGCAGAGAAAAGTTGATGCCGATGTTACGCCAGCACAGGGAACGTTTAATGGATATGGCGATTTATATTATACAGGAGATGCGATCAATCCGCTCACTGTTAAAAATGTGAAACTCACCATAACAGATGAAGGCTATCAGTTAAAAGAAGGCACGGACTACGAAGTTTCCATCAAAAATAACGTTGATGCCGGTTTAACTGGAGATAAAACTCCGACAATTACAATTACTGGTATAGGTAATTATGTCTTTGTTCAGACTCCTGTTACTGGAGGACCGCCGATGTTTCAGACACCAGCTAAAACCAACACCGGTGTAACAAGGACGTTTACAATTCGAAAAACACCGATAACCAAGGAGAATATTACTGTAAATAATGTACCTTATGCGGGCGGCTTAGAAGTAACACCGGATATTAAAGTCATTAATCCTTACAGCGGCAAAGAATTGGTAAAAGATAAGGATTACAAAGTAACTTTAACGAACGCTGTTAATACAGGTATTGCAACTGCAAAAATTGAGTTGGCAGATGGTTGTACCAATTATACCATCAGTCCTATCGAAGTAAAATTTGAGGTTACAAAGAAAGCCTTGGCAGATTGTACAGCATCTGTAGTCGACGGCAAGGTTGTCATCAAGAATGGCGAGATCACCGTACCCGAAACAGAATACGACGTAACCGAAAATGAAGACGGCACATTCACTGTAACCGCCAAAGCAGACGGCAACTACACAGGCACAATCACTGTATCCGCTGAGTCGGAAGTAGAAGCTCCCGCCGCTACCCAGGTAAAAGTCGTTACCAAGGACACCTCCAGCGTAACTCTTGCATGGGATAAGGTAGAGGGTGCAGAAGGCTATACCATCTGGTATCACTCCGAGAGAGATTCTCAGAATTCCAGAAAGGTAATCGCTAATGGCGATACCACCACCTGGACCCAGAAAGGCCTGGCACCGGGAACCAAGTATTTCTACACCGTACGTGCATGGGTAAGAGACGCAGAAGGCAAGTATGTCTTTGGCGAGGAAACCTCTTACGTACGCGGCACCACGAAGCCCTTCGCAGCAAAGATCGCGAAAGTAACTGCCACAAACGGCAAGATTAAAGTAACTTTGGCCGATAAGGCAGCCGGCGCTGAGAAGTACTCCATGTGTTATAGCAAGGATTCCAGCTTCTCCAAATTCGCCGTAGGCGTGCGTACCAGCTACACTAGCCGTACCTTTACAAAGGCCGTAGCAAAGGGCACCTACTATGTAAGAGTAAAATCTTACAGAGAATTAGGCGGCACCTCTAAGATTTATGGAGAGTGGTCGAATACCATGAAGGTTGTTGTAAAGTAAGAGAACCTTTAAGGTAAAATTTAAGAAATGAATATGGAAAGCGGCTTCCCTGGGGATGACTTGGGGAGGCCGTTTTTTAACATTTCATTTACATTAGAAAAATTATCTGTACACATACTTTACAGCTTTCTTGTACAGTCATAGAAAGTATT
>CAOJIB010000035.1 GCA_948436455.1 uncultured Blautia sp.
ACCAGCGCCGAACGGCTTCACATAGATTCTGTACAGGCCCGGAAGCCCGATACAAAACACCCTTAGCAAGTGTATTGTATCACAAACTCCCGACACCTGTACAGGTGTATTTTTTATATTCTTTTTTTACAGGGAGGATGATATAATGGCATCAATTAGAAAAAGGAAAAATTCTTATCAGATCACCGTCAGTAATGGCCGGGATTCTAAAGGCCGACAAATTCTTGAAACAACTACGTTTACCCCTGATCCTAATCGAACAGAAAAACAAAATCAAAAGGCTTTAGAAAAATTTGTATTTGAATTTGAGGAAAAAGTAAAATCTGGAAAATATTTAAATGGTGAAAAGCTTACTTTCCAGGCATTCACAGAAATATGGTTTACAGATTATGCAGATCGCCAATTAGAAGAAACTACACAGCAATTGTATAGGCATCTACTAAAGCTGCATATACTTCCCGTAATTGGCCACCTAAAGCTTTCTAAAATACAACCGGCTCATCTAAACAAACTCTACAATACCTTAGCCCAGGAGCGCAAGGACGGAAAAACCGGCGGTTATGCACCAAAGACGATAAAACACATACACAATCTAATCAGTGGGATCTTTTCTGCCGCTGTCAAATGGAATATCGTTACAGATAATCCCTGCGACCGTGTAGAACCTCCTAAACAGATTTCCACAAAAGATAAAATAAAATATTTTACCTTAGAACAAACAGAAATATTTTTAAATCTTCTAACCAAAGATTATACCACCGTCTATCAGGCCCATGATCGCATAGACGATACCGGAAAAGCTTATCACGTAGCTGAATACAATGAAACCAGAAGGATCCCCACGCAATTTCGGCTATTTTTCTTACTTGCAATTTTTTGTGGGATGCGCAGAGGTGAGTTAGTCGCATTAGAATGGTCCGATCTGGATTTTAAGAATAATTCTATCAGCGTAACGAAAAGTACTACGATTGCAAATGGAAAACCCTTAACAAAAGCCCCTAAGACTAACTCCTCCATACGGATAATATCTGTCCCTGCTTCCGTCATGTCTATTGCAAAAAAATACCGCACAGAACAGCTTCAATATAAACTGGCACTTGGTTCACAATGGGAAGGAAGGGACTATCTTTTTATACAGTGGAATGGGAAACAAATGCACCCGGACACACCGTATAATACTTTCAAAAAAATCATCCACCGATATAATGCTCAAACTACAGATGAAACGCAAAAGCTTCCAGATATCCCATTACATGGCCTGCGACACACTTCGGCCACGCTTTTGATCAGCCAAAATATAGACGTACGAACCGTATCTGGAAGATTGTGACATTCTCAAGCCAGTACTACTATGGACATCTATAGCCACGCTTTAAAGAAAATGGATGAAAAAGCAGCCAATGCACTAGATAGCCTTCTAAACACCCAAATACAACGTTAGTCAAATGTTAGTCAAATCGTAAAAAGAGCACCCCGTTCTTGGGGTGCTCTTTTTGCAAAGTCCTGTATTTCACAGGCTTTTCGTCCGTGCGTTAGAGGATTCGAACCCCCGGCCTTTTGGTCCGTAGCCAAACGCTCTATCCAGCTGAGCTAAACGCACACGTCACTGGGAATCTCTTCCTTTGCGACTTAATTATTTTATCGCAACTGGCCGGATTTGTCAAGAGATTCTGCAATACTTTTTTAATTTCTTCGAAGAGCGTCGATTGGACTGAGCTTCGCCGCCTTCCGGGCCGGATAAAGGCCGAAGAAAACGCCTACGGCGCAGGAAAAGGCAGTGGCCAGCAAAACGGTGTCTACGCGGATTCCCGGCGCGACGTTCATGCCGGAACTGCTGATCAGATTACAAAGGCCGAAAGCCCCGAAAACACCCAAAAGAATTCCCATGATGCCGCCAAGGCCTGTCAGAATCGCCGATTCGGCTAAAAACTGTAGCATAATTGAAGAGGTCTTCGCCCCCAGCGATTTCCGGATCCCAATTTCCCTGGTTCGCTCCGTTACGGAAACCAGCATAATATTCATCACGCCGATACCGCCTACCAACAGAGAAATCCCGGCCACAAAGGAAATAAACGTCGTTACAATACTCAGCATATCATTCAAAGTCTTCAATTCATCCTGAAAACTCTGGATCTGGTAATAGTCCTCTCCGGCGCTCTGATGCCGATTGTCCAGTAAGTGAATCACCTCATCAGCGACCAGCTTGGAGTCCACACCTTTTTTTCCATGTACCCATAGGTTATAATAGGTATCATAGTCACCTACAAAATCTGTCATCGAAGTATAGGGCACCGTCAGCTCTACAGGCATTCCCTCATATGTATAGCTGACAAACGTGCCGTTCTCCTTCTGGGTCGTCACGCCTAGAATCTGGAAGCTCTTGGTAATACCGTAACAGGTCAGATCCAAACTCATACCCACCACGTCGTCCGTACCGAACAGCCGCTTAGCATCTGCATCGGACAGAATGCAGACGTTTCTGCCTTCCGCCACATCCGCTTCTGTAAAAAAGCTTCCGTACTTCATCAGCAGCTTACTCATGGCCTGGACGTCCTGCGTGTCTCCCACCACATTTAGATTGAAATCGCCCTTTCCAGTCACGGTCTCGCCCGTCCAGCTGTCGTTGATCTGTATGCCTTCCACTAGATCTAGCTCCCGTATTGCCTCAAAGTCCGCTTTTGTAATCCACTGCTCCTCCTGCTGGGCTTCTACGCTGCAGTATACATAAATCTGCCCCATACCGCCCATATCGTCCACTTCGCTGTTCATCTGGTTTTTCACACCCTCGCCAATGGACATGATCGCGATTACGGAGGCAATACCGATGATGATTCCCAGCATAGTCAGCAGAGAGCGGCCTTTATTCGCAAGGATATTCTGTATCGCCATCTTGACATATTCTACCCAAGCACTCATTGCAATCCTGCTCCTTTCCGCCCGTCTACTGCTGCGTCTCTTCTTCTCCGGCCGTTTCGCTATTCATTGCCTCTACCGCGTCGCCTTCCGCATAATTTCCCATATCCAGTACGACTGCGTCGCCCTTAGAAAGGCCGCTGGTAATCTCCACTTCACTATCAGAGGACAAACCTGTCTCCACAGGCTTTTTCACAATCACGCCGTCTTCTACCACATAACAGAAGGAGCCTTCCTTACCAATATTTACTACAGAAGTGGGAACTTTCAAAACCCCTTTCGCCGACGCGGCGGCAATGACTACCTTAGCGTCTACACCCAGAAAGATATTTTCATCTGGATTGTCAATATGTACGGTCGCCCCGATCATCGGCGTCCCCTTTTCATTAGGAACGGCGATCCGGTTGATCTTCGTCACCGTACCCTGATAGGTATTACCGCCCAGTGTAATTTCCGCCTTCTGGCCTTCTTTTAGCTTACTATAGTCATATTTAGAAACATTGATCTGGATGCTGACGTCCTCCGTGCTTAAAAGCGTGAACATCTGCATCCCCTGCGTAACGCTCGCTCCCTGGTTTACCTGCGCTTCGGAAATCACACCGGTAAATTCTGCCTGGATGCCCTTTTTCCCTTCGGCGATCAGCTCCTCCAGAGACTTTTCCTCCAATTCGGTTAAATTGTTCGTTGTTTCCATCCGGGCCTTTTCTTCCGCGGTAATTGTCCCGGCGTCGCTTTCGGCGACGGCCTTCTGAGAAGCAAGCTCGGACTGCAATTCCGCCAACGTGGCGCTGGCCTCCTCCAGCTCATTCTGCAACTGAGAGGTATCCGTGCTAAGCGCCGTGTCCCCCGACGCATTTATGTCAGGAATTTCCTTTGATACAGCCGCAGGGGCCTGAGGAGCGACGGGAGGATTCGCCTCCAGCTGGGAATACGCCGCTTCCGCATTCGTCAGGGCGATCTGCGCCTGGCTGCGGGCTTCCTCCTTCTCACTAACTACCTGGCGGTTTTCCGCGCTCTGATCGGCGCTCCAGGTTTCAAAGGCCAGCTGATATTCTGTATCCGCCGTGTAATATTCCTTCATGCGCCGATTTTTTTCTTCCAGCGCCTCTGCCAATTCTTTCTTATATTCCGGAAGCGTCTTCTCCTGGTAAAGTTTTACTTCCTTTTGGTATTGCTCCGTCAGCTTTCTTTCCTGCTCGGCCAGAGCATCTGCCGCTTCCTTTTGTTTCTTTGCCGCGTCGGCGGCGTCATCTGCGGTAATCTGGGAAATTTCCCTTTTCAGATCTGAAACATACTGTTTCCAGGACGCCACCTGATCCTCCAGCGTTCCTACGTTCGCCCGAGCGTCGGCCTGCTTCTGAGCCGCCTCGCCGGACTTTTTCAGCGTATTCTGATACTCATACCGGCCAGCCAGAACGTTCAGCTCGGCCTTCTGATTTTCCTGCTCCAGCGTCTCCAGATCGAAGGTGATCAGCTTCTGCCCTTTTTTCACCATGTCTCCCGTTGTAACGTCCATTTCCTTAATCTCGCCGTTCACCGGAGAATAGAAGGTTTTCTTCCGCTCGCTTTCCACGCTTCCAGTAGCGTCCAGTTCCTGCGCAATGTCTCCCTGCGTTACCGCCGCTACCTCTACCTGGGGCAGCGGAGCCGGACCGGCCGTCATTTTGCTCACTACTGAAAAAACAGCGATCAGTACCACTACGACTGCTACCAGCAGTATCATCAATTTGTTTTTTTTCTTTTTCATGCCTCTTCCTCCTGTCCCTGCTCAAAGTGACTATTGAGATCGTCGGATTCAATCTTTCCGTCCATGACCCGCACCACCCGGCGGGCCTGTCTGGCAATTCCGTCGTCATGCGTAATCAGAATCACCGTTCGCCCCTCTCGGTGCATTCTCTTTAGAATCGCCAGAATTTCCCGGCTGGAAGCAGAATCTAGATTTCCAGTCGGTTCGTCTGCCAGGATCACCGGCGGCTTGGCCGCGATCGCCCGGGCAATGGCCACCCTTTGTTGCTGACCACCGGACATCTCATTCGGCTTATGACCCATACGTTTTCCCAGTCCAACCATTTCCAGGGATTCCACCGCCAGCTTATGACGGGTCTTTCTATCCACCCCCCGGTAGATCAACGGCAATTCTACGTTTTCCACGGCCGTCAGATTCGCAATCAGATTGAAACCTTGGAAAATAAAGCCGATTTCTTTATTCCGAATCGCGGACAATTCGTTATCCTCCATCGTGGATACATCCGTGCCGTTCAGAAAATATTTTCCGGAGGTAGGCACGTCCAGACAACCCAGCATATTCATAAACGTGGACTTCCCGGAGCCGGACTGGCCGATAATCGCCACAAATTCCCCCTGGAAAATTTCCAGATTGATGTGATCCAGCGCACGCACCTCGTTTTCTCCCGGATTATAAATTTTGCACATATCCATTACTTTGATCAATGGTTCCACGCAGTCTTATCCCCTTTCCTTCCCAATAGTATGCCGTAAGTCTTCGACGCTGACCGCAAGGATGGGCAAAGGCCTGTTACTAAGGCCCCTGGAAATCCCCTATTATAATAACGGATCTTTCTCTTTAGTTTCTTCAAAAAAATGAAAATTTCTATTTTTTCAGGATTGACCGTCGCCCGCCGCGTCTTTATTTTTCATGGCGCCCCAAGTATACAATACTGGAAAGATCGCCGAAATCAGCATACTGATCAGATTAAAAGAGCCTTGTACCGCGCCGTATGCGCCGTCTATCGCCCACAGACCGACCATGCAAAATCCTAGAATCATGCAGAGCTTACCCTTTTCCACTCGATTGCAGAACTTCACGCCTACGACGCCCGCCACTATGTAAAGCACAGACTGCACTGCGGAAAGCACGCCTGCCACAAACATTTCACTGGCACTTGGTATAGCTGTTCCCGTCATTTCAAAAGCCGCCCTCATCTCCTCCGACAGCCCCTGGCTCTGGATGGTATTTCCCAGCATGATCGAAGATACCGCGCCGAAAAAGGACACGACGCCCAGTACGATCACTACAATACCCACAGTCTGTAGCAAAGTTTTACCCGGTGCTTTATTTTTCATTTTCTTTCCCCCTTTATTCTCTATATGGAACCTTCTCGTCTATGATTCTTGAAAGGTCCCGCCTACGTGATTTATCTTATAATACCAGAATACAATTGTCAATTTACGCTCTATTAAGAATTCTTAAAATTTCATAAAATAGCGCCATCCGCTCTGTGAACAACGACCTGTACGATCCTATGGAAAGCCTGTATAAAATACACAAATTTTATAATATGTAACAGGATTTTTATACAAAGAAAACCAGCGAAGCCTTTTTGAAAACCACTGTATCACAGAAATCACTATAAAATTTCTATAATTTTAACTTTCAAAATTTAAATGAAAATAAATTCTGGATACTTGCATTTTATAAAAATTTTTTAAAAATGGCGGATACATATTTGCCGCCAAACACCGCATACTATTCCTGTACTTTTGAAATCCCGCCGCAGCGGCGAACGCAAAGGAGATGCCAAAGATATGAAAAAAGAGCCTGAAAAGAATCCCTACAATATTTATTATGATAATTATCTGGATACAAACGCCTGTACGGAATGTACCGGCCTAATTCCTTTTATTGAAAAGCGGGAAGGAGACGGCAAGGCGCGCTGGGACCGTTACCGGGACGTCTTTGATTTTTTCCCTGAAGAAATCGGCGAGGACGAGAAATATCAATAAAAAAAGAACCCGATCTGCAGAAATGTCGTTTCCTGCAGATCGGACTTTTATCCGCCGACCGCAAAAATCCCCGTCAGCGGCCGGATACAAAGGCTTCTTGGAGCTTCTTTTCTCCGGCCTGCAGCCAAGCGTCCAACGCCTCTCCTGCTCCTAGGATATCACAAAAGGCCTGATATTCATCCACCAGCCCCTGGCCGTGCAGCACGCGATAAGCGCCGCCGTCGCTTCCCAGAGCCACTGTAACGCCCATGGCAAAGGCCACTCTGATCGCTTCCTTCGCCGACTCCCAAATTGGACGGAGCATTTCCTCCGGATAGCGTCCGTCGCCTAAAAGATTTCGGACTGTGACGACGGTGGGCACCCATACGGTTCCATTCTCCAGCAGCGCCTGCAGGGATTCCGCATCCTGGTAATTCCCATGCTCCAGACTGTTTACCCCCGCGTCCGCAGCCAGCAGGGCGCTTTCCTTTCCATTGGTATGGGCCATAACAGCCATTCCTTCCTCATGGGCAATGTGAATCATTTCCCGCACATCTTCTTTGGACAGCGGTTCCCCGGTCACGGCTCCATGCCGGTCGAAATCCATCAGGCCCGTGGTCATGATTTTGATAAAATCCGCTTTCTGTCGGATCGCCTCCTTCACCAGCGCATGATATTCCTTCATATTCGAAAAGCCATAACCTACAATCCTTCCGTACTGCCCGTTCTTATGGATGCCAAAAACCGGCGTCCGATAGGTAACGCCGTACTCCCCGGACAGTTTCCTAGCTAGGACGGAAGCCCCATATTTGTCGCCTCCATCCCGCACATATGTGATGCCCCGCCGCTGGTATTCCCGCAAATGTGCGCGGATAACCGATTCGCAGGGCGCGTCCTTATGGGTCCGCACCGCCTCCCGGTAATCCACGCCGTTCATAAAAATATGCGCATGACATTCGCCAAACATGTCGCCGTACTTCCTCCTCTACATATTAATGGTATTTCGGGAGGAAATCGCCGTGCGCGTCGATTAATTCATCCACCATTTTCCTGATCGTATCAATATCCAGCTCGCTGCCTGTATGGGGATCCAGCATAGCCGCCTGATAAATATGCTCGCGCTTTAGCGTATGAGCCGCTTCGATCGTCAGAAGCTGTACATTGATATTTGTCATATTCATGGCGGCACACTGTACGGGCAGCGCGCCCACATGGCAGGGATGCACACCGGTAGCATTCACCAGACAGGGAACCTCCACGCAGGCCTCTTCCGGCAGATTCTTGATCAGATAACCGGTATTTAAAACGTTCCCGCCAATCTGATAGGGCGTGTCGGTGACACAGGCTTCCATAATCCGGGACGCATATTCCAAAGAACGCTCGTGCTCCTTTACGCCGCTCTTCAGCAATTCCGCATACTCTTTTTTCCAGCTTTCGATCTGATTGACGCAGCGGCGAGGATATTCGTCCAGCGGAATATTATAGCGGTCGATCAATTCCGGATATTTACTCTTTATGTAGAACATATTGTATTCCGCGTTATGCTCGCTGGACTCTGTGCAATAGTAGCCGAAATGATTGATATAATCCAGCCGCACCTTATCTTTAAAGTCCGGATCCGCCATCTTATCCGCTACGCGGGATTTAATCTCCGGATAGAGATCCACACCATTCTTATCCCGAATCTGCAAAAGCCATGCCATATGATTGATACCAGCGATCAATTCCTTACGCCCTTCCAGCTTTTCCTCCATCCCCAATTCTTTAAAAAGCCCGTCGGTACAAATCTGCACGCTGTGGCAAAGGCCTACCGTCTTTACGCCAGTGTATCTTTGCATATAACCGGAAAGCATAGCCATGGGATTCGTATAATTGAGTAAAAGCGCGTCCGGGCAAACCTCTTCCATATCCCTGGCAAAATCCGCCATCACCGGAATCGTACGCAGCGCACGCATAATCCCGCCAATGCCCAGTGTATCGGCGATCGTCTGCCTGAGGCCGTACTTCTTCGGGATTTCAAAATCAGTGATCGTGCAGGGATCATAACCGCCTACCTGGATTGCGTTTACTACAAAATCCGCTCCCCGCAGGGCCTCTTTGCGGTTTTCCACACCCTGATAGCACTCGATTTTCCCATAACCGCCCTTTGTCTGACGCATAGCTTCCAGGATGCTCTGGCTTTCTTTCAAGCGTTCTCCATCAATATCATACAGAGCGAAGACGCCGTCCCGCAAAGCCTCGGAGCACATACAGTCCCCGATAACATTCCGCACAAAAACAGTGCTTCCAGCGCCCATAAATGTAATCTTCATAGCATTTCCTCCTTCAGCTTTCTATTCAACGAGAAACGCATCGACAGATTTAAGAACCGAAACGTATCTCTTTTTACAATCCAGCCTCATTATAGCAGAAAAATACCAGAAAGAATAGTTTTTGTCAGAAAATATTTTCCAGGTATTTTGCTATATAAAAAATCAACCACCGGCAGAATCTTGCATATTCCGACATGCAAAAAAGACTTTCTGAAGCTTCATACTTCAAAAAGCCTTTTCCATTCTCCGAGCTGCCTAGCGGACTTGAACCGCCGACCTCATCCTTACCAAGGATGCGCGCTACCGACTGCGCCAAGGCAGCTTACTCTGTCAATTTTGTACTGCCGTACCACTGACCTTGCTTATTCTAACAAAAACCTCAGAAAATGTCAATAGATTTTTCAGCCGGTTTTCTCTTTTTTTCTTTTCCAGATACCAGAGAGTTTGAGGGTTTTCTCGCATTCGTAAAAAACTATGGGCGAAACGGGAAAATATCTCCCGTTTTACCCGTGTTTTTTCCATATGTCTTCCTCAATCCACCTTCTTCGCCTTTTCGTCATCTAGCACCTGCCGGATTGCAGCCTTTAGCTTATTCAACTGCACCGGCTTGGCAACATGGGCATTCATACCGGATTCCATAGCCTTACGGATATCGTCCGTAAAGGCGTTGGCCGTCATCGCGATGATCAATATCGAATTTGCCTCCGGATGCGCGCTGGCCCGGATCGCCCTTGTCGCGTCGTAACCGCCCATGACGGGCATCTGTACATCCATCAGAAGTAGATCATAGGTGCCGGGCGCGGTGCTTTCGAATTTCTCTACCGCCTCCCGCCCGTTTTCCGCTGTATCGCAGCTGGCGCCTAAAGCGCCTAGAATCTTCAAAAGGATCATCCGGTTCACTTCAATATCGTCCACCACTAGGATATGCATACCGTTTACAATATTGTCTTCCGAAATCTCTTTTTCCTTCTGACCGCCCATCAGCCGTTGAATCGCGGCTTTGAAGCTATTGAGGAAAAACGGCTTTTGCATAAACTGCATAATGCCGATCTCCGACGCTTCCTGCTCGATCTCGCCCCAGTCATACGCCGTAAAAAGCAGGATCGGAATTTTCTCCGGATATTCCCTCTGAATCAACCGGGCCGTTTCGATGCCATCCATATCCGGCATCTTCCAATCCAGAAGCAGCAAATCATATGGCGTTCCCTTCGCTCTGGCTTCCTGAACCATCGAAAGAAGCCTTCTGCCGTCCGTCGCATAATCTGTAATTACGCCTGTCGGCGCCATTGTATTTACAATTCCCTCACAGACATCCAGCTCGTCGTCCGCCACAATCATCCGGCCAACGCCATGCTCCTTCCAGAAATCGGGATCTTCTCTGGTGTCCTGGATACGCAGCTCCAATTTCACCGTAAAGGTACTGCCCTCGTCCAGCTTGCTCTTCACTTGGATCGTGCCTCCTAACAGATCCACCAGACTCTTTGTAATGGCCATGCCTAGACCAGTCCCCTGAATCTGCTGCGCAACAACAGAATTTTCCCTAGTAAAAGGCTCAAAAAGGAATTTCTGATACTCTTCACTCATCCCCTGGCCATTATCGCTGATCGTCCAACAGATGCAGCTATAATTTTTCATGGTGCTTGGCAGCTCTTCCACACTCATCCGGATTTTTCCGCCTCTTTGCGTATATTTCACTGCGTTGGAGAGTATATTGATAAGAATCTGGTTGATCCGAAGCTTATCTCCCAATAGATTTTCATGGGCGATCGCCGATACAAGAATCTCAAAATCCTGTTCCTTCGCCGCCGCCTGCGGACGAATAATCGTATTTAATTCATAGACGATATCCGACAGCTTCAGCTCAGAAATATTCTGCGTGGCGTTTCCGCTTTCGATCTTATTGATATCCAGCACATCATTGATCAGGCCCAGCAAATGCTGGCTGGCCGCGTCAATCCGCCGGGTATAATCCGTTGCCACCTCGTTGCCGTCTACCTCGTCCTGCAACAGCGCCACAAGACCCATAATCGCGTTCATGGGCGTTCGGATGTCATGGCTGATACTGCTAAGGAACGTGCTCTTCGCCGTGTTGGCAGTCTGCGCCATTTTCAACGCGTCTGTCAAAAGCGCCCGGTTCTGCTGCTCCTGGGTACGGTCGGAAAGATAAATCAGGACCTTCGTCTCCCCGTGGAGCGTTGTGCAGTACACGCTTTCCAGAAACCATTTATATTCACCCGTCTTCTGATGCACCCGCTTTGTTTCTCTGGGCTTCAAGGTCGTCTCCGGCGCTAAGCCGCCAAGGCCCATATAATCGATCACTTCCCCACAGGTATAAACCGGCGTCCCCAGGGCGGCGATATCCTCTCGCATACTTTCTTCAGAAATACCCAGCACGCGCTCCACATTAGGGCTGACATACTCTACCTGGTTTTTTTCCGCATCCAGCATCAGGTATACATCGTCCATCTGGTTTGATAGATACATGGAAAAAAGCTCAAACATTTGCTCGTGATAGTCGATCTCCCAGTCCCGCGCCTGAATATCCCGATGCGTATGCCATACCAGAAAGAGCACGAAGCCGCAAACTGCCAGAATCCCGCCAAAGAGCAACAGACCATTGCGCACGTCCAGCAAGATCTGATCCTCTTCTTCCATAATCGCCTCCATCGGTACAATGGAGACCAAATACCACTCTTCCACGTTATTCAGCGGTACGTAGGTATAAAGATACGCCTCTTCCCCTTCCTGGAAAATCTTGCTGCCCATCTGCTCGTTCTTCAGACTTTCTTTAAATTCTTCAATCGCCGTCTGATTGCCGCCGCCTTTAGAAATCACTTCGAAAATATTATCATAAAAGCGATCTCCTAGCATTCCCTCCGAGCGCAGCAGAATCTCTCCTTGCTGGCCGACCACATAGGCCAACCCCCGCCCGTTATAGAATGAAAGAGAAAATTCCCTGGAAATCTTAGACCTTTCATAGCTCTTCTGGAATACGCCGCGCACGCCGTCAGCAAACGTAAAACATTCATAATAGCCGAATACCGTTTCGTCCGTATATGCGCTGCTGTAGGAATTACGGACGCCGCTGCCGGAAAAGGAACGATACAACGTAAGCTGCTCCCTTTCCATCTGACGGGCATGATTTGTCTTGCTTCCATAAGAG
This sequence comes from uncultured Blautia sp., assembly GCA_948436455.1. GTDB lineage: Bacteria > Bacillota > Clostridia > Lachnospirales > Lachnospiraceae > Blautia_A. The sequence continues at coordinate 12,112 of CAOJIB010000035.1, forward strand.
ACGCCCTCTTCCAGATTAAACACCGTATAATAGGCGTCTATCGAATAATAGGCTTTCAGCTTCTGCCGGATATCCGCCGCATCGGTGGACTTACTTAGGGCAATATACTCCGTAAAGCTGTGCAGCCTCTCCCTGTCCTCCGTTATAAAATTATTTAACGCCTGTTGTTGCTGATTGGTCGCAGTTAAAACATTTGCAACCGTCTGATCCGTTAAGGAAACACGCAGTGAAGAGATATATCCAAATACTCCCGCCAAAATCAGCCCAATACACATGATAATTGAAACAACCAACCAAAATCTCTGCTTCTTCTCCCGCTTCTTTTTCACTTAATTACTCGCCTTCATTTCTCAAAAAATCTATATTGGCAAAACGAACCTCCAAGCCTGTATTCTTCTCGCTCCTTTCCGGCCGTCAAACTGCTGTGAAGGACTGTTTTTTCCAATATACTCTTCTGTGTTTCCCTTGGATCTTTCCTATTATGGACGCTAAGGCACAGGCATTTTCAACGCCGCAGAGTATCGGCAAAGTCTGCGACCTGCGACATTGAAAACGTCGGAATTCTATATACGGAATCCTGCCGCATCAAAAGTATACCCGCCCCCTTTTGCATCCCATGATAGAAAAATTGCGCGGCACTCCACACCGCGCTATGAAATGCAAATCTTCTTAAATTTATTATGCATATTATTTTACAGGCGTCTCTTTAGAAAGTCAAGGAAAATTAAGACATTTTCTTAAAATTGTCCTAAAATAAATGTATGTAAATACTATTTTGCGAAAGATTTCGCGCGGGCTTTGTATAGATCTCTCCAAAAACGCCGCGCATGTCAGACTATAGACAAAATAACAAATACGCACGCCAAAACATGGAAAACTTTTATTTGCAGTTTGTCCAAAATAGGGTATAATAAAGTAGATTAGACACGGCTGTAGAATACCAAACGGCCGCGGTCGGATAAAAATCAAAAATACGGAGGTAAAGGAATATGTTAGTATCTGCTACAGAAATGCTGCAAAAGGCAAAAGCCGGCCATTACGCAGTAGGACAGTTCAACATCAACAACCTGGAGTGGACAAAGGCGGTTCTTTTAACCGCGCAGGAAAACCAGTCTCCCGTCATCCTTGGCGTATCGGAAGGCGCTGGCAAATATATGGGCGGCTATAAGACCATCGTAGGTATGGTAAACGGTATGCTCGAAGAACAAAATATCACCGTTCCGGTTGCTCTGCATCTGGATCATGGCTCCTATGAACACTGCTACAAATGCATGGAAGCAGGATTTTCTTCTGTAATGTTTGACGGTTCCCATTATCCCATCGAGGAAAATATTGCCAAAACCAAAGAGCTGGTGGAAAAAGCCCATGAAAAAGGCATCTCCATTGAAGCGGAAGTCGGCTCCATCGGCGGTGAGGAAGATGGCGTCGTGGGCATGGGCGAATGCGCGGATCCCAAGGAATGCAAGGCTATCGCAGATCTGGGCGTAGATTTCCTGGCGGCAGGTATTGGCAATATCCACGGCAAATATCCGGCAAACTGGCAGGGACTTTCCTTCGAAACTCTGGACGGTATCCAACAGCTTACCGGCGAGTTGCCTTTAGTACTGCACGGCGGCACCGGTATTCCGGCGGACATGATTAAAAAAGCCATCTCCCTGGGCGTAGCTAAGATCAACGTCAATACAGAGTGCCAGCTTTCCTTTGCAGCCGCTACCCGCAAGTACATTGAAGACGGCAAGGATCAGCAGGGCAAGGGCTACGACCCGCGTAAATTACTGGCGCCGGGCTTCGAGGCGATCAAAGCTACCGTAAAAGAAAAAATGGAATTATTCGGTTCCATCAACAAAGCCTGACCATAAATCCTTTAGTATACGATCCGCCGTGGTCCCCAATGCCGCGGCGGATTTTTAACTTTTTATTTTCAATTTTACATTACGGAAATTTGTGGTATAATGATGCATTATACACCTCGTCTATAACGAACGGTATACTAAAGGAGAATCAATATGAGAGCTGACAATCTTACCCTGCTCACAGATTTTTATGAATTGACCATGATGCAGGGGTATTTCAAAAACCCTACCAACCAGACGGTCATCTTTGACGTTTTTTACCGCGAGAATCCTGACCAGGGCGCTTATGCCATTACCGCAGGCCTGGAACAGATCATTGAATACATTGAAAATCTTCACTTCACCTCCGCAGATATCGATTATCTGCGCAGTCTGTCCATCTTTGAGGAGGATTTCCTGGCCTATTTGCGGGATTTCTCCTTTTCCGGCGATATTTACGCCATCCCAGAAGGTACGGTCGTCTTTCCAAGAGAACCGCTTTTAAAAGTCATCGCCCCCATCACCGAGGCGCAGCTTATTGAAACCGCTATTTTGAATATCATTAACCACCAAAGCCTGATCGCCACCAAGGCCGCCCGGGTCGTACATGCCGCCAAAGGCGACGGCGTCATGGAATTCGGCCTCCGCCGGGCTCAGGGACCGGATGCGGGGATCTTCGGCGCAAGAGCCGCGATCATCGGCGGCTGCATCGGCACTTCAAACGTACTGGCCGGCCAAATGTTCGGCGTTCCGGTGCTTGGCACCCACGCCCATAGCTGGATTATGAGCTTTCCAGATGAATACACGGCTTTTAAAACCTATGCGCAGCTCTATCCGGACGCCTGCCTTTTGCTGGTAGACACATACGATACCCTAAAATCCGGCGTTCCCAACGCCATTCGTGTTTTCGAGGAAATGCGGGAGCAGGGTGTAAAGCTGACCAAATACGGCATCCGTCTGGACAGCGGCGATCTGGCCTACCTCTCCAAAGAAGCCTATAAAATGCTGGCTGCCGCCGGCTTTGACGATGCGGTTATCTCCGCCTCTAGCGATCTGGACGAGCATCTGATTTCCAGCCTGAAAACCCAAGACGCCAAGATCAATTCCTGGGGCGTGGGAACCAATCTGATCACCTCCAAGGACACACCGGCTTTCGGCGGCGTATACAAGCTGGCCGCCATCAAAGAAGAAAACGAAGATACTTTTACGCCCAAGATCAAGCTTTCCGAAAACAGCATAAAGATTACGAATCCGGGAGATAAAACCGTTTATCGCATCTATAATAAATCCACAGGCAAGATCAAGGCCGATCTGATCACGCTGGCGGACGAAACCTTTCATGACGACGACACGATGGTCATCTTCGATCCAGTGGATATCTGGAAAAAAACCCGGGTACTAGGCGGCACGTATACCATCAAGGAATTACTGGTTCCCATTTTTAAAAACGGCCAATGCGTGTATCATTCGCCCTCCGTTATGGAACTGCAGGAAATCTGCCGGCAGCATCTCAATACCCTGTGGGACGAGTCCAAGCGGCTGGTAAATCCTCAGAAGGTCTATGTGGACCTGTCGCAGAAGCTGTACGATCTGAAAACACAGCTTTTAGAAGAAATGGGATCTGAGACTTTATAAAATAACCGGCATACAAGCCTTCTTCTGGTCATAGAATATAGGACTGGAAGGAGGTTTTTTATGTACCCATATACAATCCTGATCAATAAAGAACGGCCCCTAGCTCCCGATTACCGTCCTCAAAATCTTGTTTGCGCCGATTTTGCCTTCGCCGCCGCGCCAGACAGCGAAAAACGGCTCCTGGAAAAAGAAACTGCCCTGGCCGCCCGAGAAATGATCGCCGATAGTCAAAAACAAGGACTGGCCCTTTATGGCATTTCCGGCTATCGCTCCTTTGTCCGGCAAAAAGAGCTTTATGAGGCTTCCACATCCGGCTATGTAGCGCCGCCTGGCACCAGCGAGCACCAAAGCGGCCTGGCGCTGGATCTTTCCTGCCCGCAGGTCGGCCTGCAGCTTGTGGAGGGATTTGCCCAAACGCCGGAGGGCCGCTGGCTGTACCGCTGCGCCCCTTTGTACGGCTTCATCATCCGCTACCCCAGGGAAAAGGAAACGGTTACCGGATATGCCTGGGAGCCTTGGCATGTCCGCTATGTGACCCGCGCCCTCTCTTTGTATCTTTCTCTTACGAAAATGTCTCTGGAAGAATATTGGAATATCTGAGCTACTGTTCCATCTGCCGCCCCAGAAACCCCGCCGCCGTCTGCACCAGCTTTTGTTCTGATTCCCCCATGGGATCTTTTTCATTCTTTCCCATCAATACCACCGCGCCGATCGCGTCTCCGGCGCAGATGATCGGCTGGATCGCCTGGGCAAACGTATCCTCCCGCTGCTCCGTCACCAGCGGAATCCTGTTTTTATCCATGGAAGTGGTATAACGGTATTCCCGCTGGACAATCAATTCCTCCAGCTCCGGGCTGATCTCCTTTCCCATAAAATCCTTGCTCTTGCTTCCGGCCGCCGCCACCACCTGGTCATGGTCGGTGATACAAGCCAGATATCCGGTCGTCTGATTCAACGCCTCCGCATATTCCTTGGCAAATATACTCAACTCCCCAATCGGCGAATATTTTTTCAGAATGACCTCGCCCTCCCGATCAGTAAAGATCTCCAGCGGCGTTCCTTCCTTTATTCTTAAAGTCCTGCGTATCTCCTTTGGAATGACTACTCGTCCCAGATCATCGATTCTTCTCACAATTCCCGTAGCTTTCATATCATTTTCCTCCATTTGCAATTCTTCTTATTGTACATACGCCTGTAACTGCAGGCAGCTACATTTCCGTAGTACTATTATTTGTAAACGGTGGTGTTTTATACCTTGGGTTTTTCTTTTGGCTTTTGTCGGAAAATATTGGAAAATAAAAGAAATAGCTCCAGCTATACAAAGAAGGAGAGCCGGGCCAGACGACCCGGCGGTATGAAAAAGAGAAAGTTTATATCAAAGAGGGTTCCCTCTGATTGATTATTAGAATACAGGGAAATTGTGACAAGCGTGTGACAAACAAGAAAAAAATCTCTAAAGGAATTAGAAAAAAAGTATAAACTTTTCGAGCTTTCGACAAAAGATCCCCCGTCGTCCTATATTGCCATCCGAGATTTTATAAGGTATACTTTAGAAAACACCGAACGGCAATCGCACAATTCCCTGCTCGAAAGGAAACTTCTATGGAAATGAATCTGCTGTATTTTCTGCAAAAGCTGCATACCCCCGCGCTGGATAAGCTGATGCTTGGCGCAAGTGCCCTTGGAAACGCCGGTATTTTCTGGATCCTGTGCACGCTCCTGCTGCTGTGCCTTCCAAAATACAGAAAAAGCGCCCTTGCCATGGCCGCGGCTCTTTTTCTGTCCGCCCTTATCTGCAATATTTTTTTGAAAAACCTGGTCGCCAGGCCCCGGCCCTGCTGGATCGATCCAAGCGTCTCGCTGCTTCTGCCAATTCCGAAGGACTTTTCCTTCCCCTCTGGGCATACCAGCGCGTCCTTTGCCGCAGCCGGCGCGCTCTGGGCCAAACATCGCTATCTGGGAAGCGCGGCGCTTCTTGTGGCCGGGCTAATCGGCTTTTCCAGGCTTTACCTATTCGTCCACTATCCCACGGACGTATTAAGCGGTTGTATCATCGGTATTTTTTGCGCCTTCCTTGGCGTTTCCCTTGTAAAACGCATCAGGGAAAAGGCGGCGCGGCGCACATAAACCAGACATACACAAATACCAAAAGCACCGCCTGCCGCAAAGGCGGGCAGAAAGGAATTTCCATATGCACAAATTATTGGTCGTCGTAGATATGCAAAATGATTTTGTCACCGGGCCTTTAGGCACGCCGGAAGCCCAAGCCATCGCAGAAAACGTACGGGAAAAAATCCTTAAGGAAGCCAAAGGCGGCAGTACGATCGTCTATACGATGGACACGCACGGAGAAGACTACCTGCAGACTCAGGAAGGGAAAAACCTACCGGTCCCCCATTGTCAAAAGGGGAGCGACGGCTGGCGGCTGCTCCCGGCGCTGGAAAAACTCTCCGAAGGCCATCCGATCTTCGAAAAACCTTCCTTTGGAAGCCCGGCTCTGGCTCATTACGCGGCGAAAGAAGGCTTTGAGGAAGTCGAGCTGATCGGCGTATGTACCGATATCTGCGTCATTTCCAACGCCCTGCTTTTGAAAGCCGTCCTGCCGGAAGCTCCGGTCACCGTAGACGCCGCCTGCTGCGCCGGCGTTACGCCCCAGAGCCATGAAAATGCATTGCAGGCCATGGCCGCCTGCCAGATTCAAATCTGTAAATGATAAATATTTCGCAGATTTCTTGACAAACCCAGAAAAAGCACCTATACTTGGAAATTAGTTTGATAATCAAAGTAATGATAACGGCAGGTGAAAATATGACGACAAGAATCACAGGTACGGGAAGCGCATTGCCAGACTATGTGCTAACCAACGAAGCTTTGACAAAATTTGTAGATACCAGCGACGAATGGATCCAAACGCGCACAGGTATTAAACAGCGGCATCTGGCCGGCGAAGGCGAAACCGCGGTAAGCCTGGGCGCCGCCGCCGCGCAAAAGGCCCTGGAGAACGCCGGAAAAACGCCCAGGGAGATCGATCTTCTGCTTGTGGCTACCTGCTCCCATCCCAGCTTTTTTCCCAGCGCGGCCTGCCAAATCCAGGCGCGCCTAGGCGCCGACAGGGCCGTTGCCTTCGACCTGTCCGCCGCCTGCTCCGGTTTCCTTTTCGCCCTGCATACCGCCCACGCGTACATCCAAGCCGGCCTTTACCGCAACGCCCTACTGATCGGCACGGAGACCCTTTCCAGAGTCATCGACTGGAAAGACCGCTCCACCTGTGTACTCTTTGGAGACGGCGCCGGCGCCTGTGTCGTAGAACAAGCTGAAACAGGAATCCTGGCCTTTTCCCAAGCCAGCGACGGGCTACGGGGGCCGGTGCTTAGCGCTTCCGCCTCCACCATGGCGACTCCCGCCGTTCCAAAAGAAGATCCGCTGCTGCCCCTTGCCATGAACGGCCAGGAGGTCTTTAAATTCGCCGTAAAAACTGTCCCAGAAAGTATACGCGCCCTGCTGGAAAAGACGGAAACACCTATCGAAGAAATCCAATATTTCCTCTTGCACCAGGCCAATCTGCGAATCCTTACATCTGTGGCCAAGCGTCTTCAGATCCCCATGGAGAAGATACCGGCCAATCTGCCGCGCACCGGCAATACTTCCGCCGCCAGCATCCCGATCCTTCTGGACGAGCTGCACCGGGACGGCCGCCTTACACGGTGCAAAAAGCTGCTCCTCGCCGGCTTCGGAGCCGGATTGACCTGGGGAAGCACCCTTTTAAAATGGTAAAAAATCTAAAAGCCCCCAAAGCCCTCGTCGCTTTAGGGGTTTTTTCTATTTTGTATTCGCCAGCAAGGAGAATTTATAGCATAGCCATGAATTTTCCTTCATTGCTATTTGGCTTTTTTTAGAGTATAGTATAATAGAAGGTGCATCTCCTGCGCCGAGGCCGAAAAAACTCAATTTTACCAGCGGCATTTCCACGGATGGTAACGGGAAATGCCCGGAAAGGATGGTACAGCCACATGGAACATTATTTTCAGCCTGAGATCGAATGTGCTTCCCGGGAACAAATACTTGCCTGGCAGAATGAACGTTTGGTCAAACAGGTACGGCACGTATACGATAACGTGCCCTACTACAAAAAGCTAATGGAGGAAAAGGGCGTAACTCCTGCAGATATCCAGTCTGTGGACGACCTACATAAGCTGCCCTTTTTGACAAAGGACGACCTGCGGGACGCCTATCCCTACGGACTGGTCGCAAAGCCTTTGAGCGAATGCGTGCGGATTCAGTCCACCAGCGGCACCACCGGCCGACGGGTCGTTGCCTTTTACACCCAGCACGACATCGACCTGTGGGACGAATGCTGCGCTCGCGCCATTATGGCCGCCGGCGGTACAAAGGACGACGTGGTACATGTCAGCTACGGCTATGGACTTTTCACCGGAGGCCCCGGCTTAAACGGAGGCTCCCATAAGGTCGGCTCTCTGACGCTGCCTATGTCTTCGGGCAATACAGACCGGCAGATCCAGTTTATGTGCGACTTAGGCTCTACAATTTTATGTTGCACGCCTTCTTACGCCGCCTATCTAGGAGAAAGCATCCATGAACGGGGACTGCAAGATCAGATCAAGCTCAAAGCCGGCATCTTTGGCGCGGAAGCGTGGACAGAGGAAATGCGCCGCGACATCGAAAAGAGCCTGGGCATCAAAGCCTACGATATCTACGGCCTGACGGAGATTTCCGGGCCGGGCGTCTCCTTTGAATGCAGCGAGCAGACGGGGATGCATATCAACGAAGACCACTTTATCGCAGAGATTATTGATCCAACGACGGGCGAGGTACTGCCGGAGGGCGAAAAGGGCGAGCTGGTATTTACCAGTATTACGAAGGAAGCCTTCCCGCTGCTGCGCTACAGAACCCGGGACATCTGCGTACTGACCAGGGAAAAATGCTCCTGCGGCCGTACCCATGTAAAAATGAGCAAGCCTATGGGCAGAAGCGACGACATGCTGATCATCAAAGGCGTCAACGTATTCCCCTCCCAGGTGGAAACCGTACTGATCAATAAAGGCTACGCCGCCAATTATCAGATCATCGTAGACCGCGTCAACAACAGCGACGTCATCGAAGTCCAGGTGGAAATGACGCCGGAAATGTTCTCCGACAGCCTGCGCCAGGTAGCCGACCGGGAAAAAGAGCTGGTCAACGCTTTAAAAGCCATGCTGGGCATTTATGCCAAGGTAAAGCTGGTCGCTCCGAAAACCATCGCCAGAAGCGAAGGCAAAGCGGTGCGCGTCATCGACAACAGAAAACTATATGAAAAATAGGAAAATTCGTTTCTGTTCGCTCCGTGAACAGCAACAGAAATTTTCCTGCCGTTGGGAGGTTATAAAGCTATGACTGTAAAACAGATTTCCGTTTTCCTAGAAAATAAGCCGGGAACCGTAGCGAGACTGACACAGGCCCTGGCAGACGGCCGCGTAGATCTGCGCGCGCTGTCTCTGGCGGAAACATCGGATTTCGGCATCGCCCGGATCATCACAAGCGACACGTACAGCGCCACGCAGGTATTAAAGGAAAACAGTTACGTAAGCTCTGTTACCGACGTACTGGCCGTGGGCATTTCCGATGAAACAGGCGCGCTCGCCCAGGTCATCCAAAGCCTGGAGGCCGCCGAGATCAACGTAGAATATATGTACGCGCTTATTTCCCGAAAAAAAGATCTGGCTTATCTGATCCTGCGCGTGGAGGACACGGAAAAAGCCGTCAGCATTCTGCGCAAAAATTCCATAAAATTACTAAGCCAGGAAGATCTGGCCGAATTATAAACCAGAAGATTTTCCCAAGGGGCTGTCGGGAAATAGATAGCCAAAAATAGGGGAGGAGGTGACCGGCATTG
>CAOJIB010000036.1 GCA_948436455.1 uncultured Blautia sp.
ATATGACCCGGGCGATCTCCAGCAGCGGCTTGCCAAGGAGCGGAGTCATTGTTTCTTTTGTGATTTCGACTTTGATATCGGTATGTTCCCGAATGGCCTTGTTCCAGGAACGGGCAATGGGCTCTGTAGAATCCCATAAGGTGCCGTCTACATCAAAGATTATACTATCCATAGCATCCTCCGTATTTGTATATTCCGTTGTTTGCAAGATCCGCATGAAAACGCCTCGTGGGATAGCGGCTTGTAAATAGTAGGTATACTCTCCTTATTGTATAGGAGAGGGAAGGAAAAAGCAACTGCCATTTTTGAAATTTTATGGTATGATAGGAGTTGTGAGGTTTTCTGCATGAAACGATGTTTTATATGATACAATAAGAAGCAGGATACAGGAAGATGATCTATAAAAACGTAACAGAAGGAAGATTTATAAAGCGTCCCAATCGGTTTATCGCCCGTGTTCGGTTGCAGGGTGAGGAGATTTCCTGTCACGTAAAAAATACAGGAAGATGTAGAGAATTGCTAATTCCCGGTTGCCTAGTAGGACTGGAAAAAAGCGCGAATCTCAACCGTAAAACGGCGTATGACCTGGTTTCGGTGCAAAAGCATGGGCGCTGGGTGAATATGGATTCGCAAATGGCGAATCTGGTCGCAGGAGAATGGCTTCGGGAAGGAGAGCTTTTTCCAAAGGCGTCGGTGCTTCGGCCGGAGGTGCGATATGGAAATTCCCGGTTTGACTTTTATCTGGAGGAAGGAAAACGAAAAATTTTTCTGGAGGTCAAGGGCGTAACCCTGGAAGAAGAGGGAATCGCCAGATTTCCAGATGCGCCTACACTGCGCGGGGTGAAGCATCTGAAGGAATTATGCGCCTGTATACAGGAGGGCTATGAAGCCTGGCTCTTGTTTGTCATACAGATGAAAGGAGTCCGTGAATTCAGGCCGAACTGGGCGACGCACAGAGAATTTGCCGAAACGCTATTGCTGGCAAAGAAAGCGGGCGTAAAAATTCTGGCCTATGACTGCCAGGTGGACATGGGAAGCATCTATCTGGACGCGCCTGTGCCGATTGTATGGGAGGAAGGATGAAGACGGAAGAAAAGATTCTAAAGGATATGGCAAAGCCGCTCCTTTTGTGGTACGACCAGAATAAGCGTTCGCTTCCTTGGCGGGATCAGGCGAATGCTTATTATACGTGGGTATCGGAGATTATGCTGCGGCAGACTCGGGTGGAGACGGTCAAGCCGTATTTCCTGCGATTTATTCGAGAGCTGCCCGACGTAGGCGCGCTGGCCTCCTGTTCGGAGGATCGGCTTTTAAAGCTCTGGGAGGGACTAGGGTATTATAATCGGGTACGGAATATGCAAAAGGCGGCCCGGCAGGTACAGGAAAGTTACGGCGGCGTATTGCCTAAGGACTATCAGGCTCTTTGCAGTCTTCGCGGTATCGGAAGCTATACGGCGGGGGCTATTGCTTCTATCGCCTATGGGATACCGGTTCCGGCGGTGGATGGAAATGTGCTGCGCGTGCTTTCCAGGCTGTTGGAAAATGAAGAGGATATTTTAAAGCAATCTGTGAAGACTGGAATGGAGCGGTTGTTAAAAGAGGCAATCCCGAAAGACCGGCCGGGAGATTTTAACCAGGCGCTGATGGAGCTGGGGGCGGTCGTTTGCGTGCCCAGCGGGCGGATTGAGTGTGGAAGCTGTCCGTTGAATGATCTTTGCAGGGCAAGGGCCAGCGGCCGGGTAACAGAATTGCCGAAGAAATCGGAGAAAAAGCCGCGCACAGTGCAAAAAAGGACGATCGTAGTCATCCGGGATGGAGACTGCCTGGCTCTATGTAAGCGGCCGAAGGAAGGGCTGCTTGCGAGTTTGTACGAGCCGATGAATCTCACGGGGCATCTGCAGGAACAGGAGGTGCTAAAAGAGGTTGCGAATTTGGGACTGGTGCCTTTGAGGATCCGGCAATTGGAAGACGCCAAACACATTTTTTCCCATGTGGAATGGAGAATGAAAGGGTATCAGGTACAGGTGGAAGCGGTGGAAGAAAAAGTAAAGGACCGGTATATTTTTGTGGATCCTGAAAAATCCGGCCGGTTTTATCCCATTCCTTCTGCCTATGATGCTTATGCGAAATACTGGAAGGAGAATATGTCATGAAGATTTTAAGCATTGCAGTACCATGTTATAATTCAGAAGACTATATGGAAAAATGTATCGAGTCTTTGCTGGCGGGCGGCGAGGATGTGGAAATCCTTATTGTGGACGACGGTTCTGCAGACGGGACCGCACAGATTGCAGACCGGTATGCGGAAAAATATCCAAATATCATAAAAGCGATTCATCAGGAAAACGGAGGCCATGGAGAAGCGGTTAATACAGGGATACGCAATGCGACGGGCGCATATTTTAAAGTTGTGGATAGCGACGACTGGGTACAAAAAGAAGCGTATTTGATGGTATTGGAAACTTTAAAGGAGCTGCTCTTTGGTGCTGAAACGGTAGATATGCTAATTAGTAATTTTGTCTATGAAAAGCAAGGCGCCAAAAGAAAAAAAGTGATGCATTATAGGCATTGTTTTCCGGAGAAGGAGATCTTTGGATGGTCGCAGATCCATCATCTGCCCAAAGGAAAATATCTGCTGATGCATTCCATGATTTATCGGACAAAGCTTCTGACGGACTGCCATTTACATTTGCCAGCCCATACGTTTTATGTGGACAATCTGTTTGCTTTTGATCCGCTTCCCTATGTTTCCAATATGTATTATCTGGATGTGAATTTTTATCGGTATTTTATCGGTCGGGAAGATCAGTCTGTCAATGAAAAGGTTATGATTGGCCGGATTGATCAGCAGCTTTGTGTAAATCGGCTGATGATCGACACGTATGCGCGTTATGACCTAAAGCCCAGAGGGTTGAAAAAATATATGACAAAATATCTGGAAATTATCATGGTCGTTTCTTCAATCATGCTGATACGTTCCGGCACGGAGGAAAATTTGCAGAAGAAAAAAGAATTATGGGACTATCTAAAGAGCGCCGATTGCGGTTTGTATTACCGGATGAAATACGGCCTGCTGGGAAGAATGGTGAATCTGCCTGGACATAGCGGCAGGAAAATTTCCGTAACGGCATATAAGATCTGTCAGAAGTTCTATGGATTTAATTAGGGAGAACAAAAAGAATTTTTCAGCCGATATGCCTGTGATGTAGAGCGTATTTGTGATTAAAAGAGGGGATGTTGCATGCATCCCCTTTTTGGTTGCCGTAGCAGGCAGATTTTTATGCCTTAATGTGCAGAAAAGCTGCCAGTGGCAGGTTTTCTGTATATGGCGAAGCTACTTCAGCCGGATACGATTACGGACATAGGCGGACGAAGTCTGTCTAGCCGATACAGGCTCCCGATAGAACAGGATATAGCCCAAAAGCGCAAGCCCTGTACCCATAGAAACATCTATGACGGAATGCTGCTTTAGAAACATGGTGGAAAGAATGATGCTAATAGTTAAAATTAGTGAACCGGCCCGGACGGCACGGTATTTTCCCAGGGTCGTGCAGTTACAGAGAGCTGTGTGGACGGCCAGGGAGTTAAACACGTGGATACTTGGTAGAATGTTTGTAGCGGTATCATGCTGATACAAAAACTTCACCAAATCCGTAAAAACGTTGTCCCGCGGAAAGTACAGTGGACGGAGATTGTGTCCATTGGGATATAAAAAAGAAATCACAAGGAAGAGCCCCATCCCCATACAAAGGTTTTTCGTCAGCTGATACAGATCCTGCTTTGTTTTTGGATTGACAATAAAATAGAAAACCGTTATGAAAATGTAAGGGAACCACAGAAGATAGGGCAGGATAAAGTATTCGCAAAAAGGAATCCTGTCATCCAGCGTAGCATGTATGATATGCAGGAATTCCACGGGACGGTGCTCCAGATAATGAAAACATATGAGATAAAAAATACCAAAGCCTATAATCCAGAATCCATGCTGGTATTTTTTTAAAATCCGCAAACTATCAACCTCCTCCACAGATGCTTTGAAATCCTGTACTGTCCGATATTGGTTTGGCTGTTGGAAGCGAGCTATATCGCCTCCGGCATTACAAAAGCTATTATAGCACAGGGCCTATAACATTTAAAGTGCGCAATTCTTAATTTATTATTAATTCAGACAGCTATGCTTTATGTATTTTTTATTTTTGTAAGAAATATATTGGGAAAACTGTGCCCGCCCGGATATGTGGGCGGAAAACGGCGGAGAATAATTCGCTGCTGGGGAATTTCTGTGGTATAATGAACGCAAAAAGAAACCGTTCGTATAGTTTATGAGAGATTTACAGGCATTTATGGCTGTAAATGTCCAAAGATGCAGGGAAAACTTTATTGTGTAGGCGATTTTTATATTCTGGCAGGCAAGAAAGAACGCCATACAAAAGGTTTGCCGACGACAAGCTTTTTCTTTAGATTTCTGCCTGCAGTTGGGAAGATAGTTGTACTGTTGCGAAATAAGATTGGAGGAAAGTATGAAAGCATTAGTGATAGCGGAAAAGCCTTCCGTAGCCCGAGATATTGCCAGAGTCCTGCGTTGTAGCCAGAAGAGCGGCGGTTGTCTGGAGGGAAGCGATTATGTAGTGACTTGGGCGCTGGGCCATTTGGTGACGTTGGCGGATCCAGAGGAATACGACAAAAAATACCAGCAGTGGAGTATGGAAACGCTGCCGATGCTTCCAAAGGAAATGAAGCTGGTGGTTATACGTCAGACGAGTAAGCAATACCAGACGGTAAAGGCCCAACTTTTTCGTAAAGATATCCGGGAAGTGATTATCGCCACCGACGCCGGCCGGGAGGGAGAACTGGTAGCTCGCTGGATCCTGGAAAAGGCTGGCTGTAAAAAGCCACTCAAGCGTTTGTGGATCTCTTCGGTGACAGATCGGGCGATCAAAGAGGGCTTTGCCAATCTGAAAAACGGCAGGGACTATGAAAATCTTTACAAGGCCGCCGCCGCCCGGGCCACGGCGGATTGGCTGGTAGGCATTAACGGTACCAGAGCCATGACCTGCAAATATAACGCCCAGCTTTCCTGCGGCAGAGTACAGACACCTACGTTAGCTATGATTGCCCAGAGAGAAGAGGAGATCCGTAGTTTTGTGGGCAAGGAGTATTATGGACTGACGCTCTGGGGCGGCGGCGTAAAATGGACCTGGCAGGAAGAAAAAAGCCGTGGATATCGGACTTTTTTTCCGGAAAAATTGCAGGCGCTGGCTGGGAAGCTTTCTAACGGGAGCCTGTTTGTCGAAAAGATAGAAAAAAAGCAGAAAAAGGCCGCGGCGCCAGGCCTTTATGATTTGACGACTCTGCAGCGGGAGGCCAGCCAGAAATACGGCTTTTCCCCAAAGGAAACGCTGAATATCATGCAAAGGCTCTATGAAAATCACAAGGTTCTTACGTATCCCCGGACAGATTCCCGATATATTGGCCAGGATGTTGTGCCTACGTTGAAGGAGCGGCTGAAAGCCTGCGGCGTGGGGCCTTATAAGAGTTTGGCGGGGAGGCTTCTTCGGACGCCCCTATCTGTGAATAAAAGTTTCGTGGACGATAAAAAAGTCAGCGATCATCATGCGATTATTCCCACAGAGCAATTTGTGCAGATGGAGCATATGACCAATGAGGAACGGAAAATTTACGACATGGTAGTACGCCGGTTCTTGAGCGTTTTGTATCCTCCGTTCGTTTATGAACAGGTGACTATGACCGCCCGGGCAAAGGACGCTTCTTTCGTGGCTAGAGGAAAGGTGCTTCTTGCCCTGGGATGGAAGGAGTGCTACGGACAGGAAGAAGTAGAGGAGGAGGAAACGGAAGACTTGCGGGAGCAGACGCTGCCGGGTCTTTCAGAAAAGGACTGCCTGCAGATTGAGCGGGTAGAGATTACGAAAGGACGCACAAAGCCGCCGGCTCGTTTTACCGAAGCTACGCTATTGGCGGCAATGGAGAATCCGCTGAAGTACCTCACCTCTAAGGATGTGGCTATAGCAAAAACTCTAGGAGAAACGGGCGGCTTAGGAACGGTGGCTACCAGAGCCGATATTATAGAGAAATTGTTTCATACGTTCCTTATGGAAAAGCGCGGCAACGAAATTTATCTGACCTCAAAGGCAAAACAGCTTTTAGAATTGGTGCCGGAGGATTTAAAAAAGCCGGAATTGACTGCCCAGTGGGAGATGAAGCTGTCTGGGATTGCCAGAGGAAATTTGCCAGGGGAGCAGTTTTTGCAGGAGATTGAGGTATACACAAAGGAGATCGTGCAGGAGATCCGCACAGGCTCCGGACAATTCCGTCATGACAATATGACGAATAAACCCTGTCCAAATTGCGGAAAAAAGCTTCTATCCGTAAATGGAAAGAACAGCAAGATGTTGGTGTGTCAGGACCGGGAATGCGGTTATCGGGAAACGGTTTCCAGGACCACGAACGCCAGGTGTCCAAAGTGCCATAAGCGGATGGAATTATATGTAAAAGGAAAGGAGGAAACCTTTATCTGCGCCTGCGGCTATAAAGAGAAATTGTCCGCTTTTCAGGCCAGACGCGCCAAGGAAGGGGCGGGAGTCAGTAAAAGAGATGTGCAAAATTATATGAAGAAACAAAACAAAGAGGCGAAGGAGCCTGTAAATAATGCGTTTGCCCAGGCACTGGCCAATATGAAAATTGATAATTGAAACGGACAGAATTACTCCTTTTGCATAGTATAGTTACAAAGGTGTGCAGAAGGAGTTTTTCTATTGGCATATAAAATAATGTTAGATGCAGGACATGGCGGATATAGATTGCGCTTTTATAAAAAATTCTGCCAGAAAATCAGGAGGATAAAAACCCCGCTCTCTGATTCTTTGAGAGCGGGGTTTCGGTTTTTTAATTAATATTTATCCATGCTGCTGTTGTAAGCGCCGGCGGATTCATAGGACGGCGTATAGCTGCTACGAGATGAAGAATAGCTGCTTCTGGCAGGCTTGGGAGAGGACGCCATATGAATGCCCTCATGACCTTTTAATTTGAATTTCTCCACCAGATTCTTCATAAGCTGCGACTGGCTGGACAGCTCTTCGCTGGCGGCAGCGCTCTCTTGCGCAGTTGCGGAATTGGTCTGTACTACGCTGGAAATCTGATCGATACCAAGGGTTACCTGAGAAATAGCGGAAGCCTGATTACTGCTGGCTTCAGAAATCTTATCGATAACCGCGGTAATTTCTTTAGCGCTTTCTACTACGTGATTCAATGAGCTGGCAGTCTCAGCGGCGATCCGAGTGCCGTTTTCCACAGCTTTAATAGAATTTTCAATCAAAGCGGCGGTGTTTTTAGAAGCTTCCGCACTCTTGCTGGCCAGATTCCGTACCTCGTCGGCAACAACGGCGAAGCCCTTGCCGGCGCTGCCTGCCCGGGCGGCCTCTACGGCGGCGTTCAACGCCAAAATATTGGTCTGGAAAGCGATATCCTCGATCGTCTTAATAATCTTGCCGATTTCGGTGGAGCTATTGCTGATATCGTCCATCGCCTGGATCATGTCGTTCATCTTGGTATTGCTGGAATTGATTTCTTCCCCTACGGCGTTAGCCATAGAATTCGCCTGCTGCGTATTTTCGGCAGTTTCTTTTACTTTTGTGGAGATTTCGTTGATGGTAGCGGCCAATTCTTCCACAGAACTTGCCTGCTCGGTAGCGCCCTGAGAAAGAGCCTGTGCACCGTTGGAAACCTGTTCGGAGCCGTTGGCTACCTGCTCGGCGCTTTCCGTAATCTGCGCGACAGTATCGTTCATCTGATTGGCGATCATACGGAAGGAAACAAGCAGTGGGTGGAAACCGCCGATATATTCGGCTTCACACTGCGTATCTACCGTAAAGTCGCCGGAAGCCATTTTGGCTAGGAATTTATTTTCATCGTCAATAATTACACCCAGCTTCCGTACAAGTTCACGGATCTGCTCGGCAAGCTGTCCCAGCTCGTCTTTGGATTTGTACTGAATTTCCACATCTAGGTCGCCTTGCGCCATCTTGGTGGCGGCGACTTCAATTTCTGCAATTGGTCTTTGAATGCCACGGATTACAACGACGGCAAACATAATGCCAATAACAATTACAAGGGCCATTACGACGCTTAAAGCAATCATGGCAGTCTGGTATAAGCGGTTGCTGCCCACGTAAGATTCATCCTGGATGGAATCATTGAAGGCGTCGATTTCATCGTAAGCGGACATTAACGCCTTGTAAGCAGTGAGCGCGTCGCCGTTGAGGATTTCCAGGGCTTCTTCGGCCTTTTTATCGTCGATCAGCTCCTGCACCTGCGCATCCAGCTTCTTGTATGTATTCCAAGACTGGGAAATGGCCTCTGCGGCGCTTTTCTCTGTATCTGTCGTTGCCAGAGAGGTATATTCGGCAATCAGAGCTTCCAATTCGCTGGAGTCCGTTTTGATGGACTGCAGGCTGGAATTGCGCTGATCCTTATCAGAAGAAGACAAATAGGTAAATTCTGACATACGGATATCAAAGACGGTCTCTTCCATATTCCTGGAAAGGTTGATCTTAGGCTGTAGGGTTTCGACAATGTAACCTACCGGTTCATTGAGCCTGTTCATTAGGATAAAGGATATGATGCCTATGGCAAGCATACCAATAAGGGCGACTCCTACAAGAATATAAAGCTTTGCACGGATCTTGAGATTCTTAATTGCATTGACCATTCTCTTTTCCTCCCTAAATTATATGTTGTACTATTGACTTTTGAATTGGTCACTTGTATTAAATTATAGCGCAGAGGCGAAAGAAAATCCAGTCAAAAATACAAAATCTCAAAAAAAATCTCAGAAAAAATTTCCATGAAAAATCTGCGCCCAGGGAGCCGTTGGAAATTGGCCCGTTTTATGGTATAATGGCGCTACTTACAGCCGCCTCATGGCGGCACGGACCCAGGGGCGGTGCACAATGGACGAAGAGAAAAGGACGATAACCTCCGGCTGACGCTGGCCGTTGGGGAAATCCTGGAGAACCGGGGCGAGGATGTGGTCTATACCAGAACGACAGACATTTATCAAACGCCTTTTGAAAAGGCGACGATCGCCAATCAGTCCGGCGCGGATTATTTTTTATCCTTCCACAGGAATTCCAGCCCGAGGCCCGAGCAGTATGACGGAGTGGAAGTACTCGTTTACAACAAATCAGGCATCAAGTACGAAATGGCGGAAAATATTGCCGGCGCGCTGGGAGAGATCGGTTTTCAGAATCTGGGTGTGAAAGAGCGCCCCGGGCTTGTGGTTCTGCGCCGGACGAAAATACCGGCTCTTTTGATTGAGGCAGGTTTTCTGAACGCGGCGGCGGATAACCAGCTTTTTGACGAGCATTTTTCGGAAATCGCCGAAGCGATCGCCAACGCCGTGCTGGGGACGTTGTATGAAGAAGATGTGGAAGGGCCGGTGTATTACCGGGTGCAGGTGGGCGCCTTTGCCGAGCGTCCTTATGCGGATCAGCTTTTGTATCAGCTGCAGGATGAGGGCTACCCGGCCTTTTTGCTGGCGGAAGACGGCTATTATAAGGTACAGGTGGGCGCTTTTTTGCAGCTGGATAACGCAGTAAATATGGAGCAGCGGCTCAGGGAGGCCGGTTACGCGACCTATCTGACGACGTAAAAAAACGTGTATTTGCGGGAACAAAGGGATTCTAGGGAATGTCTTTGTTCCGCAAGCACAGAAATATACGGCAGATTTTGGAGCTTTTTAGAATATGAGTAAGGAGGATGAGGCGTGGAAGGAGTTTTATTTACCTGTGCGGGAATCTGCATTTTGGCGATTATTGGAAGTCGCTTTTCCGGAAAGATGGGAGTTCCCGGCCTTTTGGTGTTTATTTTTCTGGGAATGCTTTTCGGTGTGGACGGATTGTTTAAAATTTCTTTTGATGATTTTTTAATCACGGAGCGGATCAGTACGGTCGCGCTGATGTTTATCATGTTTTACGGCGGATTTGGGACAAACTGCCAGGAAGCCCGTGCGGTGATTCTGCCTTCCGTATTGCTCTCTACGGCCGGCGTTTTTATCACAGCCTGTATTACCGGCGTTTTTGCATGTTGGATCTTACGGTGCAGCTTTTTGGAAGGGCTGCTTTTGGGCTCGGTAGTAGCTTCTACGGACGCTGCTTCAGTATTTTCCATTTTGCGTTTAAAGAAACTGAATCTCACCGGCGGCCTGGCGTCCGTTCTGGAGATAGAAAGCGGAAGCAACGATCCCTTTGCCTATATGATGACGACCGTCATATTGGGAGTCATGTCCCTTTCGCTGGAAGGCGCGGTGCCGTTTTTGGTGCTGCGGCAGATCGCCTGGGGGATTGCCGGCGGCGTTTTCATAGGTATGGCCGCCGTGGCGTTTTTAAAAAAGGTGAATATGGCGGAATATGGGATGCACTATCTCTTTTTGCTGGCGGTGGTTCTCTTAGCCTATGTCCTTCCGGTGTATGTGGGCGGCAACGGCTTTCTGAGCGTGTATTTGGCCGGCGTTCTTATAGGCAATCAGAAATTCTCTAGAAAGATCGATCTGGTGCATTTTTTTGATGGTGTAACGGGAGCGATGCAATTGGTTCTGTTTTTCCTCTTGGGGCTTCTAGCAAATCCGTCGGAGCTTTTGCCGCTTCTTTTACCATCCTTATGCATCGCGGCGTTTTTGACTCTGGTGGCGAGGCCGGCAGCGCTTTTTACCTTGCTGGCGCCTTTTCACTTTTCTGGAAGGGCAAAGCTGTTCCTGTCTTTTGCGGGCCTTCGGGGCGCCGCGTCTATTGTGTTTGCGATCTATACGGTGATCAGCCCAGCGTATACGAAAAATGATATTTTCCATATTGTTTTTTGCATCGCGATCTTGTCGGTAGGAATTCAGGGGACGCTTTTGCCCTGGGCGGCAAAAAAGCTGGATCTTCTGGACGATCAGGTGGATGTCAGCAGTACCTTTAACGATTATCAAAAGGAAACGGATATGACACTGATTGAAGTGCGTCTGAAAAGTGGACATCCTTGGATTGAAAAGGATGTTCGGGACATTGCCCTGCCGGCGGGGATGCTGGCGGTTATGGTGAAGCGCCAAGGGGATACGCTTATTCCCCATGGAGATACGCGCTTACAGGCGTCGGATATTGTGATTCTGAGTTGTTTGAACTATGTGGATCATTCGGAAATACAGCTGTATGAGATAACGATGGATGCAAAGCATCCCTGGCGCGATAAGCGGATCTGTGAACTGAAGATGGCCAAGGGCCAGTTGATCGTTATGATCAAGCGGGAGGAGGAATATATCATCCCGGATGGGAATACAAGGCTAGCTCTGCAGGATACGCTGGTGATCTGTGAAGATACTGCCAGGATATAGGAGGCGGATGTGAAGATGTTGGAAAAATTTCTGGATACTATGACGGAATTGGTTTTTCGGGAGGATCCCATTCCAGAGCGGGCGGATATCATCTTTATCCCCGGAAACGGCTTTCCGCAAATGGCGGAGCATGCGGCTAGGCTCTGGCGGGAGGGCCGCGCTCCCTGGGTGCTGCCCAGCGGGAAATACAGCGTGACGGATGGAAAATTTATGGGCGTACGGGAAAAGGCGGATCTATATTCGCGCACTTACCGTACGGAATGGGAATTTCTTCGGGATGTGCTTTTGTGTAATCAGGTGGACGCTTCGGCAATCCTAAAGGAAGAGGAGGCTACCTTTACGTATGAAAATGCCGTATATTCCAGAAAAGCGGTAAAGGAGGCGGGGCTTTCCGTTAAGAAGGCGATTCTTTGTTGTCGAAACATTCATGGGGGGAGGGCTCTTCTATATTATCAGAAGGAATTTCCAGAGACGGAATTTTTCGTGGCGCCTTCTGTTATTAAGGGAATTACAAAAGAGAATTGGCGAAAGACGAAAGAGGGCGTGGCGGCGGTGACCGGGGAGATCACTCGAATAGTCAGTCAGTACGTCCTATATATGTAAGCGCAGGAGAAAAGGAGAGGAAGCAGATGGAGGAGAGCTACGTGCTGCATTTGCAGGGGCAGTATCAGAAATTCAGCGATTTTTATCTCTGTTATTGCGGTCATGCCCGTTGCGAGCCGCTGCACAGCTACGGCCCGGCAATTCGTCCTAATTATGTGTTGCATTATATTTTGGACGGACAGGGGAAATACCAGGTAGAAGGTCATGAGTATTTACTGGGTAAGGGAGAAGGTTTTCTGATCGAGCCAAACAAGCAGACCTTTTATCAGGCGGGCGCAGATAACCCCTGGAGCTATCTGTGGGTTGGTTTTAACGGTTCGAACTGCGAGGCTTGCTTGCGCGCCGTTGGTCTTGGCGGAGGCCGTCGGACCTTTCGTTGTGAGGATCATGGAGAGCTTCTGCGATTGGTGGAAGATATGTTAACCTGTCATAACTCCGGCAACACGAGCGACTTTATTTTGCAATCGTTGCTGTGCCGTTTTTTCGCATGTTTATCTGCGTGCCTGTATGAAAATGCGGAGGCTGCGCCATCTAAGACAGAAAGGGAAAATTTGTATGTTCATCAAGCGTTAGAGTATATCCGGAATAATTATGCCAACGGCATTACAGTGGGAGATGTGGCGCGGTATGTGGCGCTGCACCGCAGCTATCTTTTTACGCTTTTTCAGCGGACGCTGCATATATCTCCCCAGGAATATCTGGCTCGATTCCGGCTTACAAGGGCGAAGGAGCAGCTCACCTTGACGGATGCTTCGATTGCAAATATTGCTCTTAGCTGCGGGTATCGGGAGCCGCAGGTATTTTCCAGGGCCTTTAAGCAGCAATTCGGCGTGACTCCGGGGACATATCGGCGCCAGGATCGGGAAAAGGCGCAAAGTGATCTGGAAAGGCACCTGAAAGGGAAACGCAGAGGCCCTTTTCCAGATGCCTCTGCAAAAGGTAAATAGCCGACAGAATTGTTTTTAAGCGGGTTCTCGTTTGTTTTTAGCTTGTAAGACAAAAATGCGGGAATCAAAATCAACGGCTGCAGGTTCTCCTTTTTGCCGTTCTCCGGCGGCGCTGTCTGTTGTCAAAAGGCCTACGCGCATTAGTTCGTCGCCGCCCTGGCAAACGGTGCCGTCTATCACATAATCTATGTCGGGGGCCAGGCCTTGCAGCTTTACCCGGCGATAGGGGCCGTTGACTTCATTGAGAATTTTGTACCATCCGACCAAGGCCGTGTGCTTATCTGGACTGACGGTCATCCAGGCGGCGAAATTGCTGGAATAGGGAGAAAGGAGCCGGTAGAAATCGCCGAATTGAATAAGCTGTCGATATTTTTTCATAAAATCAATCTGTTTTCGTATCTCGTCCCGTTCCTCTGGCGAGAGCTGGTTGAGATCTAATTCATAGCCGAAGGTGCCGAAATAGGCCACGTTTGCCCGGGTGGAAAGCGGTGTGCTGCGGTTAAGCTGATGGTTGGGGACGGCTGAAACATGGGAGCCGAAGGCGCTGATTGGGTAGCAAAAGGAAGTCGCATACTGGATTTTTAACCGTTCGACGGCGTCGGAGTTATCAGAAACCCATCCTTGGGGCGCATAATACAGCATTCCCGGGTCGAAGCGTCCGCCGCCGGAAGCGCAAGACTCAAACAATACGTTGGGGAATTCTGTATGTAAGCGGTCATACAAAGCATATACGCCCAAGATATAGCGGTGGAATAGCTCGCCTTGCTGATCGGACGGCAGGGCTACGGAATAGGCTTCTGTAATGCTGCGGTTCATATCCCATTTAATATAGGAAATCTTAGCTTGGGAAAGGAGATTCGCCATCTTGGTGTAAACATGTTCTACGACCTCCGTACGGGAAAAGTCTAATACAAACTGATTTCTTCCGTGAGAGACCGACCGGCGGGGCGTCTGGAGAATCCAGTCCGGGTGCGAGCGGTAAAGATCCGAATCCTTATTGACCATTTCCGGCTCGAACCAGAGTCCGAACTGCATGCCCAGATCTTCGACGCGGTCGGCCAGCCGTGCAATACCGCCGGGCAGTCGCTGGGGGTTCGCATTCCAGTCGCCAAGTCCTGCCGAATCATTGGAGCGGGCGCCGAACCAGCCGTCGTCTAAAACAAAAAGCTCCACGCCGTCTTCCTTTGCAGTTTTGGCAATAGAAAGCAGTTTTTCTTCTGTGAAATTAAAATACGTAGCTTCCCAGTTATTGATCAGGATGGGCCGGGGTTTATCCCGCCATATGCCCCGGGCCAGGCGGGTGCGGTAGAGTCGGTGGAAGGTTCGGCTCATGGCGCCCATGCCTTTATCGGAATAAACGATCACCGCTTCCGGCGTCTGAAAGGTATCGCCGCCGGAAAGTTTCCAATCGAAGCCAAAAGGATTGATGCCAAGCAAAATGCGGGTGGTATCCCAGGCGTCCACTTCCGCCTGCGCCAGGAAATTGCCGGAATAGATTAGGGAAAATCCAAGGACCTCGCCGCAGTTTTCATCGGCTCCGGGTCGGCGGAGCATAATGAAGGGGTTATGGTTGTGTGAAGAATGTCCCCGGGTAGATTCTACGGATTGGATGCCCTGTTCCAGGCGGCGGACTTTCATATGCCGTTCCCTGGCCCATGCGCCGGAAAAATGGAGCAATTCATATGCACAGTCCGGCAGATCCAGGGCCAGACTCATAGCTGTGGTAAGGTGCAGCGTTTGCCGGCTGTTATTTTCAAAGCGCGAGGAGCGGGCTATGGCAGGCAGATCGGCGAAAAGGGTATAATGTAGATAGAGAGAAACCTTTAAAAGCGTATCCTCCAGACAGATGGTCAGCGTCTCGGCTTCATCCCCTGATTCGCAGTAGGTGGCCGGAAGGCCTGGGAGGGAGGGCTTGCCAGGAGAGATCGAGTGGGAACGGTAGGTGAAATTTGTAATGCGGCTGCCGTCTGATTGGAGCAGCTCTGCCGCTGGACGGCGGAAATCTGTTGTGCCATAGACGGGGTATTCCTGCTTGCAGTGTTCCAAGGAAAAGAGATTGTCCCCTTCGTAGACATAAGAGGTCATGGGCCGATACTTCATTTCCAACAGATAGTCGAAGCTTTCGCGATCCCGGATCGCCTGCCCGAAGTAGAGCTGTCCAAGAGTTTTGTTGGGAAGGATCTTCATCAGGTAACTGATCTGGCCGTTTGTCAGATGAAAGGTTTGCGTGTTTTCGTGATAATAGACGGACATGAAAGCCTCCTTTGAATATTGTTATACGCTGGTTTTATGTAGCAGCGGTTCTGCCGCGTGGGTTTTGAAAAACTGGATCAGCGGCCCGTTGCATAGAGCGTTGCAGATAGTGCCGACGCCTATGATCAGACGGAGATCGCCCTTTGCCAGCAGGCAGAATATAACGCCTATAATAACTACGGTAACGTCGCTGAGCACGCGGGCGCGCTGAAAGGGAATACGCTGTTGTGTTATATTTTCGATGATTACAGCTACGCTGTCATAAGGCGCGATTCCCATGTCGGCCGCCATATAAAAGGCGACGCCCAAACCAGCGAATATGCTGCCAAGGAGCAGTGCGCCGATTCGCATGGGAAGGTTCAGTTGAATCTGCAGTACATCCCCTACGAGCCAGCAGAGCAGATCGGCCAGGTATCCGACGGCTACCATATTGACAATGGTGCCAGCGCCGATGCAGGAGCGGGCTGTAAAAAATACAATGACCAGGATTGCGGCGTTCATAAGCAACTGCCAGGTGCCGAAAGACATATGGAGAAACTCGCTGATGCCAAGGTTCATACAGGTAAAGGCGTCTACGCCGAATTCGCTTAAGCGGTAAGATCCAACGCAGATACCAATGAATAGGATCCCCGTTGTCATCATGACACAGCGTTTGATAAAGGTTTCTTTTTTTACAGATAACATGGTGTTTCCTTTCCCGGAATATATCTAAAGGATGAAAAGGCTTTCGATATACCCGATATCGTTGGTGATACGTTCATTGTACTAGCTTGCGCAAGCATCGGTGAGCGGAAAATGTTATATGAAATAGTGAAAATGTTAGATAAAAAAGCTGCCTGTACATTTACGAAAATCAAAATGTATCCAGGCTTGCGCCGGGTTTCCCTTCGCGTTAAGATAGAAGAAAATAAATCTAGGGAAAGGAAGAAACTATGAGACGAACAGAGCGGGAAATCAAAGATAGAGCGGCAATTTTAAATATAATGAAAAAGTGCGACGTATGCAGGCTTGCGTTAAACGACGAGGGGTATCCCTATATCCTTCCGCTGAATTTCGGTATGGAGGCGACGGAGGAGAATATCATTCTATATTTTCACGGCGCCATTGAAGGGAAAAAATACGAATTGATCCAAAAGGATTCTCGAGCCAGCTTTGAAATGGACTGCTCCCATCGGCTGGTAATAGGTCGGGAGAGCTGTGCCTGTACGATGGAATACGAAAGCGTGATTGGGAGAGGAATCATAGAGATACTTTCAGAGGAAGAAAAATCGCGCGCTTTGCGTATACTGATGCAGCACTATTATAAGGAAGATCTTCCGATAAGCCAGGCCATGACGAAAAAGACGGCTGTGATGAAGCTGACTGTGGAAAAGGTGACAGGAAAGGGCCACGTGAAAAGAAATGAGGCATAAGATGGACAGGGAAGGAAAATTCCCTGTCCCAAATGGTGGATAGAAGATGCCCTCCCAATAGGAAAAGCAGGCCGGCGACATTTCTTTTCATATAGGATGGCCTTTAGGAGTCTTCTGGCAGATCAGACGCGCCGGAGGAAGGCAGATAAAGACGGACCTTGGCGATTCGATTTTTATCCAATTCTTCCACGACTAGACGTACTTGGTTTTCTAGGGTAATCGACTGTCCCAGAATAGGAAGCTTGTCCAATTGCTCAATAATATAGCCGCCCAAGGAGTCGTAATCTTCGGAGGTCAGGGTGGTTCCAAGGGCTTCATTCAGGTCGTCCAGCTTTACGGAGCCAAGAGCCAGATATTCCTGTCCGGGGATGATTTCCGTCAGCTCTTCTTCTTCGTCCGCATCGTATTCGTCTCGGATTTCCCCGACGATCTCTTCGAGCAGATCCTCCAAAGTGACCAGGCCGGCAGTAGAACCATATTCGTCCAGGACAATGGCCAGATTCACAGAATCCTTGCGCATTTCCACCATAAGAGCAGCGGTGCTTTTATGTTCATAGGTAAAATAGGGATCCCTAAGAATCTTGCGAATGGAGAAATCCTCCTCCCTGTTGCGCAGCAGTAGATCCTTCATATTGATAATACCGATTACATTGTCCGTGGAATCCTCGTACACCGGGAAGCGCGTGTGCTTTTCTTCTTCGAAAATAGTCAGCAGTTCCTGATAGGTGGCATTCACATCTACAAAGCACATATCAATGCGGGGAATCATCACGTCTTTGGCGACGGAATCCCCGAAGTCGAATACATTGTAGATCATCTGCTTTTCTTCGCTTTCAATGACCCCTTCCTCTTGGCTGGTGTTGACGATCGTCCGAAGCTCGTATTCGGTAAAGGTAGCTGTTTTTGCAGCGGGATCAATTTTTAAAAGCAGAAGTATGCCCAGGGAGATTTTGTTGACAAGAAAGATCACAGGCGACAGCAGATGCATCAGTAAATAAATGACTCTGGCGTAGCGGAGAGCCATCTTTTCCGCGTGGATGGTAGCCAATGTTTTGGGGGTGATTTCGCCGAAGATCAGAATAAGTAGCGTCAAAAGCCCGGTGGCAATTCCCACGTAGGCGTTTCCAAAGAGCCGGATCGTGATTGTGGTACTCAGCGCGGATACAGACATATTGACAATATTATTGCCTACTAGTACGGCGCTGAGCATTTTCCCAGGGTCGGCGGTGATCTTTTCAAGAATGGCGGCCCGCGCGTCTCCTTGTTCCTTTAAAGATTGTATCCGGATCCTGCTGATGGTGGTCATCGCGGTTTCCGCGGAAGAAAAAAAGCCGGACAGCAAGATTAGCAGAAGCAGCGCAAGCAGTTGTATGACAACAGATGAATCCAAAATATTCACTCCTTTTTGTGACGCCGGCGATTAGGCGGCAGCCTATAACCGTATTTTTATCACGAATCTATAAGAGAATATACATGATTTTCCTATGGAATGCAAGATGCTTTGGCCAAAATGCGGGAAATGGCAGGAAATTCTGCGGTATCGGGGAGAATGCCAAAAAAATAAAATAGGGGGTGTCGAAAAGGAAATAATTATGCTATAATGTAACTGCACTTTTATCGGCGATGATTTTTATCGGTGTGAAAAGTGTACAATAAGAATGAAAACAAAGTTTTGGGAAATAAAATTCCCTTTGAGATACCCTACGGGGGCGCAGATGCTGCGCTGCTAAATACGTGATGAGGTGCGGATAGAATGAGAAAAATGAAAAAAAATAAGGATAGCAATCGTCTGGTATGCAGAGTGTTTGGGATGATGCTCGTGTTGTGTATGCTGTTGGCGGATATGAGCGCGCAGCTGATTTTCGCTGGGAGCCGGACGCCTTCCAGGGAGGACTTGCTGCCGGGGTCTGTGACGATCGATACGCCGAAGGCTTTGTCAGAGATCGCCCTGCCCAAGAGCGATTACGGCACGCTGTCCTGGAAGAACGGTTCGATCGTACCTTCTGTATACAACGGCTCTTACGAGGTCCTTTTTAAAGCCGGAGCAGACGGTGATTTTTCTCAGATATCCGGTTGGAACGCTGAAAGCAGGACGATTTCCGGTAAAGTGACCGTTTATGTAAAGAGTCTTGCGCCTGCAAAAGACGAAGACGGAGAAGAGGAAGAAGCGGCCAAAGAGGAAGCCGGGGATGCAGAGGCCTCGACAGAAGAAGAACCCGAAGAGGCCCCCCTTCCATCAGAAGCTACGGAGGATGACGACGAAGAAGAGCCGGAAGATGCGGGAGCTGTAGAAGAACCTGAGGAAACGGAAGAAGAAGCGGCAGAGCCGGACGCTCCAGCAGAAGAGCCGGATACAATTCCGGAGGAAGAGGAGAGTGAAGCTCCTTCGGTATCGGAAGAGGAGCCCACAGAAACAGAGGAGCCGGCCGGTCAGGAGGCGCCAGTGGAAGAGCTGCCGAACCCTACTCCCGCAAGTCCGATGGAATTAATAAAAGAAGAAGCTCGTCCAACGCAGGTAAGCGAGGAAATGAGCCTGGAGGAGCAGGCGGCTGTAGCGGCGGCGAATCATACCTGTCGGGGAATTACCGTATCGGCGGATTTCCTTCCCTGGTATGTGCAGTTCCGGGTATCCGACGGTTCTGGCTACGGGTTTACGAATGCAGAAGACGCGGCAACTTTCCAAGCCTATGAATTCCAGCTTTGGGATCTGCGCGAGGATGTGGAATACCAGATTCCTGAGGGAAAATCCGTACAGGTAACAATGCCGGTTCCCACCGGCTATACGTATAGCATACAGCATATCCTGCCGGATGGTACTCGAGAGGCGATTGAGCCTGCCGTGTACGGCGGGATGCTGGTTTTTACAACCAGTTCTTTTAGCCCCTTCGGTATTGCCGGGAGCCGGCCGCTGGTAGGGGAACAGATTGCAAATGGGAGCTATGGAGGCGGAAATCAGGGCAATTCTGTCACGCCGTCTGCAGCCCCTTCGGCTACAGGCGCAGCGGCCAGACCGGTTTCTGGAAGCAGCAGTACGGCGGGAAGCAGTAGCAGAACGTCAGGTGGCGCGCAGAATGCAGCGCAAGGCAGCACGGGAACGACTGCCCCGGCCCGTTTTGAGGCGGCTTCTTCTACAGGCAATTCCTCAACAGGCGTGCAGAATACTACGATGGTACGGCCGGTTAAGACCGGGGACTACACCGTGATTCTTCCCTACGTGATTCTGGCGTTAGGCGCTCTGCTGGTTATCGTGGCGTTGATCCTGTTCCTGAAAAGGAGAAGCAGAAAAAATCGCGATAAGAAAAGAAAATGATGCGAATAGAACGTACAACCCTCCCATATATTGGAAATGGGGAGGGTTGTTTTTATGAAAGTAAGAGCTTTATTGAAATCACT
>CAOJIB010000037.1 GCA_948436455.1 uncultured Blautia sp.
ATGCGGGTTTTCACAATGTGGTTGACCATGTCGATCCGGGAGCTGTCGTCGGAGAAGATCTCCATATCCTGCGCGGCGTCTGTCTTTAATGCCGGCTTGCGGAAATACAGCCATCCCATGCAGCGGTTAAAATATTCCCATCCATAGTCTTGAAAGATTTGGAAATAGTCGTTGTTTTCCGTGTTGTTTTTATAATCCAACCGATAGACGACGTCCTGCGGCGTACAATTTTCAAAAATATAAAAGCAAGGCAAAATCGTTTTTACCAGTTTCCAGCCGCTTTTATGCTGAAGGCGAAGCCAGGTTTCTTCCTCCTCATAGTCGGCAATTGTAAAAAAACGTATCATGGTTTTTTTGCTACGCATGTATACTTTCTCCTTTGCTGTTTTTATATAGACGTTCGATACGGTGGATCTCAAGACTCAGGATTTCCCTCCCGAGCTCGGTGATTTGGTATAGCTTTCGTTTTTCTTCTTCCCGTTCAAAAGCGATTAGGCCATCCTTTTCCATTTTGGAGAGCGTTCCGTACATCGTACCTGCGCTGATGATCAGGTCGCCTCCAGTCATTTGTTTCACCTGCCGGCTGATTCCGTAGCCATGCTGTGGCTGCTGCAGGCAGAATAAGATATAAAATCCGCTTTCCGTCATAGGTACATAGATTCGTCTGATTTTACTATCCATAAGTCCTCCGGCTATGCTGTTTTTATATATCGAGGCTCGATCTAATTATATCGAATCTCGATATAGATGTCAAGATCTTTCGAAAGCGAAGATGTTCCTTCATACGTAGTTTTTGGACTGTTTTTTCTGCAAGGCGGCGGGGAGAAACGTAGATGTGCGTGAAATAAAGGGCAGGAGCAGGTACAAGCATGGAAAATCGGCTGCTTTGCGGTAGGCTTCGCCAGTCTTTTTATCCGGATTGGAAGTTTTATGAAATCTTGACAAAGATTCAGCAAACTTGCTATAATAAGAAAAATAGATTTGGGCGTAGGAAGCGGACAGTAGACAAAGTAGATGTTCGCTATGGGTGCTTGAGGGCTGAGCCCTCGAATTGGAATCAAATAGGCGGAATTTATTTCTGCCTATTCGCAAAAGGCCCGATTTGTAGGAACCTTAGCCCTTGCACGAGCAGATCGGGCTTTTACTAGAGTCGCCCGAAAAATACCGGTGTTCCATGGAAAGGGAGGTGTGGCAGAGGTATGGCATTAAAAGAATCGATACTATCCTGGATATTTGGCTCCGATGCCGAGGAGGTTTTTACAGAAGAAGCCCTGTCGGCGGCAGAGGAACAGGGAATGCCTTTGGTACAGGAATTGGAGCCTGCGCCCAAGGAGTCTCCTCCCGTTTTGCGGGACCCCGCCGGATTGCAGCTCCCTCCGGAGCACGCACTGTATCGTTTATGGGAAATGTACCAGGCCCAGGAGGGCCAAGGACCCGCGCCGAAGCTGTCTTTAGAAGGTACGGTCAATCAACAGGAAATACTTTCCGAGCAGGAATTAAAGCGGGAGATTCCCCGTTTGCTGACAGTTGTTAATAGTACGGCAGCCAGCCGGCTGGCCGACGCGAAGCCGTCGAAAAAGCCCGGACAGCAGGAAGAAGGAAAAGAAGAAGGTCCGCCGAAGCTGGACGCCCAGGTGGTGCTCTTTATGACGCAGGATAAGCAGGCGGCCTGGTTCCTGGTCTATCCGCCGGTGGGAGAGGGCCGGGATGTAGATCAAGATGTTTTGCGGCAGGTCCTGGAAAAGGAAAAAATCAGTTATGGGGTGGAAGAAGCCCTATTGAAAGCGCTGCCGGAGGAAAAGAATAAATATTTCCGGTTGTTTCTGGCCGCGCAAGGAACGCAGCCCGTCCATGGAGTCGACGGGACGGTAACCGATATGTTTCCCCGCCGTTCACTGAAAAAGGGGACGGAGGATGAAAACGGCCGAATCGATTATACGGCGCTGGATTTTGTCCACAATGTGGAGAAAGGCGAGGTGATCTGCAAGATCACGCCGCCGGTTCCGGGAGTGCCCGGCCGGACGGTGAAAAACGAAAAAATCCCTGCAAGGGCGGGGAAGAAAGCACCTGTTCCCAAGGGCAGAAATACAGAACTTTCCCCGGATGAAAGCGTGCTGGTAGCTTCGGTGACCGGGCATGTGGAATTCGTCGGCAGAGCCTTCCAGGTAAAGCCCGTCATGGAAATTCGAACAAACGTAGACTATTCTACGGGAAATATCAATTTCCTGGGAGATGTACATATATATGGAGACGTATGCAGCGGTTTTACTGTCCGCGCGATGGGAAACGTTACTGTGGATGGCGTGGTAGAGGCCGCGACAATCGAGGCTGGAGGGAATCTGATCGTAGTCAAGGGCATTAAAGGAGACGGACGCGCCGTGATCCGCGCCCACCGCAGCATCTTTACAAAATATATGGAAAACTGCGTCGTCTGTACGAAGGAGAATTTGCAGACGGACTGTATTATTCAATCGGTGGTGTACAGCGACGAGGAAGTACAGGTTACTTCCGGCCGAGGAATTATCGTCGGTGCGAAGGTTCAGGCGGGCAGCGTCGTCAGAGCGAATATCGTCGGCGCCAGGAATCATTGCCTGACAGCCATCACTCTGGGAGGAAATCCCAGCGAAGACTTTGAATATGAAAATCTGGTAGAAGAAATCAAGCTGCTGGAGCAGGACTATGAAAAGCTGGAGCGCCAGCCTGACAGTCCGGCCCGGCTTCGGAATCTGCCGATGATACGTATGAAGCTTTCTGTGGGGAGGAATAAGCTAAAACAGCTGGAAGAGATGCGGACGGCGGCCGCGCAGAAAGCGGCAGCGGAAGAAGATAAAAAGGAAAAAGAACAGGACGGCCGTCAGCTGGTCTGCGGCATCGCTTATCCAGGGACGGAGGTGCGGATGGACGACGCCGTTCTTCGTCTGGACCAGGAAGCGCAGCCTTGCACGGCGATACTGGAGGATGGGCGGATCTGCCTGCGGTAACGGCGCTGTTAGAAAGGAGAGGGAGGAAGTGTGAGTACTGTTATGTCTCAGGAAACATTGCGGCAATTGGTGGATAAGGTTGCCAGAGAGGTAACGGAAAGGGTAGCGGGTGTCCGGCTGGCCAAGGAGGAAGGCTCCTTTACCGGCGAGCGATATACCGTCCATATTACTTTTACAAAAGGGGTGCACTATGGCCTAGCGCTATGTGCGGAGCTGCCGATCTATACCCGGATGACACAGTACATGATGCAGGAGACAGAGGTAACCTCGCAGGATATCGAAGACTTTTCCAAAGAATATTTCAACGTGGTCTGCGGGCATATCGCGGCAGAGATCTATAAAAATACAAAGTTGGCCGCGCGCTTCGGCGTACCGGAGTTTTTCCAGGGGGAATATGTGTCGGAGACGCCCGAGCTTTTTACGCTGCAATATTCCGGCGAACGCGGCGAATGCGTTTGGCTGACCTGTTATGCGCCTGCAAAAGAATAAAAATAAAGAACCTGTTTTGGTTTTGAAATATAAAAATTAGAAAATACCGTTTGAAAAGATAGAAGCGGAATATTTAAACGGAAAGGAGAAATACCCTATGGGAAAGCGGGTTATGGTAGTGGATGATTCGCGGCTTTTGCAGATGCAGATGCAGAAGCTGCTGGAAAGTACAGATTATGAAGTGGCGGCTTACTGCAAAGATGGAGAGGAAGCCGTCGCCCGGTATGGCGAGGTTTTACCGGACGTTATGACGCTGGATATTATTATGCCGGGAATGGACGGCCTGGAAACAGCCCGTGAAATCTTGGAAAAATATCCGGAAGCGAAAATTATCATGATGTCCTCCTTGGCCTATGAGGAGGCCGTTGAGGAAGCCAAAGCGATCGGCGCCAAAGAGTTTATCTATAAGCCGCTGGAACCTAAGGAAGTGCTGGCTACTTTGGACCGGGTTGTGGCGGAGACATGATTTTCATTGACAAAAACAGCCAGAAACGGTAATATATATAGAAAGAATTCATGCAGGGATACAAGAGCGTATAACGATCATGGTTATACGCTTTTTCTGCAGTTGCGGCATTGCGGAAGGGCTTTTGCTTACTGTTTACAGGCTGCTGTGCGGCTAGTTATAAGATGGCTGGTAACGGGTTCTGGTTTTTATAGTATATGTCGCAGGAGTAAAAGAGGAGGGAACAAGAGATGTTCGATGCAATCAATTCGTTTGTACAATCTGTCAATAATCTTGTCTGGGGCTGGGGAATGATTGTCCTGCTTTTGGGTACCCACGTATTCATGACGATCCGAACCAAGGGCATTCAGAGGAAGATCTTTACAGGCATCCGCTTATCTGTGACGAGGGATCCGGAGGCGGAAGGAGAGGTCAGCCAGTTTGGCGCTTTGACGACGGCGCTGGCTGCGACGATCGGTACTGGAAATATTATCGGCGTGGGAACCGCCATTGCCTTGGGCGGCCCGGGCGCGGTGCTCTGGTGCTGGCTGACCGGTGTTTTTGGCATTGCGACAAAATACAGTGAATCCCTGATTTCTGTGAAATACCGTGTGAAGACAAGGGACGGACGGATGCATGGCGGCGCCATGTACGCGCTGGAAAGAGGTCTGAACATGCGGTGGCTGGGGCTTATTTTCGCCATGTTCGGCGGTTTTGCTTCCTTTGGGATCGGCTGTGCGACCCAGGTCAATGCGATTGCCAGCGTATGTAAGGAAAACTTGAATATTCCTGGATGGATCATCGGCGTTGTTGTGGCCGTACTGGTAGCGCTGGTTATTTTCGGCGGGATTAGGTCGATCGCCAGCGTTTGTGAAAAGCTAGTGCCTGTGATGGCCGTTTTCTATGTGATCGGCTGTCTAATTATTCTGGTATTAAACGCGGATTTCCTGATTCCGGCGATCGAAACGATCTGTACGTTGGCCTTTAAGCCGGGCGCCGCAGTGGGCGGCCTGATCGGCGGAGGTATTATGCAGGCGCTGCATTATGGCGTGGCCCGCGGCCTGTTTTCCAATGAATCCGGTATGGGTTCCGCGCCTATCGCCGCCGCTGCTGCGCAGACGAGAAATCCGGTGCGCCAGGCGCTGGTATCCAGTACGGGTACTTTTTGGGATACGGTAGTCGTCTGCGCGATGACCGGTCTTGTGCTGGTAACAAGTATTATGAAAAATCCTGCCATTGACGTGAGTGCGATCGATAACGGCGGCGTACTGACCTCCCTGGCTTTTGCACAGATTCCGGTGGTGGGTCCGCTTATTCTGGTGCTGGGCATCATTTCTTTTGCATTTTCCACCGTTCTTGGCTGGGCGTATTACGGAGAGCGCTGCGTGGAATATTTCGCCGGCAAGAAAGCGCTGGTGCCCTATCGCCTGTTGTACATAGCCGTAGCTGTGATCGCGCCGATCGTATCGCTGAATCTGGTATGGCTGATCGCCGACACGCTAAACGCCTTGATGGCGATTCCGAACCTGGTGGCAGTGCTTTTGCTGTCTCCGGTAATCGTTGCGGAAACAAAAAAATATCTGAACAATTTGGATGAAAAGGATACGACGCCGGTTCCTTACGTAGACGAAAAATAGGCACGGCGTAAAAAACCGCTGCAGGTGATGGACTTAAACCATTGCCGGGCAGCGGCTTTTTTGCGCTTAGGGAAATTCCCCGTATTTTTATTTTTGGGAGTGTTTACGGCTGGCTATCCGTCTCCTTCTTCCCTTTTTTGCGCTGTTTGACACATTCAGTGAGAAGATATTCGATCTGTCCGTTGACGGATCGGAATTCATCTTCCGCCCATTGGGCGATATCGTTATAGAGGGTGGCGGATAGCCGCAGGGGAACCTGCTTTTTTGCCTTTTCTTTTTTGGGTTCGGCCATAGGTCACCCCTTTCTGCTTTTTCAGGCTGCGGATCAATAAAGAGAGCCGCTGTTTACGACGGGCTGCGGATCCTTGTTGCCGCAGAGGATGACCAGCAGATTGCTGACCATAGCGGCCTTGCGCTCTTCATCCAGTTCTACGATCTGGCTTTCGCTTAGCTGTGACAGGGCCATTTCCACCATACCTACGGCGCCCTCGACAATTTTCTGCCGGGCGTCGATGATCGCGGCCGCCTGCTGGCGCTGGAGCATGGCGGAGGCGATTTCCGGCGCGTAGGCCAGATTGGTAATGCGGACGTCCAGAATTTCGATGCCCGCGTCGACTACCCGCTGCTGTAATTCCTCCTGCATCAGGCTGGCGATTTCCTGGCTGCTGCCTCGAAGAGTCCGCTTGCCGGTTTCATCGCCGGAATCGTAGGGATAATTCCTGGCGGCGTTCCTAGTTACGGCATCGCACTGAATGGAGAGGTATTCCACGTAATTTTCCACACACAGTACGGCCTTTGTGGCGTTGGTCACTTTCCAGATGACGACGATGCCGATTTCGATAGGGTTGCCGAGCTGGTCGTTTACCTTTTGCTTTTTGTTATTCAGCGTCATCGTGCGCAGGGAAATGCTTTTGCGCTTGGGTGTGAGTTTAATTTCTGTATGGGAAGATCCCAATGCAAGATTGCCGGTAGTCGCCGTCGGTGTATCTTTTTGCTCAGCGGTCGGATTTATGGCCGTACAGAAAGGGTTTACCCAGTGAAAGCCAGGCTGGTATAAGGTGCCGTGGTAATTGCCGAATAATGTGAGCACCAGCGCTTCATTGGGACGAATGACCCGCAAGCCGCAAAAGAGCAGACAGCCCAGAAGCAGTACCAGGCCGCTAAGGAGCAGTCCCGGGAAAATAAAGATATCCAGATAAAAAGCGGCGGCTGCCGGTACCCAGCAGACTAGAAGCAGCGCAATACCTAGAAACAGCATACCCATGCCGGGAAGCGTCTGTAAGATTCGTTCTTCTGTCATTTTCATCGTTTTGTCCATATTTGTTCCCTCCTCCAAGAGAAATAAAAATGATATTAATTTGATATCACTATAATACTACTCAGACAGGGGAATGTCAATAGATTTTTTCAGACGCGCATGGTATGATGAGGAAAGTAGAGAAAAGGAGTGTGATAGGGATGGACCGGGAGCTGGAAATATATCTGCATCTGCCGTTTTGTGTAAGGAAATGCCTGTACTGTGATTTCCTTTCCGGCGTATATAAGGAAGAAATGCGCGGCGCCTATGTGCAGGCGCTATTGGCAGAAATTCAC
The DNA here is from genome assembly GCA_948436455.1 of uncultured Blautia sp. Taxonomy (GTDB): domain Bacteria; phylum Bacillota; class Clostridia; order Lachnospirales; family Lachnospiraceae; genus Blautia_A. The sequence goes on from CAOJIB010000037.1 coordinate 7,146, forward strand.
GCGGTGAAAAAGGAATGCCAGGCGTATAGGGTATCCTCAGTGTTCTTTGGGGGCGGCACGCCGTCTCTGCTTACCGGCGGGCAAATGCTGGAAATAGGCGAAGCGTTGAGGACTTCCTTTTGCATAGCGCCGGATAGCGAAGTGACGATGGAAGGAAATCCAGGCACCTTTACCCGGGAAAATCTGCTGTGCTATCAAAAGGCGGGCGTCAACCGCCTAAGTATTGGCTGCCAGTCTGCAGATGACCGGGAATTGAAAGCGCTGGGGCGGATTCATACCTTTGAGGATTTTCAGAAGAGCTATCGGCTGGCGCGGGAGACGGGCTTTGAAAATATCAATGTGGATTTGATGTGCGCCCTGCCGGGACAAAATTTGAAAAGCTGGGAAGAAACGCTGGAGAAGACGGCGGCGCTTAGGCCGGAACACATTTCCGCCTACAGCCTGATCCTGGAAGAGGGCACGCCTTTTTACGAAATGGAATTGGCGCTGCCCGACGAGGAAGAGGAACGCCGGATGTATGAGCGGACGAAGGAGCTGTTGGCCGAGTATGGCTACAGGCAATATGAAATTTCCAATTACGCGCTGCCTGGGAAGGAATGCCGCCATAATATTGGCTATTGGCAGCGGAAAAATTACGTAGGCCTGGGTCTGGGCGCGGCTTCCTTGCTGGAAAACCGGCGGTTCTCCAATACGTCGGATATGGATTTTTATATGGAAAATTCCTCCCGGCCGGCCAAAATCCGCCGGGATGTGCAGCTTTTGAGTAAGAACGAGCAGATGGCGGAATTTATGTTTCTGGGGCTGCGCATGACCGAAGGAATTTCCCGGAAGCGATTCCTGGAAAATTTTGGCGAACCGGTGGAGGCGGTATACGGAGAAATTCTGGAAAAGTATGCATCCCTGGGCTTTCTGGAAATTTCCGGGGACAGGATTTTTCTAAGTCGGGAAGGGATCGGCGTAAGTAACTGGATTTTCGCGGATTTTTTGTAAAGTGCGGCAGTAGAGTATGCCATTAAGAAGTACGAAAGATCAGGAGAAAGCTTCTTAGGGAAGCTGCGGTGGGGTAGACGGTATTGCCGGGGAGAAGACTTTGCGGGATATGACGGCATGAAAATTTTAACAGTAAATCTTGCGAATACGCCTCTTTCTAGGTAGGGAATATGTTTTATTCTCGTGCGCAAGCAATACAGAAAACCTGCTACTGGCAACTTTTCTGCATATTGATGCATTAAAAAAGGGGCCTGGCTTTAGGCCCCTTTCACCAGAAAAGGCTAGGCGATTCCGCGAAGCCTTTTCTGATTTGCATTCTTGTTGTATATCTACCATTATAATAAATTATACATCTCTGCCTAGACTATTCGTAAATCCTCCACATACAATGACGAAGAAATCGATAAGCCACTATATCTCGCCAATTCTAGTGAATATCAGCGGTATCATTACAATTCCACTTCCAATTTTTCCGATATGGAACCTGATAAACTATCCTATCGGCATTACAAATGTTGCCGTATAGCTATTAAAATTGTTGTCATATTGCGTGACGATGATTCTTATTTCAGAGCTTACATTGTCTACTGCGACACAATCCTGCGCGGCGCACCTTGCCCCTACGGGCGTATTTTGCGGATTATTAGATACGCTTCCCGGATAGCTATATCCCATAAGCCCTGTGGAATCCACGATCTGGCCGCCGGACAAGTCAAAATACACGCCGTCTTCTTCCCCTAGATTTTCGTAGGTGTAATTAATGATGAAAACCTGCGCAGGATTTCTTTCTTCGAATTGATTCCGATCGGCTGTCTCCGCTATTGAATCTACCGTCAGCGACCATTTTCCATCTACAGTCCATGTCTCTCCTATGGAGTATTCGCCATCGTTATTCTTCTGAAAGATTTCTTGTGACGCATCGCCTGTATCGTTTTGATTTTCTGAATTTTCAGAAATATTCGCTGTTTCTGATTCATCGCCGCCGGAAAATAGAAGAAATGCTCCAAAAAGGCCGGCAAGCAATATAGAAACTATTATGACTATAACAATGGCAACCTTCCCGCCGCCGCTTTTGTTTTGCCGTGCAAATCCTATGTACGAAAGGATCATTTCTATAATCACAAACATAAAATATAACGGGAAGAGAACCATTGCGACAGTATATAATATCGCGCCGGTCAAAGAAAAGCCTCTTTTATTTAAGAAAAGCCCTAAAGCATTGAAAATTACGGCGATTACTGTACATACGATATGAGGCATTACCAGGGCCATTCCTATCCCTACGCCTAATTGTTCAAATCCGTTGGACGCACTGCCAGAGGTTATTAACCAATGCACTACAGTATAAAGCAAATAAAGAACGCCTAAAATAAAAGAAATAAGCAAGCATACATTTAACCCGCCTGAATCAGCGGCTCCCGCTCCTTCCTCTTGCCATTTATAAGCCTTTTTACACTTTAGACACATTCCATATTTGGGATCGGCATTACTTCGTTGTAACTCATTTCCACAAACCGGACATTTCATAACATTTTCCCTTTTCCTTCCCCTTTATTCCTTGTTTTTCACAATTATAGCATATTTTTCATACGCTTCAAGCATTTCGACAAAAATTGACGATATTTTCTGCTATTAGTTTGAGGCAAAATTCAGAGGAGAATTTTAAAGAGGGCCATTAAAAAATAGAAAAACGAAAATTTTTATAAAATGCGAACAAATGTTTGCAAAATAAAAATAGTTGTAGTATACTCTTTCCTATATCATATATGATACTACGGATTGTTCCGCACCTTGTGCTCTTACAATCTTAAAAACATTCGAAATCCGCCCGAATCGGGCTACTTTCTCATGTTTTACGGGTCACAAAGTCATGCTTTTTCATGCAAGCATGAAACGTAAGACCTTTTGACCCTGGTATCATCACATAGAGGAATGGAGAATACCATGGCAGAAAAAATACAGGAAAAACAATTTATCAAAATCCGGGGCGCCAATGTGAATAATCTAAAGCATCTGGATGTGGATATTCCCAGGAATAAGCTGGTGGTGCTGACGGGGCTTTCCGGCTCAGGGAAGTCCTCGTTGGCCTTTGATACGATCTATGCGGAGGGCCAAAGGCGGTATATGGAGTCTTTGTCTTCTTATGCAAGGCAGTTTCTTGGCCAGATGGAAAAACCGGAAGTGGAGAGAATCGAAGGGCTTTCTCCGGCGATTTCCATCGATCAGAAGTCCACGAACCGGAACCCCCGGTCGACGGTGGGGACCGTAACGGAAATCTATGATTATTTCCGGCTGCTTTACGCGCGCATCGGCATTCCCCATTGCCCAGTCTGCGGCAAGGAGATTAAGAAGCAGACAGTAGATCAGATGGTGGATCAGATCATGCAGTTGACGCAGCGGACGAAGATCCAGCTTCTGGCGCCGGTTGTGCGGGGTCGGAAAGGGACGCACGCAAAGCTTCTGGAGCAGGCAAAAAGGAGCGGCTACGTCCGGGTGATTATTGACGGGAGCCTGTATGAATTGTCTGAGACGATCACATTGGATAAAAATATCAAGCATACGATTGCCATTGTGGTGGATCGGCTGATGATCAAGCCTGGTATTGAGAAGCGGCTAACCGATTCCCTGGAGACCGTTTTGGAGTTGACGGACAGCCTAGTGGTAGTGGATAAGCTGGACGGCACCTATCTGAATTTCAGCGAGAGCTTTTCCTGTCCAGACTGCGGCGTGAGCGTCGATGAGATCGAGCCGCGGAGCTTTTCCTTTAATAATCCCTTCGGCGCCTGTCCAGACTGTTTGGGCTTGGGGTATAAGATGGAATTTGATCCTCGCCTGATGATTCCGGATGAGAGCCTTTCCATTGCCCAGGGAGCAATCGCCGTGACCGGCTGGCAGTCCTGTACGGAGAAAAGCAGCTTTACCCGGGGAATTCTGGACGCCCTGGCCGAGGAATACCACTTTAGTCTGGAAACGCCTTTTTGTGAATATCCAAAGGAAATTCGAGAATTACTGATCGGCGGAACCAAGGGACATTCGGTAAAAGTGCATTATAAGGGACAGCGGGGAGAAGGCGTCTACGACGTGGCCTTTGAAGGGCTGATCAAAAACGTGGAGAGACGGTACCGGGAAACAGGCTCTGATACGATGAAGCAGGAATACGAAAGCTTTATGCGTATTACCCCCTGTCCGGCCTGCCGTGGCCAGCGATTGAAAAGAGAGGCGCTGGCGGTGACGGTTGGCGACAAGAATATTTACGAAGTTACGTCGTATTCCATTGCAAAGCTGCAGGATTTTCTGGCCCACATGGAATTAAGCGAGACGCAGCAGTTTATCGGCCGCCAGGTTCTAAAAGAGATCCGGGCTAGGGTCGGGTTCCTTTCCGACGTGGGATTGGATTATTTGACGTTGGCCAGGAGTACGGGGACGCTCTCCGGTGGAGAGGCCCAGCGGATCCGGCTGGCTACGCAGATTGGCTCCGGCCTTGTGGGCGTAGCCTATATCCTGGACGAGCCCAGTATTGGCCTGCACCAGAGGGATAACGACAAGCTTTTGCGCACGCTGATGCACCTGCGGGATCTGGGAAATACGCTTCTAGTGGTGGAACACGACGAGGAAACCATGCGGGCGGCGGACTGTGTCGTGGATATTGGCCCCGGCGCCGGCGAGCATGGCGGGGAACTGGTGGCGATCGGCACAGTCGAGGATTTGATGGAGAATGAAAATTCCGTTACCGGCGCATATTTAAGTGGCAGACTGCAGATTCCGGTGCCAAAGACGCGTAAAAAGCCCACAGGCTGGCTGCAGGTAAAAGGCGCCAGACAGAATAATCTGAAAAATATCCATGTAAAATTCCCACTGGGTGTTCTGACTTGCGTTACAGGCGTTTCCGGTTCTGGGAAAAGCTCTCTGGTCAACGAGATTTTATATAAATCTCTGGCGCATACGCTGAACCGGGCACGATGCATTCCGGGAGAGCATGACAAGATCCTGGGGATGGAGGCGCTGGATAAGGTGATCGCCATTGATCAGTCGCCGATTGGCCGTACGCCGCGCTCCAATCCGGCTACCTATACGGGGGTTTTTGACCAGATTCGGGATCTTTTTGCAGCGACGGCGGATGCAAAGGCCAAGGGCTATAAAAAAGGGCGCTTCAGCTTCAATGTCAAAGGCGGCCGCTGCGAGGCCTGCAGCGGCGACGGCATTATTAAGATCGAAATGCATTTCCTGCCGGACGTATACGTGCCCTGCGAGGTATGCAAGGGCAAACGCTATAATCGGGAAACGCTGGAGGTCAAATATAAAGAAAAAAGTATCTTTGACGTACTCAATATGACGGTGGAGGAGGCATTGCCCTTTTTCGAGCATATTCCCTCGATCCATCGGAAAATTCAGACGCTGTACGATGTGGGGCTATCTTATGTCCGGCTGGGACAGCCCTCCACCGAGCTTTCCGGCGGGGAAGCCCAGCGGGTGAAGCTGGCGACGGAATTATCCAGGCGAAGCACCGGGAAGACGGTTTATATTCTGGACGAGCCGACTACAGGCCTGCATTTTGCAGACGTGCATAAATTAATCGATATTCTCCATCGGCTGACGGAAGGCGGGAATACGGTGATCGTCATTGAGCACAATCTGGATGTGATTAAGACGGCGGATTATATCATAGATATTGGTCCGGAGGGGGGTGACCGGGGCGGTACGGTAATTGCCGCGGGTACGCCGGAGAAGATCGCGCAGGTGCCGGAGTCTTATACGGGGATTTATTTGAAAAAATATCTATAACAGAAAAGGTTTTGTCACAGAAAAGTTTTTCCGGTATTTGCGGCTTGCCTGATCTGGGGATTTTATTATATAATAAAATTGCAGCCGCGCGATCCTATGGAATTCCTTGGTGCGCGGTATAAAACTTGCGGGAAAGCCGCGTATAGAATCTGCGAAGGAGCGGATACTAGTAGAAATCGTACAATAATTCAAAGGGCGCTATCCTGGGCGTTTGTGTCCGGGGAGCCTGGAAGATATAAGCAAAAATCCTGCCGGATGGGCGGTTTTCACAGATTTTTGCTCATAGCTGTGCGGATATTGAACCGTTGCGAACCGTTTGAAACGATAGGTTCGGGAACAGGGAAAGGGGATCGTTATGGCGGCATATGATATAGGGATCGATCTGGGTACGTCCAGCAGTTTGGTGTTTGCTACGGGAAAAGGCGTCGTGCTTAAAGAGCCCTCGGTCGTGGCTTATGATAAAGATACGGAAAAGATTCGCGCCATTGGAGAAGACGCCCGGCAGATGATTGGCCGGACGCCTGGCAATATAGAAGCAGTCCGCCCGTTGCGGCAGGGCGTGATTACGGATTATCTGATTACGGAAAAGATGCTGAAATATTTTATTTCCAAAGCGATTGGCCGGCGGGCCTTTCGAAAGCCGCGGATCAGTATCTGTGTGCCCAGTGGTGTGACGGAGGTGGAAAAGAAGGCCGTCGAAGAGGCAACCTACCAGGCCGGGGCCAGGGAGGTGCATCTGATCGAGGAGCCTATCGCCGCCGCTATCGGCGCGAATATTGATATTTTGCGGCCCTGTGGGAATATGGTTGTAGATATTGGCGGGGGCACCACGGATGTGGCGATCGTCTCTTTGGGAGATACGGTGGTGTCCACTTCCGTTAAGGTGGCGGGAGATAATTTTGACCAGGCGATCATGCGGCATGTGCGGAAAAATCACAACCTATTTATCGGGGAAATTACCGCGGAAGCCATCAAGATGCAGATAGGCACGGCTTATGAGCAGCCGGATCTGGCGACGATGGAGGTCCGGGGAAGGAATGTAATTACCGGGCTGCCAAAGGTGGCGAATATCACTTCCGAGGAAATCCGCAGTGCTTTGAAGGAATGTACCGCGCAGATTTTGGATACGGTGCACGGCATCCTGGAAAAAACGCCGCCGGAGCTGGCGGCCGACGTAGTAGACAGAGGGATCGTTCTGACCGGCGGAGGGGCCTTGCTGCGGGGAATGGACAAGCTGATTGAAGAAAAAACAGGGATCAATACGATCCTGGCGGAAGATCCGATGATGGCCGTGGCCGTGGGCACTGGCCGCTATGCGGAAATCGCGGCAAAAATGGCATAGGCAAATGTTCAAGGGCGCAGGCTTGGTTTCCCTGCGCCCTCCGGCGAATATAAGGGAAAGCAGACGGAAATGGATACGGTAACAGGATACATCGACCATGTGATCTATAGAAATGAAGAAAACGGTTATACGGTGCTGACGCTTGGAGAGGATGCGGAAGAATTGACCTGCGTGGGGATTTTTCAGTACGTGAGCCAGGGGGAGCGGATCGAGGCCAGAGGGCAGTACATAGAACACCCGTTGTATGGGAAGCAGTTTCAGGTACAATCGTACGAGACAAAAACGCCGGAGGATGCGCTGGCCATGGAGCGTTATCTGGCTTCCGGAGCCATTAAAGGCGTAGGCGCGGCGTTGGCAGCCCGGATCGTGAAAAAATTCGGCGATGCGACCTTTCGCGTTCTGGAGGAGGAGCCGGAGCGTCTGGTAGAAGTGAAAGGAATCAGCGAACGTATCGCTAGGGAGATCGCCCGGCAGGTGGAAGAAAAGTCGGAAATGCAAAGAGCTATGTTGTTTCTGCAGAAATATGGGATTTCCCTGCAGTTGGGCGTGAAGATCTTTCAGCAGTATGGCCAGGAGCTTTACCGGATTATACAGGAGAATCCCTATCGGATGGCAGAAGATATTTCCGGCGTGGGGTTTAAGACGGCGGATGAGATCGCTGTCAGGGCGGGCATCCGTATGGACAGCGATTACCGTATCCGCAGCGGACTGTGCTATGTTCTGCAGCAGGCGATGGGGGAAGGACATACGTATCTTCCCGAGGGCCTTCTGCTGGCCAGGGCCAAGGATCTGCTGGGGACAAGGCCGGAGGATATGGAGAAATATCTGATGGATCTTGCTATCGATAAGAAACTTGTCCTAAAAGAGCGGGAACAGGAACGACTGGTGTACGGCAGTCAGAATTATTTTCTGGAGTTGAATACGGCCCGGATGCTAAAAGATTTGAATTTTTCAGAGAGCGGAGATGAGGGACGGGTGCAGAAGCGGCTCTCGGCTATGGAAAAGGAAACCGGAATTGTCCTGGATGAGCAGCAGAGGATGGCGGTGCGTCAGGCGGCTCGAAAGGGGATCATGATCTTGACCGGCGGTCCGGGTACGGGGAAAACGACGACGATTAACGCCATGATTCGCTATTTTGAGGGAGAGGATATGGAAATCCGTCTGGCGGCGCCCACCGGCCGGGCGGCGAAGCGGATGACGGAGGCAACCGGCTATGAAGCGCAGACCATCCATCGGATGCTGGAGCTGACCGGCGGCGTGGAAGACGGTTCTGTGGGCGGCCGTTTTGAACGGAACGCTCAGAATCCGCTGGAGGCGGATCTGATCATCATTGACGAGATGTCCATGGTAGATATTTATCTGATGCATTCGCTTTTAAACGCAGTAGTGCCAGGCACCCGGCTGATTCTGGTGGGGGATGTGGATCAGCTCCCCAGCGTAGGTCCGGGAAATGTGCTCCGGGATATCATTGCCTCGAAAGCCTTTGCCGTAGTGGAGCTTCATAAGATTTTCCGTCAGGCGTCGCAAAGCGATATCGTAGTCAACGCGCATAAAATCAACCGGGGAGAGCCTGTGACGCTGGATAATAAAAGCCGGGATTTCTTTTTTTTGGAACGGAAGGACGCGGATGTGATTATCCGCGTGTTAATCGCTTTGATATTGGAAAAGCTGCCTCGGTATGTGGAGGCGAAGCCCTGGGATATCCAGGTGCTGACGCCTATGCGAAAGGGACTTTTGGGCGTGGAACGGCTGAATCTGCTGCTGCAGAAATATTTAAATCCCGCCGCGCCTGAAAAAAAGGAATGGGAGCACGGGCAAAGTCTGTTTCGCCAGGGAGATAAGGTGATGCAGATCAAGAATAACTATCAGGCAACCTGGGAGATCCGTGGGAAATATGGGATTGTCGCCGAAAAAGGCGTGGGGATCTTTAACGGGGATACCGGGATGATCCGGGATATCAATGAATTTTCCGAGACGATGACGGTGGAATTTGACGAGGGACGGTTTGTGGAATATCCGTTTAAGCAGCTGGAAGAATTGGAATTGGCTTATGCGGTGACGATTCATAAATCCCAGGGAAGCGAGTATCCGGCCGTCATCCTGCCTCTTCTTAGCGGGCCGCGGATGCTGATGAATCGGAATCTTTTATACACGGCGGTGACAAGAGCTAAGAAATGCGTGACGATGGTCGGCAGCGCCGACGCCGTCCGGCAGATGATCGAAAATGAAAGAGAGCAAAAGCGGTTCAGCACGCTAGATCTGCGGATTCAGGAGTTGGAGGAACTGCCGTAGGCATTCGCCAAATAGAAAAGAGAGCATCGGGGGAGAAAGGAATGATGTGGAAAAATTAAAAACAAAAATTCTAGACTGGCTGTATCCCAGATGCTGTCCCTGGTGTCAGAAGATTTTGCAGGATCCTTCCAGGATGATCTGCCCAAAATGTGAAAAACTGCGTCGCCCTATCGGGGAGCCGCGGTGTAAAAAATGCGGCAAGGCGCTGTTCCGGGCGGAGGAGGAATACTGCAGAGACTGCCGGGGACGGGCCCATTATTTTGAAGAAGGTGTCGGGATCTTTTCTTATGATGCCTCGGCGCACCGTTCGCTGCTTTTATACAAGCAGCAGGGGCGTCGGGAGTATGGCGAGTATTATGCGAAGGCCGCCGTTTTTTATGGGAAAGGATATCTGGAAAGGTGGCGGCCGCAGCTGATTCTTCCGGTGCCGATGCATCCTGTAGATCAAAGGCGCAGGGGCTTTCATCAGGGAGAGGATCTGGCCGTACAGATCGGCAGAGAATCGGGCATTCCCGTACGCGGAGATCTGATAAAAAAGGTAAAACGGACAAGCGCGCAGAAAAAGCTGGGAGCTGCGGAGCGCAGGAAAAATCTGGAGGGGGCCTTTTTGGGAAAGGCCGGCCGGTGGCCAGTGGAAAGGGTACTGCTCGTGGATGACGTATATACGACGGGCAGTACGATGGACGCCATGGCAAAGGAAATCCAGACGCATGGGGTTTCACGGATTTTTTTCCTAACCATATTTATCGGTCAGGAAGAAGAATAGCGCCGGTGGATTTTTTGTAAGACGGCCACGCCGGATTTTTGGAAAATCTTCTTAATTAATGGAAAAACAGCCGAAACTCAGGGAAAAAGCTCTTTTCATGTGACAGGTTCTATGTTACAATAAATCCATATGATTATCTGCGAAACGTGTATACCGAGGAGATATCTATGTTAAATTTGGAAAAAGTGAAACTGATGACAAAGCTTTCCATGTATGAAAACACAGAAGGAAAAACGCATCTGCCGGTCAGCAAATATTATCGGAGCGATTATATCGGGCTGGCGCTGATCAAGAATTTCTTTTTGACTACGATCGGATATGTGCTGCTGGTAGCCGCCGGCTTTGCCTATTACGGGGAATATTTACTGGATAACATCCATAAGATGAATCTGGTTACGTTGGGCGGGGCGTTGGCGGTCGGATATGTCGTACTTTTGATTGTCTATTCTATTTTGACCTATATCCAGTATACCCTCCGGTATCTAAAAGCGAAAAAAAGTGTGAAAGGATATTACGTGATCCTGAGCCGGCTGGCTCAAATGTATGAGCGGGAAGAAAGACGTGCTGAAAACCGCAGCGGCAGGAGGGGACAGAAATGACGGCGCTATTGGAATTTAAACAGCGGTTAAAAGAGTTGTATGGGCAGTATGAGCTTTATATCCTGCCCGTATTGAAATTTATACTGGCGATCGTATACTTTTTCGGGATCAATCAGTTGATCGGCTTTTCCGACAAATTAAAAAGTCCGTTTGTACTTTTGGTGATTGCCCTGGTTTGCGCGATTCTTCCGGCAAATATCATTGTCTGGGTGGGATTCGCCCTGATTATCGGGAATTGTTACAGTCTGGGGATGGAGGCGGCGGGCTTCGCTGTGCTTTTGATCTTTTTGATGGCTATTTTATTTCTGCGGTTCAGCAGCCGTTCGAATCTGATTATGGCCTTTACGCCGGCGGCGTTCTTGCTGAAAATCCCGGCGGCGGTGCCGATGGGCGGAGGGCTTGTGGGTTCTTTTCTGACTTCGCTTCCGGCGGGCTGCAGTGTGATCTTGTACTATTTTATGCGTCTTTTAAAGGAGCAGGCAGCTATGCTGCAGAGTGCGGATACGGAAATGCTGCAAAAGGTGAATCTGATTGCTGACGGTATGATCAAAAATCAGGAAATGTGGCTGACGGTGCTGGCCTTTGTGGTGGTAGCGGTGCTGGTAAATTTGATCCGCACGAGGGATCTGGATTACGCCTGGCGAATCGGGGTGGTTGTAGGTTGCGTAACGTATATTCTGATTATGCTGGCCGGCGGTCTGTTCTTGAATGTGGATGTGCATTTGGTAAATACGATTATTTTTACGGCTGTGGCGGCGGTTTTGGGACTTTTACTGGAATTCTTTGCCTTTGGGGGCGACTATACGCGAACCGAGCATATGGAATATGAAGACGACGAGTATTATTACTATGTAAAGGCCGTGCCGAAAGTTTCTATCGCCGCTTCTAAAAGAAAAGTTAAGAAGATTAACGGAGATTCTGGAAATCCAGCGAGAGGGCTGGAAGGGGGCGGAACAGTAGTCGGCTTTATGAATCCGGCGTTTGAAGAAAAAACCGTACAGGTGAAAAATGCGGAGCCGCCCGCGCCCAAAAAGAGTATTAACGATGTGGATTTTGAGAAGAAGCTGGAGGATTCTCTGAAGGATTTGTAAAAGGCGGTATAAGGGGATTCTGCAAAAGAAGGGAGGAGAAGTATGGCGAATCTGGGACAAATGCTGACGGATTATATATACAAAATCTCTTTGCCAAGGATTGGACTGATCGATATTATAGAAATACTGCTAATTTCTTTTTTCGTGTATCAGTTCATGCGATGGATTAAGACGACCAGAGCCTATATGCTGCTGCGCGGTATTTTAGTACTGCTGCTGTTTCTTTTCCTGGCTTATGTTTTCCGCATGAATACGATTTTATGGATTGTAAAGACCATATCGACCGTGTTGATTACGGGAATTATTGTTATCTTTCAGCCGGAGCTGCGAAAAGCGTTGGAGCAGCTTGGCCAAAAGGGTCTAGTATCGGTGATGCTTCCTTTTGATACTCAGAAGGAATTTACAGAACGGTTTACCGATAAAACAATTAATGAAATTGTTCGGGCGTCCTTTGATATGGGGGCGGTAAAGACCGGTGCGCTGATCGTAGTGGAGCAAAACGTTCTTTTAAGCGAATATGAACGGACCGGAATTATGCTGGATTCCTTAATCAGCAGTCAGCTATTGATTAACATTTTTGAACATAATACGCCGCTGCATGATGGAGCGGTGATCGTTCGGGGTAATCGGCTTGTAGCAGCAACCTGCTATTTGCCGTTGTCTGATAATATGTTTCTGAGTAAGCAGTTAGGAACTAGGCATCGGGCGGGCGTGGGTATTAGCGAGGTAAGCGATTCGCTGACCGTGCTTGTTTCCGAGGAAACGGGGCAGGTATCGATCGCCTACGGCGGTGAGTTGGCCCGGAATGTTACCAGCGCAGAATTAAAAGAAGCGCTGGTAAAGATCCAGAATAAGACCAGGAACGATAACCGAAAAATCAGGCAGCTCTTAAAGGGGAGGGAGAAGCATGAAAAAAAAGCTGGTCAATAACATCCCTTTGAAGAT
>CAOJIB010000038.1 GCA_948436455.1 uncultured Blautia sp.
CTACCGGCCGAGTAGGCGTCTGCATGGCCACCTCCGGCCCGGGCGCGACAAATCTGGTGACCGGCATTGCCACCGCTCAGATCGATTCGGTGCCGGTGGTAGCGATTACGGCGAACGTGGCCAAGCCCCTGCTTGGCAGGGACAGCTTCCAGGAGGTGGACATCGCGGGCGTCGTAATGCCTGTGACGAAGCACAGCTACATTGTCAAGGATATCGAGCAGCTGGCAGATACGATCCGCAAGGCCTTCTGGATTGCCCAGAGCGGCCGGCCGGGCGTGGTGCTGGTGGATGTGACGAAGGACGTAACGGCGGCCGTAGCGGAATATGAACCCCAAAAGCCGCGCGCAATCGAAAAAAGCACAAGAGATATTCAGGAAAAAGAGATAGAAGCCGCCGTGGAAATGCTAAAGGAAGCCAAACGGCCGTACATTTTTGTAGGCGGCGGCGCCGGCATTTCCGGGGCTAGCCAGGAGGTACGCCAGCTGGCGGAGAGGATCCAGGCGCCAGTCTGCGACAGCTTGATGGGCAAAGGCGTTTTCGATGGGGAAGATCCGCTGTATACAGGCATGATCGGTATGCATGGAACGAAGACCTCGAATTTAGGCGTAGCTTCCTGCGACCTTCTCATTGTCCTGGGCGCGCGTTTCAGCGACCGTGTGATCGGAAACGCCCAAAGCTTTGCAAAAAAAGCGAAGATTCTGCAAATCGACATCGATCCGGCGGAGATCAATAAAAATATCGTTGTGGACGCCTGTATCGTCGGCGATGTTCGGGAGGTACTCCAAAGTCTGTTAGAGAAGACGCCGGCGATGGAGCATCCTGCATGGATTTCTCAGATCATGGAAATGAAGGAAAAATATCCGCTCCGCTACGATAAAGAACGCTTAACCGGGCCTTACATCATCGAAAAGCTGTACGAATTGACAAAAGGCGACGCCATTGTCGTTACGGAGGTCGGACAGCACCAGATGTGGACGGCGCAGTATTACAAATTCAAGAAAGCCAGGCATCTGCTGACGTCTGGTGGGCTGGGAACCATGGGCTACGGGTTGGGCGCGGCCATCGGCGCAAAGATGGGCCGCCCCGAGGAAACGGTGGTCAATATTGCCGGAGACGGCTGCCTGCGGATGAATATGAACGAGCTGGCGACGGCGGCCCGCTGCGGCAAGCCGCTGATCGAGATCGTCGTGAATAATCATGTGCTGGGTATGGTACGCCAGTGGCAGCAGCTGTTCTATGAGGAACGCTTTTCCCATACGATTTTCCGAGATCAGGTAGATTTTGTGAAAGTGGCCGAGGCGCTTGGCGTTAAAGGCATCCGCGTGACGAAAAAGGAAGAGGTGGAGCCGGCGCTAAGGGAAGCATTGGCAAGCGACGGCCCGGTTCTTTTGGACTGCTGGATTGACGAAAGCTTGAATGTATTCCCAATGGTGCCCGCGGGCTCTAGTATAGAAGAAGTATTTGACGAGGAGGACATAAAAAGTGAGCAGGGTGTATAATTTTTCCGCCGGGCCGGCCGTGCTGCCCGAAGAGGTTTTAAAAGAAGCTGCGCAGGAAATGCTGGATTATCGTGGAAGCGGCATGTCCGTCATGGAAATGAGCCATCGCTCCGCTGCGTTTGCGCAGATTATCCAGGAGGCGGAGGCCGACCTTCGGGAGCTGATGCAGATTCCAAAGCATTACAAGGTTCTCTTTTTGCAGGGAGGCGCTTCCCAGCAGTTTGCAATGATTCCGATGAACCTGATGAAAAACAAGGTGGCGGACTATATTGTGACCGGTCAGTGGGCGAAGAAGGCCTGGCAGGAGGCGCAGAAATACGGAACGGCTAATAAGATTGCGTCCTCCGAGGATAAAACCTTTTCCTACATTCCCGACTGCTCGGATCTTCCCATCAGTCCGGACGCGGATTATGTGTATATTTGCGAAAATAATACGATCTACGGCACAAAATTCAAAACGCTGCCAAACACAAAGGGCAAGACCCTGGTGGCGGATGTTTCTTCCTGTTTCCTGTCCGAGCCGGTGGATGTGGAGAAATATGGCGTCATTTTTGGCGGCGTGCAGAAAAATGTCGGCCCGGCGGGTATGGTAGTCGCCATTATCCGGGAAGATTTGATTACCGAAGACGTGCTTCCACAGACGCCGACCATGCTGCAGTATAAGACGCATGCCGACGCGGGTTCTCTGTATAATACGCCAAATAGCTACTGTATCTACATCTGCGGAAAGGTGTTCAAGTGGCTGAAAGCCAGAGGCGGCCTGGCGGCGATGAAAGAATATAATGAGGAAAAGGCCCGGATTTTGTATGATTTCCTGGATGAAAGCCGGATGTTCAAAGGAACGGTGGAAAGAGAATCCCGTTCCCTGATGAACGTGCCCTTTGTGACAGGAGACGACGCCCTGGACGCGCGCTTTGTTAAGGAGGCGACAGCGGCGGGCTTTGTAAATCTGAAAGGCCACAGAACGGTAGGCGGTATGCGGGCCAGCATTTATAACGCGATGCCTATCGAAGGCGTGAAAGCCCTGGTGGCGTTTATGAAAAAGTATGAGGAGGAAAATCGCTAGAGATGTTTCAGTATCATTGCTTAAATCCTATTTCGGAAAAGGGCCTGGCTCTTTTTACCGAGAAATACAGGAAAATTGATTCGATGGAAAACGCCGACGCCATTTTGGTGCGGAGCGCGAAAATGACAGAAATGCAGATTCCTGAATCTGTAGCGGCCATCGCCCGGGCCGGGGCCGGCGTGAATAATATTCCGATCCAGGAATGTTCCGAAAAGGGCATTGTAGTCTTCAATACCCCGGGAGCGAACGCCAACGGCGTCAAGGAGCTGGTACTGGCCGGAATGCTTCTGGCCTCCCGAGATATCGTCGGCGGTATCGAGTGGGTGGAGCGCCAAAAAGACGTGCCGGACATCGGCAAGCTAGCGGAAAAGAAGAAAAAGGAATTTGCCGGCTGTGAGATCTCCGGGAAAAAGCTGGGTATCATCGGCCTGGGCGCCATCGGCGCGCAGGTGGCCAACGCGGCGGTGCATTTGGGCATGGACGTTTATGGCTATGATCCTTATATTTCCATTGAAGCTGCCTGGAATCTGTCTCGTTCCATCCGCCATATTGAGTCGCTGGACGAGATCTACGCTGAGTGCGATTATATTACCGTGCACGTGCCCTTGCTGGATTCCACCCGGAAGATGATCAATAAAGAAGCTATCGAAAAGATGAAGGACGGCGTGGTGATCTTGAATTTTGCTCGAGATCTTCTGGTAGACGAAGAAGCGCTGGTGGAATCCCTGCAAAAAGGCAAGATCAAAAAATACGTGACCGACTTTGCAAATCCCATCGTAGCCGGGGCGCCCAATACGTTGGTAACGCCCCATCTGGGGGCTTCCACCGAGGAAGCGGAGGAAAACTGCGCGTTCATGGCAGCTAAGGAGCTGCGGGAATTCCTGGAAAACGGCCGCATCCGCAATTCCGTGAATTTTCCGGACTGCGATATGGGAACCTGCGTCGCCGTAGGCCGTCTGGCCATCACCCACAAGAATATTCCCAATATGATCCGGCAGTTTACCCAGATCTTGGGAAGCGAAAATCTAAACATCGCCGATATGACGAATAAAAGCAAGGGCGGCTACGCCTATACCTTAATCGATCTGGAAAACGCCGCGTCGAAAAAAGCCCTGGACGAGCTGCGGGCCATCGAAGGCGTCTCCCGCATCCGGGTGATCTGCTAGGAGGCGCGTATGGCTTTGCGAAAAGAGGCGGCGCTCCTCATCCAAAGAGAACGGAAAAAATGGCGCTGTCGCCGCTGGCTCTATCAGAATCGGAGAAAACTTGCGAAATGTTGCGGGGAGGTTTGGGAGCGCTGTATAAAAGACAGAAAAAATTTCAAAAATCCCCTTAAGTTCCCGGGAAACCGTTCGATATAATAAATGTAAAGAAAAATTCCAGCGTAAGAAGGCGGATGAGATTTCTCGGACACTTTGCCGGCATGTCTGTAAAATTCTTTTGCTTACTTTTTGAAAGGATTTTTCTATGAAATCTGAACCATCGGGGAAAGGGAATTCCCCGTACAATATTCAAGGAGGAAGAGATTATGAGAATTCAGCACAATATTACAGCGTTAAACGCACACAGAAACTTATACAACAATAACGAAGCTTTAGGCAAGAACCTGGAAAAGCTGTCCTCTGGTTATAAGATCAACCGTGCAGGCGACGACGCTGCTGGTCTGGCAATTTCCGAGAAAATGCGTGCGCAGATCACCTCTCTGACAACAGGTAAGAAGAACGCGCAGGATGGTATTTCCTTCGTACAGACGGCTGAAGGTGCTCTGACAGAGGTGCACTCCATGCTGAATCGTATGGTAGAGCTGTCCACACAGGCTGCAAACGACACATACGATACAACAAACCGTATGAGTATGTCTACAGAAATTAAGAAGTTGAGCGAAGAAATTAAGAGAATTGCCGATAATACTACATTCAACGGTAAGACAGTCCTGAATAATACGAATGCCCTTAGTATCCATGTGGGTGAAGGCGATATCAAGGTTGCCGGTGTTGATTTGACTACAATTGCCGATGCGGTAAATGCTGTAAATACGGGATTAGCGACCAATGGTGATGCGAAAGCTGCTAAGACAGAATTCCAGACTCTGATCAATAAAGTATCTGAGATGCGTGCAGAATTAGGTACTACCCAGAACCGTCTGGAACATACGATCAACAACCTGGGTACTCAGATTGAGAACGTAACCGCAGCAGAGAGCCGTATTCGTGACGTAGATATGGCCGAAGAAATGATGAAGTACACTAAGAACAGTATTCTGGTGCAGGCTTCTCAGGCTATGCTTGCGCAGGCTAATCAGGTACCGCAGGGCGTTCTGCAGTTATTGCAGTAAGCTTCTACGTGCTAGAATATACAGAAAATATGTTTTCTGTATAGTTTTGAGATTGTAGCTGAGTAAAAGAGAAAAAGCTTCTTAAATGAATTTTTAAGAAGCTTTTTCTTAACTATACGAAAAGAAGGGCTTCTCTTGACGGGTAGATTTATAAATTTCGGGAAATGTGGGCAAAATGTTTGTCGTATAAACGATGTGTATGGAGATTTGTCTTGTGTAGCTGAGTAATTGCCGAGCGGTTACGCTACTTCTTGTTATTTGGATGAATAAAGAATTTATAAGCGATAGCCTTTATATAAAGCAAATTGGAAAATAGGTGAGGAATATGCAAATACAGCTGACTATTTCCCTTCTGGCGTCGGATCGGGGGCGGATGTTGGAGCGATGCCTGGAATCGATCCGTCCGCTGCTTCTGGGATTGCCTAGCGAGTTGATTATTGTTTATACAGGCAAAAGTGAAGAGGTTTTGCAGACCGCAAAAAAATATACGGACAAAGTAATTCCCTTTCAGTGGTGCGATGATTTTTCTGCCGCCAGAAATGTCGGGTTAAGAGAGGCCCGCGGGGAATGGTTCCTGTATCTGGACGACGATGAATGGTTTGAGGATGTAGAAGAAATCTTACAGTTCTTCTTGACAAACGAATATAGACGATACAATTTTTCGTATTATATTCAGCGAAATTATAAGAAAGCTGATAGTAATTTTGAATATACGGATGTTTTTGTCGGACGAATGGCGAAGCGCATGCCCAATAGCCAATTTTTATATCGGATTCATGAGCAGCTACAGCCGTATAGAAAGCCGGTAAAATATCTGCGCAGCTATGTACACCATTATGGCTACTGCACAGTGAAGGATAAAGTTGTCAATATAAGAGGTTCACGGAATATTCCGCTGCTGGAAGCTGATCTTGTAAAGAATCCGTTGCGGGGAGCAACGTATGCCCAACTTGTTCAGGAATATAGCGCGATGTGCGCATATGATAAAGCGGAAGAGTGCTGTAGAAAGGGTCGGGAGGCCTATAAAGAAACTGTAAAGACAGACATTTGTCAGCATTTGGTTACTGCTTTTTTACCAGTGACCATTCGTGCACAGGGTGATAATAGACGAGCGTTTCTGACTGGCGAAGAAGTTTTGCAAAAAGAGAAACCTTGTGAATTGGTAACCGCTACGATCTGCCAGACCCTAGTGGCCGCTTGTGTAGAGCTAAAGGAATATGAGAAGGGGATTAATTACATTTCTCTTTATCATAAGACGCTTACTAGGCTTCGTAAGGATGAAGACTTGGCGGCTACGCAGCAGGCAGGAAATTTAAATCTTTCTTCTGTAGAAAATGTATCGTTGGGCACCTATGCCGGCGGGCTTGTCTGCGCGTTGCATGCCGATTGTCTGGAAGATGTTCGGCGGATTCTCTCCTGGCTTCCCTGGGAAAAGGAGGGAAAAGAAAGCGAAGTGTGTGTCGGAGCTCTGGAAAACTGGAAAGAAACAAGTCCCATGTACGAGGAGCAAATCTTAGAATGTTTTTGGAAGTTGGATGTCCAGCACAGCTATGTAACCTTCCAAAAGGCTCTCTATGCCGAGAAACACGGTGAAGAGCAGCAGGCAGCGGAGCTTTTCCAGAAGTGTATCCGTATAAAACATCCGCTTTTGCTTCCACAGATACTAGAAATGGCCATCCGGAATGATTACGATATTTCCGGAATTTTGCGAAATATTGATTTGCGTACCTGGGAAGAATATGCAGATAAGCTTTGGGAAAATATAGAGATTAATGATGAAGCGGCGGCGAATCGGCTGCTTACTTTCTCGGAAGAATTGGGCCTGCATGGAAGGCTTCTTCGGCATAAAGGTGTGGAACGCGCCATTCAGCAGGATATGTATGGTGATAATTCATGGCTAGATAAGCTGAATGAATATATCGAAAGCGGTCTGTCCTATTACGGTACTCTCTATAATAAAGAGTTATTTACCGAGGAAAACGAAGGACTACTTCCCCAAAAGTGCCGATTTTTGCTGCGGCTTTCGGAACTGGCAGAAATGCTAAAGGACAATCGATACAGTGAAGGCATTTCTCGTCTTTCTTTGGCTGTACAGGCATATCCCCAGGGTGCGACGCTGGCGGGGCGTATTTTGCATCAGATGCAGAAAGATATGAATCGGCCGGCAGTAGCGCAGGGGGAGGAATTCCAGACGTTAAGCCTGCAGATGAAGGCGGCGGTGCAGGGCCTACTTGTGCAGAAGCAGTTTCAAGAGGCGTTGCCAATTGTCCAAAAGCTTCTGGAGATCTTGCCGGAGGATTTGGAACTGCTGAAAATGAAACAGACGATTTTGCGGAACTGTTAAAAGGGGCAGTCCTTTTAGCAGTCTGCCAGGATGTATGGAAGATGGCGAATCTTTTGTCAATACGTACGGAAGATTTGTCCGTATCAGGAGTGTGAGCGTATGAATATTGCATTGATTTTATCCGGAGGGACCGGTGTCCGTGTAGGGACCGAAACTCCCAAGCAGTACATAGAAGTGGAAGGCACGCCGGTGATTGCCTATAGTATTGCGTGTCTTTCCGCTCATGAGAGAATTGATGCAGTGCAGATCGTGGCCGATGCATCTTGGCAGAGTGAAATCAAGAAGTGGTTGACGACTGATGAGATGAAACGAAAGTTTCGGGGATTTTCCGATCCGGGGGAGACCCGGCAGTTTTCTATCCTTCACGGCTTGGAAGACATTCGAACATATGCCGACGATTTGGATTATGTGCTCGTTCACGACGCGGCAAGACCTATGCTTTCTCCCCATCAGATTACCCAATGTCTGGACGCCATTGAGGGCCACGACGGCGTTATGCCGATCCTGCCCATGAATAGCGCCGTCTATATCAGCACGGACGGCCAGCGGGTGTCGCAGCTCTTGCCCCGGTACCAGGTATTTGCCGGACAGGCGCCAGAATTATTCCGCTTGGGGGTGTATTATCAGGCAAATCTGCGATTATTGCCGGAGCAGATCCATGCGATTACCGGTTCTACGGAGCCGGCTATTCTGGCCGGTATGGACATTGCGATGATTCCCGGGGATGAAGAAAATTTTAAGATTACTACGGCGGTAGACCTGGAAAGATTTCGGAAAGTTGCTAAGGAGAGACGGAAATGAAGGCATGGGTTTTACATGACGTCAATGATTTGAGGCTGGAAACAGTAGAAAAACCGACTATAAAGGCTCATGAAGTCTTAGTGGAAGTAAAAGCCAGCGGCGTCTGTGGCTCTGATATCCAACGACTATATGGAACGGGGACGTATTCCTATCCATTAATTCCCGGACATGAATTTTCCGGTATTGTTATAGAAACAGGCGCAGAGGTGGATGATGCCTGGAAGGGGCGGCATGTGGGGATATTTCCACTGATTCCCTGTGAAAGCTGTAATCCTTGTAGGAAAAAGCAATATGAGATGTGCCGACACTATGACTATTTAGGTTCTCGAAGAGACGGCGGCTTCGCCGAATATGTGGCGGTTCCTGAGAAAAATCTGGTGCGGCTGCCGGACGGTGTGGCTTTTGAAGAAGCGGCTATGTTGGAGCCTATGGCTGTGGCCGTTCATGCGATGCGCCGTATGTCTCCGAAGGCATCGGATACGATTGCAATCTGCGGCCTGGGGACAATCGGCTTGCTGCTTTTGATGTTTCTTAGGGAAGCGGGCATAGAGAATATTTTCTTAATTGGGAATAAGGAATATCAGGAGCAGATTATAAAAAATCTGAAAGTCCCGGAAGATCGTTATTTTGACAGTCGGACACAGGATGTAGGAGCAGCTTTGCTAGAGCGCACAGAAGGTATTGGCGCAGATCTTTTCTTTGAATGTGTAGGTTCTAAGGAAACCATTGCGCAGACAGTGCAGTACACGGCTCCTGGCGGAGAAATTTTGCTTCTGGGTTCTCCGGATACGGATATCTGTTTGGAAAAAAATCTATATGGGAAAATCTTGCGGAATCAGCTGACTATCAGAGGAAGCTGGAATTCTTCCTTCCGCAATCATTTCTCTTCTGATCCTACCGGAGAAATAGACGATTGGGAATATGTGCTGGAGCGGCTACAGCGTAGAAGCATCGCGCCAGCCGAGCTGATTTCCCACAGACTTTCTTTGGAAGAATTGGAAACGGGCCTTCACATTATGCGGGATAAAACCGAGGACTATGTGAAAATCATGCGAGTAGAGGAATAAAGGTTTTACAAGCAATAAAAGCCGGAGGACAGGGAATGATCCGCTGTTTTCCGGCGATTTTGTATGCATAGGGCCATAATGGAAACGAGCTGTCCTTAGGCAGGCGGTTCTCTGTGGCGAGTTGGGGAAGAAATCCCACCGCCTTGATGAGAAGAATAGCTTCAAGACCCGGCCCCTTTATGGTATTCCTTCGTCAGTTCTTCTAATATCCCATCGATGTCCCGGCTGTATACCGGTACCTGGCTCATTTCCCAGGCTTTTTGCATTTCTTCTTCGATTTCCTCGGCTGTGTGGACGTCTACGCCCAATTCCGCCAGCTTGCTAGAATATTCGATAGGCGTTCGGGTATCGGCGAAGGTGCAAAGATAACTTTTTAAAGAGCCTTTCGTGTGTAGGTGATGATATGCTTTTTCAAAGCAGTTCAGGGCTTCCTCCTTTTGGAAAAGATAGCTGTACACGCAGCCCATATTGTGATAAATACTGCCCAGGAATCCCTTCCGGGGCTCTTCTTTCCCTTGATGAAGCTCCTCCAAAATATCCTGATACGTGCGCAGTGCGCTCACATAAATGCCATTTTCCACCAGGCTGTCGCCTTTGAGCTTCATCCGTACTAGGATCGGCTCACTGGCCAAACGATTCAAACGGGCCCGTAAGGTGCGCAGCTCCTCGTAGGTGAGATAGTTGATTTCTTTAAAAATGGGAATCACGTATTCGTAAGGCTTTGCGTATTTTCCCTGCAAGATCCGAAGGCGGTGCGCCAGCGCCGTCAAACACAACTCTCCGTCCAGCCAGTCGAAAAGCGGTGTGTCCATCAGGGATTCGTCTACCAGATAGACGTTGTGAAACAGATAATAGCATAACTCTTCGACGGAATAAACGTTCATGCTGATATTTTTAATATAGTATGGAACCTCGGCCATTCTCGTCCTGCATAACACATAGCCGCTCATCGTCCTTCCTCCTTACCATTGCACCGTTTCTCTCCAGACCTTTTGGCTGCTGGGAAAAAAGTCGCCGAATCCCATATCCTTTACAATGATCACGCAATCTTTTTCAGATTGATAAGTCAGCGCCAGGGAAAGTCTGGTCGCCTTTCGGGGTCTCTTTGGCAGACCTGGCAGCGCCATGCTGATCTTGTTTTTCTCCTTACTGCCCATTTCGCTGACGATAAATACCAGCTCATCTGGACCGTCCAGCAGGATTTCGCAGCTCGTGCTGCATTCGTACCAGTTATTTCCCGCTTCGATCAGGGGATAATAGGCCATGGAGCCCATAATAAAAAGCTCCATGCCTACATTCGTTTTTACCAGGGCGTCCCCTGCATAGAGATAGTTTTTTAGTTTTTTATCTTCTAACTTTTCCTTGGCCCCATAGCAGGCGCCTTTAGCAAAAAGATTATTCCCCAGGAAAACCTTTCGCTGCTGCCGGCATAGGAGCGGCGTGGATTTCTTCGCCCATGCCTGGTCGAAGCCCGAACCGGTGAGCAGTACGCTGGAATATAGATCGTTTCCCACCGTACGCTGAATAAACTGATAAAAATCGATGTCCCGTCCGGCTGCATCTGTGGAAAGGTCGGTCGTTACCGGCTCATTTAAGCGTACCAGCATCGGTTTCGTAGTGATATCCATCGTCAGCTTTCGAAAGCTGACCTGATCCTCGTGAAATTCGTACCAGCCCACGTTCCGATTCCAGGTATCCGGCCGCTGGCTTAAGGCATAATAATAGAAGCTTTCGGAATAGTCCATCAGCAGATATTGGCCTATTTGAAAGCCGATGCTTTCGCAGGCCGCCTTTAAATTGTCTACCCGCTCCTTCGTCAGCTTGGGCGTGGTGATGATCAGGCACTTGATATTTTTCAAAGGCTCCAGAAATCCGGCTATTTTCAGCAGCTCCTTTAAAAACAGCGCCGCCAGCTCCGGAGGCGTCTTTTCTTCGTCACCTACAGAAACCGCCCGGCGTTCTCCTGTGATCCGATAGAGATCTTCCACCAGGATTCCGCCGTATTCTCTGGAAAAATATTCCGCCTCCATGCCAAAACTCCAGCCCTTTTTGTGGACGAGCCTGCACAGGCAGGTAGGCGCCTCGTACAGACAGCTTCCCACCTTCATGGGAACGGAAACCGGTTCATTTTCTTTTCGATCATAGTAGCAGATCTGGGAATTTTTTTCCCCGAAATCAATGCCGATTAGGATATCTCGTTGTTCGTTCATCTCGTATTCCTTTGGCAATACTTACAGAGGCGCAATAAGCGTCCATACGTAGTGTGTACGGGAATTCCTGCAAATATCACCGGTATCTTTTTGGTTTCTACAATATTTTTCTTCTATAATATAGTATACCACAGACTATATTGTCAAAGCAATCACACATTATGAAAAGCGAGTAGTAATGGGTATCCGATATGTTGTGCTTTGGAAATAGCGCGACGTCGCTGAATGAATCTATTTATCTATTTTCAAATGGGACAAAAGCTGATAAAATAAAAGTAGAAAATAATTGTTGAATTCGGGGAGGAATTGTTATGAAAGCAATCAGAAAAAGAAGTGTTGCGTTACTAACGGCGGCTGTGCTGGTATTGGGCATGCTTGCAGGCTGCGGCTTTGGGGCGGAGGATGCGAAGGCGTATGTGCAGGCGGTATTGGATGCAAGTTATAAGGCGGAGTTTGAAGAGTATGCCGAGCTTACGGATTCTACGAAGGAAGAAGCGCAGCAGCTATATGATGAGAATATCGAGACGATCGTCGGTATGTTAGAATTAGAAGAGCTGGGCGTGACGGAAGAAATGATGGAACAGTACCAGGGATTGTTTCAGGAGGTTCTTGCCAAGGCAAAGTATACGGTTGGCGAGGCAAGGAAAACAGACGATGGGTTTGAGGTGGACGTGCAGGCCGAGCCGATGCGGTTTAAGTTTTCCGATGAGATGCAGGAGGAGATTTTGGCAAGGTGTGAAGAGGAGTTCTTAAATTCCGGCGAAGAAATCAGTGAAGAGAAGATTATCCAGCTTGTCATGGATATGACATATGAGCTGCTCGGTGAAATGCTTGCGGAAATCCCATACGGTGAACCGCAGACAGTTACCGTACCTGTGACGCAGAACGACGACGGCCTGTGGGAAGTACCGGAAAGCGATCTGCAGGCGATTGACGAGGCTTTATTTATGACGGAATAGCAAATTTTCACAGAAAAATGGTTGACAGAAAAAAGCGTATCACCTATAATTATGAAATGTGGCGTGATGCTAAGATTCCTTCGCCAAAGCCCCGGCGGTGGTATCTTTTGGGCGGTTTGGACATTTCCGCTATCGCAGAAGCGTCTTTTGAATGCCATAGTATGCAGGAAATCTGGCGGCAGGTTTTCTGTATTAACGACTGTGCGGCAGGATGTCCGGATAGGGCCATCGTTTCCGCAGATATAAATTGCTGATAGAACAACAGGAGGTACAACCATGAAGACCTATATGGCGAATCCAGATAAAATTGAAAGAAAATGGTATGTAGTGGACGCCGACGGCTGTACGTTAGGCCGTCTGGCGTCAGAAGTAGCTAAAGTGCTCCGCGGAAAGAATAAGCCGGAATTTACCCCCCATATTGATACAGGGGACTATGTGATCGTCGTAAATGCCGAGAAGATTAAAGTAAGCGGCAAGAAATTAGAGCAGAAGATTTATTACCATCATTCTGACTATGTGGGCGGAATGAAAGAGACTACTTTGGCGCAGATGCTGGAGAAGAAGCCGGAACGTGTCATTGAGCTGGCAGTAAAGGGAATGCTTCCGAAGGGACCGCTGGGAAGAACCATGTACAAGAAGCTGTTCGTATATACAGGTCCTGAGCACAAGCATGCCGCTCAGAAGCCGGAAGCACTGTCATTTTAATAGAGGGAGGTAAAAACATTGGCTGATACAAAATTCTACGGAACAGGAAGAAGAAAAAAATCAATTGCAAGAGTTTATCTGGTACCTGGCACCGGTAAGATTACGATTAATAAAAGAGATATCGACGAATATTTTGGCTTGGAAACTCTAAAGACAATCGTACGCCAGCCCTTAGTTGCTACAGAGTGTAACGGAAAATTTGACGTTCTGGTAAACGTACACGGCGGCGGTTACACCGGACAGGCAGGTGCGATTCGCCATGGAATTTCCAGAGCTCTTTTGCAGGCGGATGGCGAATATCGTCCGATCCTGAAGGCTGCCGGTTACTTAACCCGCGACCCGCGTATGAAAGAACGTAAGAAATATGGTTTAAAGGCCGCGCGTCGGGCACCCCAGTTCTCCAAGAGATAATTTTTCTTTGCTACAAAAGCAGAAAATCCCGGAAATTCAATATGTACGACGTTGTGCAATTTGCTGCGTTGCTACAAGAAAATATACAAGTTGCTTACAGGTTGCTTACACAATAAGTAAAAATTTATCCCCCGGAACCATACCGGGGGTTATTTTATTATATTAGATCGATAGCATCAATTAGTTGTTGTATTTCAAAATGCGTATATACTGTTTCTGTTACAGACTGTCCTTTATGCCCAACGATTTTTTTAATGATTCTGTCATCTGTACCGGCAGCAGTTAGAAGGGAAATACAGGTATGACGGGTATCATGTGGGCGATGGTCTTTTAACCCCAGTTGTTCAATAAGGGGCTTCCAGTAAGAATCATAATAATTACGGTACATAAAATGTTTGGCATCAGGAGTAGAAAGCAAATATTCACAATTATTCCTATTATACCAGAATTCGAAAAAAGGCAATATTTTTTTGGCGATGGGTACTTTTCTTACTCCATATTCTGTTTTAGATGCTATTACATCAAACCAGCGTTCTTTCAAATTTACATTTTCTTTTTTTAAGTCTAACAGTTCGCCGATCCTGACTCCGGAATAGATCAGCATTAAAATGATAACAATGTATTCGTTCGTATCCTTCCATCTCCAGACAATATCTATTTCTTCTTTGCTGAATGGCCTGCGGTCGTATTTGTTGGGGTTACGATCCTTATATTGGTTTATATCAATATACTGGGAATAGTCTTTTAAGACAATGTCATTTTCTAGAGCAAATTTATATAGTACGCTAAATAGTACTCTGAGCTTTTTCAATGTGGGATAATTTTTCCCGCAATTATCAACAATACCTTGCAAATGACTTTTCCGCAAATCGTTGAAGTGTAATGCATATAGTGGTTCACACAATCGATATGCGGCATTATAACCCTGAATATTTGATTTTGATATTTTAGGGTAATGCTCTGCAGACCATCTTTGAAAAATTTCTGCAAAAGTGATTTTATTGATATCAATATCGTAAGGGGTTTCATTGTAATGAGCGAGAGCTGTTAATGCTTCACTTTGCGTTTTGTAATATCCCAGATATTGGTACTTCCAATGCATTTTGCCGTCTGCATTTTCTTCTCTTGACACAGTTATACGGGCTGTCCAGGGTTTACGCCTGTTTCCTGACAGTTTATAGACGCTGCCGTATCCGTTTGGTAGTTTCATAGTTAATCTCTCCCTTCCTTACGCTGCCGGGCGTGTGGAAAGATTGGAGAGTTTTATTTATTGCAGTTTGTTAATATTTTTTCTAATGTTTTCCACTCAGATTCATCTAATGATGCTAACATAGAAATATAACGTTTTTTAAATGAATCCCCTCTATCGTGTAGCACCCCACCAATAAATGCAGCAATCTGTTCATCTTGGCCCATTTCAATGAACATTTCTCCCTGTCCATTTCTTAACCATTCTTCATTTACATTAAATTCTCTGCATATGGATTTAAACATCTGTTCTGTTAAAGTATTGATTCCACTTTCCCACTGGGCCACAGTGTTTCGTTTGACTCCTAAACGTTCCCCGAATATTTGTTGCGTTAAATCAAGTTGTTTTCTAATTTTTTTAATACGATCTTTCACACGTATACCTCCTTTCAATATTGATAATAACAGAGAAGAGTCTTTGAGTCAACAAAAAGTCTTTAAAACAACAAAAATGTGTTGACAAATGTCTTTCAAAGATATATTATAGTCTTATAAAGAACAAAGCGAGTAAAACATGCTGCCGGGCGTGTGGAAAGATTGGAAACGTGCCGTAAATATTGCGCGCGAGAAAGGTTACAAGATAGTTAAAGTAGAACGCTTATAAAGTAGTCCCATCCCTGCTGGGTAATGCCGGGAGAAAGAAGGAGATATATGAAATATATTTACTCTGAAAGTTTGAATGATATGGTTGTAAAAGCATTTTACTGGAATGGCCGGCATTATACATGGAACGACGCAGATTGTGTATTTTATAGCGACGAAAGCGATGAAGATTATTGGATGACAGTACCAGATGACGCCTATTTTTAGAGTGGTAAGCCGAAACGGCCAGCAGTGGCCGTCATGCCGGAGGTGACTGCCCGGCATCTGATGATGGCAGGTTATCAGTAAGGTCGAGTGAAAGAAAGGGAGGAATACACATGAGAATCGATAAGCAGAAATTACAGCTTGCAATGGCTAGAGAATGTCTGACAACTAAAGAATTACAGGAAAAGTCAGACGTGCCAAAAGCCACATTAATTAATGCGACTGCCGGGAAAAATTGCAAGCCTGCGACAGTCGGTAAGATTGCAAAGGCTCTGAACGTGCCCGTAGAAAATCTGATTGACATGGAAGGGGGGATGTAAAAAAAATGGCACAATGGGATGGAAATTCAGAAGTGTTCCGAACGTATTTCCATGGGAAATTTGATCAGAATGGAAATAGTATCCCTGCAGAAAAAGTTAAGGGCGTGCCAGGGCATCCGTGGGAAGAGGTCTGTAGTGATCAAGATTTTGGCGCAGTGTTAAATGATGGTTTTATTGACATTAGTTTTGATTCACCGGAACTATCAAGTGCATTCTGGGACATGGCAGCAGAAAATGGCTGGGACTGTTTGATACTGGAAAATCCTAAGAGCGGACATATGCACACTTTTTGGAGAAAGCCGGCCAACTGGAAATTCAAAGACGGAAAAGACAGAAAACTGGCCTGTGGCCTGGTAGCTGATGTGCATAGTGGTTCTACATACATTAGGCTTAGGGTTGACGGTGTTGACCGTTTTCCCCCATCATTTGAGCCGGAACATATTCAGGAAGCGCCTGAAGAACTGTTTCCTGTAAATACAACAATTGATTTATGGCAGTTAACAGATGGCGATGGCCGCAATGACAGTTTATTTAGATATGCGTATATGCTGCGGAAGTCTGTTGGATTTTCGGCAGATGTGATCAGGCGGATTCTGGATAATGCAAATGAGTTTATTCTTGCAGATAAACTGGATAAACAGGAAATGAACACTATAACCAGGCCAGAAGCGTTAGATTATGTAGAACCAGACGCAGAATCTAAGTTACAACTTGTATGTCTGGACAAAGTTACCGTAAAGGGGGTAGATTTTTTGTATAAACCGCAAATACCAAAAGGAAAGGTTGTAATTATTGGTGCGCATCCTGGAACAGGGAAAACCTTTATCGCCTGTTATTTGGCGGCATGTGTGTCAAGAGGAATACGGTTTTTTGATATACCTTATATGCCATCTGAACCTGGAAAGGTAATTTATATTACGACAGAAGATGGCATAGCAGATACGATTGTCCCCCGGCTTTTGTGGTGCGGTGCCGACTTAAGTAAAATTTATACGATAGAGGATCCGAAAGGCGAATTGAAATTTTCCAATATAGATAAATTTGATATTTACTTAGATCAGGTAAGGCCCGCATTAATGATTCTGGATCCCTTTCAGTCATTTCTTGGAGGAAAGGTCGATGGGAACTCGGCCAATGAGATTAGGGCACTGCTGAATCCTGTGATTGCATTGGCTGAAAAATATGAAACAACGATAGTTTTCATTTGCCATTATAACAAAAATAACCGTGGAGATGCGATAACAAGAATCCTTGGAAGTATGGACACAATGGCAACAGCAAGAAGTTATCTGGCACTGGGGAATGTTCCGGGAGATCAGAATGGCACCAAATACATGAGCCATGAAAAGAGCAGTACACAGGCAGCAGGCCAGACAATATTATTTAGGATTGATCCTGAAAATGGCGGCGTTGTATATTCCGGTACAAGTAATTTAAAACAATCAGATTATGCGGCACTCAACGCAGGAAGGAAAGATGATACGGCAAGTATTTTTGAAGCTAAAGTGTTGATCAGTGAAAATCTGGTCGATGGTCGCTGTGAAGTGAAAGAAATCAAGGAACTTGCAAAGGCTAACGGGATATCAGAACGAACACTGCAGAGGGCAAGAGCAGATTTACAATTAAAGGTTGTTCGTGAAAAGTTTGGCGGTAGATATTACTGGGAAAAAGTAGAATTTGAAGATATCGATCCGGATCAGATTAAAAAGGACGCCAAAGAGTATTTGGATTCCCTACAAGGACATGTAGAAAGTGCAGAGCATGATAAAAAAGTAAGTAAATAAAGGCTTTATACATGTTTGCCACTTTGGCAGTCATGGGCAGTCATGGTGCAGAGCATGTATATTAATAAGTTGTCATGCGTGCCCATGCTCTGCATGATGGCAAGTATGCAGGAGCATTGATTTTATTGGGTTTTCTCCATGCTCTGCATAAATATGTATGTCTATAGGAGAAGAATCCCCATGTTTAGAAAAAATAGTTTGTCCATCTGAAATGACATTTTTCTTTTTATCGCATAAGAGAAAAAATTATATATATATTAAATGGACAAGTGGACAGAAGAAAGGGATGGTGAAAAAATATGGTATTGTGTCCGCTGATGAAGGAAGAATGTAGAACAGAGTGCGCGTGGTTCCGGGATGAGGGATGTGCCGTCGCTAAATTGCGGAATATAACGGATCATCTGGAAAATGTAAGCGTTGCTGTTAAATTATTGCAAAATACAATAAATCATACGAATGACTGTAAAGGATATTAAGAGAGGAGGCAGATCATGAAAAAACAGATTATCAAGTGGCTGGATGAAGCTGACGAAAGGAAAATCCGGTTAGTGTATTTTCATCTGAAAGCATTACTTGGGAAATAAAGCCCTTACATAATCAGAGATTACATAAAGGCTTGCTACATGGTAAACATATGACCCATACAGTCATAGTTTACCATGTAGGCAGGCGATTTATCAAGTGGCAGATGAAAATTCGTATATGAGCGTTATATAAGGTATCAGGATAGGAAAACCCAATAAAACCTAACATTTGAAGTCTATATAATGTCCATATGTTATCAATTGTTATCGTTCAGCAAACAATATTCAGAAAGGCGGCAGAAAATGAAGATCAGAGTTGCCTATACGGCTAATGAACAGGATAAGCAAGAGCAGCTTGAAGATGCTGTGAAAGATCTGTTTCCAGATACCAGAGTGCGGAAGACTGCACCGAAAGATGGCTTTTTACATACGGTGTTGACAGTGCCAATATCAGAAAAACACACAAAATAAGCGGATTTTATTGACGAGGACTACCATATATGGTAAAATGATGCTAAAATAAATTTGTGGAGTACCGCGCCCCAAAGGGGTGTTAGTCCTGCACGCAGGGCATGGGAAGTAATCATTTATTGATTATAACCCATGTCCTTTTTTTAATTGGCAAATAGTCCACCAGGGACGTAAAAAGAAGGGAGACTTTATATTATGGAGAACCAGAACACGAATACAGCCGGGACTGCGACGGAAACACAGCAGGAAAAGACTTTTACAGAAGAACAGGTGAATGCTATCGTGAGTAAGAGACTGAATGAGGATCGGGCAAAGCGTTCATCGGAGTACAGTAAAAGGGAAGCAGAATTGAATCAAAGGGAAATGCAGATCAGGGCGAAGGAGCTGCTTTCAGAACGTGGGCTGCCGAAACAACTGGCCGATGTGCTGAAATATTCCGATGAGAAATCCCTGATTGCTGCTATTGAAGTGATTGAGCATACTAGAGGATTCAAGGACAGTCCTGCGGAAAATGAGCTGGGCAAAGGAACATATGAAGGATTTCGCCCCATAGACAAGGATGCTCTTTATGAGCATGAGGAGAGCGATCCGTTTCGGAAAGCTATGGGGCTAAAATAAAATGAGGTGATTAGATGGCAATTGACTTAGCAACGAAATTTGAACCGTATGTAGATGAGAAATTTGCAACGGAAAGTAAAAAGTCGCTTTTGACCAATAATGATTTTGATTGGACAGGGGCGCACACGATCAAAGTATATAAAGTAACTACAGCGGTTATGAATGATTACGACAGGGCCGGGACAGGTGAGAATAATTCCCGGTATGGGCAGATACAGGGGCTTGATGCGGTAACGGAGGAAATGACGCTGACAAAAGACCGATCCTTTACATTCGCCATTGATAAGCTGGATGTGGATGAGACAAAGCAGCAGCTGCAAGGCGCGTCTGCACTGGCCAGACAGCAGCGGGAAGTTGTTATTCCAGAAGTAGATTCCTATGTATATGGTGTGATGTGCAGCAAAGCGGGAAATAAGCCTGATGCAGCAGCGCTTACCAAAGAGAATATTTACTTGGAGATTATCAAGGGCAATGCGGCCCTGGATAATGCGGATGTACCGGAGACGGGCCGTATTATCACAGTAACGCCAGACGTTTACCTGTTGATGAAGCAGTGCAAAGATATTGTTATGGAAACGGATATCGGGAATGATCTGAGGGTGAAGG
>CAOJIB010000039.1 GCA_948436455.1 uncultured Blautia sp.
GCGGTAAACTCTGCTTCGACCATAGACGCGATTTCCTGCTTATCCGCATCCGTCAGAACATAGTTATCCCCCTTTTCTCCGGGAATCCCTTGTTCACCTCTCTCACCTTGGATACCCTGTTCCCCTTTTTCTCCAGGTAGGCCCTGTGCTCCCTGTTCCCCTTTTAGAGATTCCAGCCATTCTGTTTCAGTCCCTTTAAAGCCATTTTGCACGGCGATTTCATAAGCAGATGCACCGTCTTGACCGGCTCCGCCGCTTGAGGATGCCCCCGCAGGCCCGCTGACATTGACAATTCCAGAAGAGGTTTCTGTATCCGCCTTTAAGCTTTCTGAGAACAGGAAATACACTGGAATATCCAGTGCTGGTTTTCCCCCGTTTGCCTTTAACGTAACGGCCCCATCCTCTACTGTGCCGCTTATCACGTTGGCTTTCCCCCACGCCTCCAAAACGTCATCTGTCCAATCACCCGCCGGAATCACTACAACATAAGTCGAATCCGGATTTACAATATTGCTGATCTGGATTTCACTATAATAAGGCTTTGTACCTGTCCACGATGAAGCTAAAATTGTGTGTCGAAAGACATCGAATTTATTCGCCTTGCTTTGTAATATCGCTGTATCGATCATTCCACCTGACCCCCTTTTTACTGGCAGTGCTAACATAACATATCCCATATTTTCACCCCTGTCTTATATTTAAGAATTTCTGGTATACGCCGTTATAGTATGCGTACTGCGCGGCGTAAAATTAGAGCTGGCTACTGACCCAAGGGTGGAAGTCTCTAATATTCCAAGGGATCCTGTGGTACGATTTGCGCCGTACATCAAAAAAAGCGCTATTTCAGAATTTGGAGGGACTAAAATAGATGCTAATGTATTGAAGTAATTTATTGTCGTATTTCCTACATCCGATAAATCGATTCCCCCAGGTATAGGAAGACTATAAAAAACCCCGTCCACATCTGCGCCTACCATTTTTGTGTTTCCGCTAACGAAAAAATCATATAACGACATTCCCGATAAATCCAAAGTGTAATAGTTGGCCTGATTAGCACTTGTACTGTATGTGGCGGAAGTCGCATTTTTCATTTTTATAATACTAACATTTCCAGTTGCGTTTAAATAACGAGAATAACTTTTCCCTGCCGTTAGAACAAGAGTTGATTCTGAAAACTTTTTCACATATGCTCCGGTTACTTTTCCACTGCCGTTATAAAACGTTTTTCCGGATAATACATCGCTTGCTGTAGCTGTAGCATCGGACATAGAAAAATTTCCTGTATATTTACTCCAATTTTTATAAAAGGTTTTTCCAGACATTACATCGGAAGAGTTGGCTGTGGCATCCGACATATCAAATGTACCTGTTTGGCGACCATTTTTATTATAAAAAACATATCCTTTTCTTACTTGTGCAGGCGTAGCATCTGCATCAGATAGCGCACTATTCAAAGTATATGTGCCCGTCTGCCGGCCCTCGTTATTGTAAAATATTTTCCCGCTGGCCACGTCTGCGGGCACCGCATTCGCATCTGACAGATCTACGCCTCCCCCGCCTCCAGCTGGAAGTTTTATAATGACATTCCCCATGATACCCATCCTTTACCTGATGATAGCTATGACAGGAAGATTGATCGACGGCTTTTCCTCTCCATATGCTTTTAGTGTCACCGTATTTTTCTCAATCCTTCCAGTCATGATCTGTGCGTCCATAAATCCCTGCACCTGTTCCTCTGTTATATCAGGGATGGGAACAATCTCCACGTTATGATCCGCCAGATCTTCAATTGCAAAACTGATTGAATATGGTGGTGCCTCGCCGCTCCATTCATCTGCATGCAATGTAACCTGTATAGACCTCTCCGCCTTCTTTCGTATCTCTTCAAAGGCTTCTTCCTTCATGGTTTCCAATGTTGTAATAGTAGAAAAAACCTTTTCCGGCTCCTGAATCCCTAATCCATCAAAATTTACTTTATAAAGTATGGTATCGTTTTGCAGTGCATGGCCGTTAAGGATGTCGCCTGTGATTTTCTCTGCACTGACGTATACGCCTTCCGTTGGAACACCTTTAATTACAACCAGACTGGCACTTTCAACGCCTGTAATCGCATCTTTCTCATAGCGTACTGCGATTAAGTCAGTCCTTTTATATCCCTGCATCCCATTCTCAAAAAATAAATCCACATATGTATTTTCTTTTAACCGGATATGACGGCCCTGCATCAATAGATCGCCGTCAAAAATCCGAACTTTATTATTAGATATCACTTGTGCGGCAAACTGTTTCCCACGTTCCAGAACGAATTCCCCGTTTCCCATAAGGGCCGCATTAAACGAACCCTGGTCGTTCGAAGTAATATGTTCCTCCCCTGCGTATCCCGTCACTAAATGCAAATTAGCCATATCATGTACCTACCTTATGTGATGTGGTAACAATGTCACCTTTTATAGTTACGATTTTCTTTGCGATCGGCTGCGCTACAAAAATATCCGTGATATGCTCTCTGGCGCCGACTATATCGCCTATATCGTAATTCCTTTCGCTATCGATGGCGATATCTAAGCTGTCGCTGTTCCAGGATTCCTTTAATGCACTGATGCCGCCGTTTTCCAATTCTTCCATCGATTCTGCATTGACATTTTCATAGACCTCCGCAACCTCATCCGTCCCAAAGCTGGATGGGATATGGGAAATGTTCCCTTGGCCATCCGCATATAAATGGATCACCGTTCGTTCTTTCAGATCCCCCTGCCCCAGGCAGATCATGTGATTGACCGGGTTATAATTTTTCTCCACATCAAAATTCAGCTGTGAGCTGTCGAATTCTTCGTTTTTGGAATAATCAACTAACGGCTCTGCTGATAAAACTGCAAATCCATTTTGAAAACGGGTCTTTAGCTTGCCGCCAACGGAGGAAAGCATTTTCTTTATCCCTTCATAGCCATTGATATACCGGTTCATTTTATAAGAATGGATCACTAGCTCCGAATCAACTGTGCTTGCCTTAAATAAATCTGTCAGGCCCATTCTTTCAAGCAATGTACCTAAAACTGCGTTTGCTTCCCCCTCACATATCAGATAGTCTTCCCCTGCATCCGGCTCCAAGATCTTCGATCCCAGGATCCCATGCCACGTCCTGCCTTTATAAACCAAGACCTTTGTATCTGTCTGTACCTTCATCCTGTCAATGATCCCGCCATATTCCGTATTTTCAATGTATAAAAAATAGCCCGGCCTGCATACATGGTTATTTATACCTGTTGTTAATTCAAAATTATTTTCATCGCTGCCAAAAGCTAAATCGAACGTGTAATTGCGCATAACGCCAACATCTACTTTTCGATCTGTAGCATAAATCAGATCCATTTTGGCTCACTTCTTTCTTCAAAAGTTATCACATCAAATCCGAAGCTCATATCCCATGTCACCATATTCATACCCGCAGGAATCTTTTCAAAAATATAAGAATCCCTGTTGCGCTGATGAAAATAGTTTTCAATCGTCCCATCCTGCTTTGTAAGAAGGATCGTTTTGGCAATACTGTCTATTGTCAAGTACTCGTTTTCTTCCACAAGGCAATCTACCTGATAGCGATGGCCGCTTATATAGATCTCCGGATCAACAGCCGGCCCATAAATAGTCAATCGGAAATTCACGCTGGAAAACCCTGTATTATTCAAAGTCTTCCCTTTCATTTCCGACATATAGTCGTAGGGAAAATCTACCTGGAAATCCAGATTCCTCTTTTCGCCTGCCACTGCTTCTCCGTCGTTTGAAAGAACATCCCCATTTCTCCGGAAGGAAGTAAGCGTTTCCTTGATCCATTGAGGATAATCTGTCGTGACGGTCAGTGTGGTTTCCATATAGCCTTTGTTCAGCAGATAATTGCTTTTCTTGCTTCCGGTGATATAACATTTCAGATAATACTCGCCTATAACCAGTCTCCCATGTTCCAAAGCAAGTACATCTTTTTCTGCGATCTCCAGCAATCTGTTCTTTATTCCCAGCCCTTCATTCTCTGAGCTGCAGCAGATAACAAGGGGGATCGTCTTTGTGACAACCCCCTTATCAAAAAGCGATATCCTGTAACTGTCCGATGTACAGTCCCAGGAATAATCATGCAGATCGCTGCTGTTTGCATATACCCCTTGTTCTCCCCAGACCATCTCTTCCTGCATATGATTTACAAATCTGATCTTCTCAAGCATCTTTACACCGCCTTTACCAAACGTGCAAATTCACGTTCGTTGATTTGAAATCTTGTATTTAGCAATGCACGATAGAATTTCTCTCCCAGCCCTTCATCCAGCGTATAGATCGCTTCCAGGATCAGGTGCAGGACTGCAATCAGCTCGTCATTTTCAGACGATACAGCGCTTTGGATCATCTGCATCAGGCTTTTTGTCCCGACCACCGTCTCACTTCCAGCTTCGCCGCCTGCCAAAAGCTGATTAGCCTTTGGATCATAGCCAAAAACTGTCGGCTGATTCATGATCATACCGCCGTCCATCGCTTTTTTGTACCATTCCACGCCAATAGACGGAATCTGCGGCGGATTCAATGAAAACTGGCCGTTGATGGAGAAATGTGGCAACTTGATCTGCGGCAGTGACCAGTCAAAATTAAATAAGTTTTTAATCCTCTCAATCGCATTTTGCACGATATTTGCCGCGCCCTCAAAAATATTCCAGAAGGTATCCCTGATTGCACTCAGCACATTGACCACTACATTTTTCGCACCATTTAATCCATTGGATATTGCTGTCTTTATGCCATTGATTACATCACCGATCGTAGATTTGATCCCGTTCCAGGCTGTACCAAATACCGATACAATGGAATTCATCAGATTACTGATCGTTGTTTTGATCCCATTCCATACAGTAGTGATGACATTCTTAATCCCGTTCAGCACACTGGTCACAATACTCTTTATGCTGTTCCATATGCTGCTGATTACAGACTTGATACCGTTCAGGACATTGCTGATTGTAGTTTTTATGGCATTCCATGCGGTAGTGATAACATTCTTAATTCCATTTAGTACGTTTGAAATTATAGATTTGATCGCATTCCATGCAGTCGTGATAAAGCTTTTCACGGCTTCCATCACGGTAGTGACTACGGTTTTAATTGCGCCCCATACGGTAGAAAATACCGTTTTGATGGCATTTAGAACCGTTGTAATCACTGTTTTAATCGTATTCCAAGCAGTGGCAAGGAAGGTTTGAATAGCCGTTACAACGGTAGTTACAATAGTTTTTATCCCTTCCCATATCGTGCCAAAAAATGCAGAAATGGCTGTCCATATTGTAACAGCTACAGCTTTTATTCCTTCCCAACAAGCTGTAAAAAACGCTGCCAGCCCTTCAAATATAGTTTTTCCAACCTGTACGATCCCTTCCCACACATTCACAACAAAATTTGTGATTCCATTCCATATAGTGGCAAAGATCGATGCAATAGCACCCATAACGGTGGAGACAATATTTTTCACTCCCTCAAGGAAACCATGAATAAATGTGCGAAAGCCTTCGCAGTTATCATAGAGCAGCTTGAATGCACCTAGAAATGGATTCGCCAAAAGCAACAGCAGTCCTTGCCAATTATTCGTTATAAAATCAAGAATCCCGGAAAAGAAGCCTTTAATGCCTTCAATCGCTGTAGAAACAACAGATTTTATCCCTTCCCAGAGATTTATCCAAAATTCCCTGAAACCTTCGCATTTGTTCCACAGCAGCACAAACACAGCAATCACTGCGGCCACTGCAGCGGCAATCGCAATAGGGACAATACCAACCGTAGATACTATTGCTCCAATAGCGGGGATGACCGTACCGGAAATAAAGCTGGCCGCGCCGGATACAACGTGGATCACGCCGGAAACTACCCTTGATATTTTAGAGACAACAGTTATAATAGTTCCGATGGCGCTGACTACTTTTCCAATAACAATTAATACAGGACTTAATGCAGTTACAGCTAATACAATTGTGGCTATAACCCTTTTAGAGCTATCATTCAATCCATTCAACCAACTTACAAATCCTTGAATTTGCTCCACAATTCCCCTCAAGGCAGGTGTAAATAAATCCATAATGGATACTCCAAGTACCTGCAACTTACTTCCTAAGTCAGTTAACTGTCCGGCGAGATTATCTTGCATAATCCCAGCTATCTCTTGTGCTGAACCATCGCAATTATCAATTGCATTTGCTAACTTATCAAAATCCTCATCTGACGCATTAATAATTGCAAGCATTCCTGTCATAGCTTCTGTACCAAATATAGCTGATACTGCTGCTGACTGTTGCTGCTCATCCAGCCCACGTAATTCTTTACGTAAAAATGTTATGACACCGCGCAAAGAACGGGCATTTCCCTCTTCATCGTTTAGAATTAAATTTGTAACTTCGCCAGTGCCAACCAAAGTATTCTGCACTTTATCTAGATCGCTTTGCGCTTGTTCTAATTTAAGAGAGGCTTGCTGTACCCCTATTAACGCTTTTTGCGCCTGTGGAGACTGCTGACCATATTTAGCAACCGCCTGATTATATGACACCTGTGCTTTTTGTACATTTAAGGTAGCTGCTGAGACTTTATACTGCGCTTTTTCAAGCTTCTCCTGATCTACTCCCGTTTCCTGAGTTGCTAAACCATACGCCAGCATGGCCTCAACCATAGAATCTGTTGGATCTACAAGCCTGCTGAATGCCCCTCTTAAGGTTGTACCTGCTGTACTTGCCTTGATACTACTATTTGCCATCAATCCTATAGCAAGTGATGTATCTTCTGCACTATAGCCAAGCGCTCCCATAACAGGAGCAGCATACTTGAATGTCTCGCCCATCATAGATACATCTGTATTAGCGCTCGTCGCTGCCGCCGCCAATATATCTGCAAAATGTCCTGAGTCTACTGCCGATAATCCAAATGCAGTCAGAGCATCTGTTACAATATCAGAAGTAGTCGCAAGGTCTTCCCCTGCGGCCGCAGCAAGATTCATAATACCCTCAATGCCAGAAAGCATATCTGATGTTTCCCAACCGGCCATAGCCATATAAGTCATAGCTTCTGCCGCTTCAGTTACAGAAAACTTCGTCTTTCCGCCCATCTCAAGCGCTTTATCCCTCAAGGCCTGAAAATTCTTACCTGTTGCACCACTAATAGCTGCAACCTTGCTCATAGACGAATCAAAATCCATTGACATTTTGATCGCCGCAGTAGCTACTCCTCCTGCAGCTACAGATACAGGCGCCAATGATTTCCCGACAGAAGTGATCTTCTGACCGGCACTCTGCATATTTTTACCCAGAGTAGTAGCCAAATTTCCGGCTCTCGAGGATACTTCATCAATCCCCTTTACCGCATCGCCATAATTAACCGTAACTTTTCCAACGAGTGAAAAAATATCCATGGGTTAAGTCCCTCCTTTCTTCGGCGGCACAAACCCACGCAATAGTTTATCTGCCTGATCCACCTGCCTTTGTATTTGTCTGTTGTTCATTCCTGGTTCAGTTTGTTCAACAGGTGTTTTACACTTTTTCAGGAAATCTTCAAAGCTGCCTGTATCAGATAACGGATTAGCGGCAGAAGCGCAATAAAGCGACCAGCACATATCCTCGTCATACTGACGCAGGATCGTGCTGACCGCTTCATTAAACCGTTTTCGTTTAATTGTCCGCCCTAGATACCCATAGGCATCGCTATACCGCCTGTTACAAAGCTCTTCGAATCTGGCCGACCCATATCCAGCGACCCGGCAGCTTCCTCGAAAAAATCCATGATCCCATCCGTTTTAAGGAAATCCCGGATAAGCTTTACAAACTGGCTGATCTTCATCTTTCTCAAAACTTCCACTGTTACAGGTGTACCGTCGTCCCATTCTGCGCAGCCTGCCAGGAATTTATACACCTCATTCCGTACACGGGGCAGCTGCTTAATAAGTACACCTGATACTTTCATGATAACCGTCATTCCTACGGCTCCGGCATCCTGGCTCTGCATCTTCTCCAGATCTTCTTTGCTAAAAGCTTCTGCTATAGATTCCATACCAATCGCGTCAAGTACTTCACAAAGATCAAACATACTGTCTACTGTTAAATTAAATCTAATCTCTGCCATATTTTTATCCTCTCTTTCTTATTTTCTGCTCCTGCGTGTCTTTTTCATATGATCCAGCTGAGGTGATTCATCCGCTGCACTCTGCTCATCTGCATCTACTTTTCCCTGCACACCGTCCTGTGCTGCCGGCGTCCGTCCATCTGACTCATCCTGCGGAAGTTTTTCCACATAAGCGCCTGCTTTCTCTATTTCCGCAAAACGCTCTTCGGACAAAAGAATTTCTTCGCCAATACCATGAAATTCCCTTGTATACTTATCAATAAATTCCTTTATAACTCTTACTTTCATGATCATTTATCCTCCTTAAACAGTCGCTGTAGGATAATAAAGCTCAATATCCAGCTTGTTCAGTGTGTCATTTTCCAGATCAGCGGTGCATTCAAACTTTACGCTGAAAGTTGTCTGTTCCGCATTCTTAGTCTCGATCTCAAAAGCCTCGGTACAAAGGGCATTCGGAAGAATGATGATAATGTTCTGACCGCTAGAAAGAGTACCCACATAGGCAATATTTTCCAGATAATCGTCTTCTTCCGTAATGTTGTCCTTGGATATGTACTTGATATAATTCGTGTCTTCTGACTCAGCTTTTACCAGATGCAGGGCCGTAACCAGGACATCCTCCGTAACCTCTGTAAGGCTGCCTTCGATGTAGGCGGATTCCCCAACCTTCTGTTTTGAAACGCCTTTTACCAGTACGGTCGCCCCATCGACCTCCACATCCAGCCACTGTGCTTCCCAATGGAATTTAATCCCGCCGGACGTTGCGCCCAGCGGCGTGCCTGTCCAATCGCTCAATTCCGCATCATATTTCAGGTTTTTATATATGACCCCGGCGCCAAGGATCAGTTTTTTGATTGTCTCGCTGGTAATACCATGCTTTTTTAAACCCATTCTCTTATTCTCCTTTCCACTCATACGTGAATAATGTAATCGTAATCTTGAACAGCTCCGCTTCCCCGGTGGGCACTATACGGGAACCGCCAAAGCGTACATAAAAGAAACGGGCATCCTGCACCTCCTGACAATCCTGGAAGATCTCCTTTATCCTGTCGCTTGCCTCCAGCAGCATAATTTTCGATCCCCGCGACCATCCATCCAAAGTGAAGGTTCCCGCCGTGCGGCCGTCCTCATACCTGTGATCCGATTCCAGAAACGAACCAACAAAATAGGGATAGGAAATTTCCTGCGTCCATTCCCCATACTCATAGGGGATCGCCGCTTCTCCCAGCTTCCTGCCGATAAAGTCCATCAAATCAACCATCCGATCCCCCCAATCTTTCTTTCAATATTTCTTCCAGCCGCCTTTTCAGCTTTTCGCGCAGAGCATGAAAAGCATTGTACAGCGGGCGGTTCGGCTTTTTACCCATCGTGAAGTGGCCTTTGCCCTTCGCGTCTACATATTTCCAGCCGCCTTTCCTGCCGTCTCCATGAAGGGCGTATTCACCCGTGCCGAATTCTTCCCAGATCGCATTTTCCAGATTGCTGCCTACGTGTACGGTGGATTCACTGGAGCCTTCCTGTACTTTGTACTGATAGGAGCCTTTGGTCTGCCCGGTATCCACCCGCGAATTCCTCATAAGTCTGTCCCTGCAGCTCCCCGCCAGCCTCATACAGATAGGCCCTTACCGCGCCAGACAGCGCCGCTTTGACC
Organism: uncultured Blautia sp.; assembly: GCA_948436455.1. Lineage (GTDB taxonomy): Bacteria > Bacillota > Clostridia > Lachnospirales > Lachnospiraceae > Blautia_A. The sequence continues at coordinate 9,779 of CAOJIB010000039.1, forward strand.
TCTGCGCTGTTGTCGTTAAATTCTATGTCAGCCATTTTGACCACCTATAAATTTCAGATAGATTTCATAGTGCTCATGCATATACATGGGATCGTCGATCAACAGGATATCGTATACCCGCCCTTCAATCACCATCCTCGCATTTTCACTGGTGATGCCCACAAGCGGCTGATAATCGCACAAAAAGATGTGACTGCTTTCCTGGATCTTTGCACTAAAAGCTATCCTGTTTGCATCGCCTGTGGACAGATCCAGCCAGCCCCATAGCTGTAGGCAATCCTGCCAAGCCGCTTCCCATTCCCTTATTTTGTTCATATGGCCGTTTTCTGTCCTGATCTGGACAAAACCCCATAGATTGCCGCCAACGCTCATATAACTAAAATCTCGCTTTCATATAAGGTTTTAAAAAGCCAAGCAGGGCGACGGGATATCCCATAACCTGATTTTCCGCATCCTGATCATAGTAGGTGACGCTGTGCCGGGAAAGGGTTTCTGATTTAATCCCGACCTTCTGCCTGTTTTTTTCTTCCCAAACCATCAACTCAATGACCCCTTCCTGCACATCTGCCGGATACTCCACCTTCGTCACAAGATTTTCCGAAACGTCGAAAAGCCCTGTGTCAAGTTTGATATGATCCTCTGCAACCTCTGTAATCAAATACAGCCCGTCATTCACTTTTGATTGTGAAATCTGGACTGTATCGCCGGCTTTCATATATTTCGTACGGCCGAATATAGTATTACCTACGGAACGGCCCTGGAAGCGTATGTTTCGGTTTTGGAAGTTGTTATTGGTGTATGACCTGATCAAGTGCTCTATGGCATTTAACTTTCTTTGCAATGCCGTTTCTGATTTCCCGGAAAATTCAGGCATTGCCAGCAATTTTTCTGCAGATATAATCATCAGGTGCACCGCCTTTCGGATCAGACGACAGCTGCTTTTGAAAATTTAGCGATGACGACTTTCGCTGCATTCGTCAGCGCCACACCATAATATTTTGCCGCCGTAAGATCGTGCCGCTGTTTCTTTGGGAACCACTCATGATCGACCTGCGTGTCCTTTTTTAGAAAAATAGTCAGCGCGGGAAGCTCGTCTTCCGTGTATTCTGTCTCTTTTGAATCTGGCTCCGTCTTGATGATCGGATTTAAGTAAACCGTATCCTCCAGCTTAACCTTCAAGGACTTCTTTACCCAGCATCCGGCAATCTTGCCAATAGCGCCATTGACTGCAACGCCGCCAGTAAACTTGTCCGCAGACAGGAAATCCGGATCCTTTAAAAGCGTGGCCTCCTGATTCGGATGAATAAAAAGGACTTTATCCACTCCGTCCTCCTCGTCCTCAAATTTTGCAACAGCATCGACGATCCCCGCATAACCAATCGTTTTTCCTGGCTCGTATGTATTCTGGCAGGTATACGCCGCATCCATCACATCGTTATCAATCTTATTTACGATGGATTTCGCAAGCTGCAGATTCGCCTGACCTACCGGATCCCCGAGGCCGCTGTTGATCGCCGTCTGCAAAATGCCTACGGACTTACCCGCACACTTGACCGTGAATTTAGTGCTGGATGCGGTCAGTTTTGTAACATCGATCTCTTTGTCCTCGTCAGATGCCGCTTCCGGATCAAAATCATCCGCATCCCCGATATAATTCCAGCTCGGCACAGTCAACGTATCGCCAGGCACCCCCTGCAAATCTGTGTTTACATGGGCGTATGGCGTGATCTTGCACTGCGCTTCGATTTTCGCTTCAATCATGTTTGCCATGACTTCCGGATTGATAATATCTGCAATTTTTGTAATAGCCATAATATTCACCCTTACCCTTTCATAATTTCATTATAAGCATCTGGATCTTCATTAAAGAATTTTACCTGCTCGGCATAGGGCTTTTTCAAAAGCTCCGCCTTAGTCATACCCTGTCCGCCCTGCGGATTGTTCTTATCCAGGGGCCTCATACCTTCATATTCGCCTTTTCCCTGCGGCTGAAACTGGCCGGGAAGCTGTGTTTTTAAAGCGGCAACCTTATCACTCCATCCTTTGATGTTCCCCTGCTCGTCCAGTTCCATTTTTTCCCCTTTTTCTTTCAGCTTGAAAGTCAGATAATCCACATCAAGTGCATTTTCTGCAAGCAGTCCGACTTTAACAGCCGCATCCACCTTTGTCTGTGCAAGCTCCTTTTCCAGCTCCTGCACCTTTGTCTGATAAGCGGTTACCTGTCCCTGAAGTGTCTCGTCCCCTTTCGCCGCTTTCTGTAGCTGCTGAATCAGGTTGTTTGCTTCTGCCAGCTTTGTAGTGTTCGTCTGGTTTTCTGCATCCAGGGCCGCATATTTGGCCTTTGATACATATTCACCTTCTGACAAATCCGCATATCTGACATGTTTTAACTTGTCAGGTTCTTTGGCGTTTACATCGTCAAGCTTTGCCTGCACCTGTGCATACAGTTCTTCTCCAAGTAAATCCTGTAATTTCATTTTCCTTCCTTTCCCCGTAAGCTGTGTGCCTAACGGTCAACAGTTTTCTTCCCGTGTTGCAAGGGTAACTTGGCAGCAGTTTACATGTCTTAAGCCTTTTCGGACAATAGAAAGCTTTGCTCCGCATCCTAAAAAATGGGTATAAAAATACCACCAATCTTTTCTGACTGGTGGTACAAGTATCTATAACTGCTAAATCAAAGAGCTATTGGCGGGTGTGCCCCTTCCCGCATTTCTTTTGACCCAAAGGGTGCGTAGCAGCACATTCTCTACTTCAATAACTCTTTGAATAAAGCCTTTATACTATATACACACTATACAACATTTATTCCTTTTTGTAAAGTAATCCGTTCTTTTCTATTAGTTTCTTTAGATTTCTTTCGCGAATTCTATAAAACGTCATAATGGAATTCTTCAGCCGGCTGTCATCTGTTTCAAGAACTACACGCACCACCACATTTAAATTCGTATCTGGTAGCTTTTTAATCATAAACACGGTTCCTTTATGCTTTATGTCTCTGACAATCATATCCGGAGAATGAACACTTTCCCTTCCATATTGTTCAAACAACGCATAATCTTCTGGATGCCGCTCCTGTATATGATTCATACGCTCGTTCGTTACAATAATTTCATCTGTTTGAATTTTTCCAAACTCTTGTTCCAGAATACCCGTGTTAATTTTACCCAGACTCTGTATTTTCGTCATGGTGCGTCCCTCTTTGGTATTTATTATACCGAAATCAGGATTTTTTTCAACAGCAGTTTTATATTTATTCTTGAAATCTTCAAAGTCAGCCGTCTTGTCAAGCCCGAAATAGGCGGCACGTTCCTTCAACGTGTCAAGCTCTCCCTGATCCAGGGCCCATCTGGCCCGTTGCAGCATACAGCAGCGGCAGTGGATATCTTCGGATGCTATACCAAAGCCGCCCGGATATTTGGCCTGATGTCCATTTACTTCAAAATATTCATCCAGTTCCCTGATCTGGCCGTCTAACTGTCTGTGGGAATCACTCGTTCTGCCATCCAGCGTCGCATCCCACTGCTTGACAATGTCGGCGCCCTGCTTTCTTGCCTCATGCAGCGTATCCCACTGTGCTTCACTTTGTATCCTGTGCCCTTCTGTCCGGGCAATCCGCATAGCATTATTCATAGCCTTATGGAAAGGGCTGTTCATGCCTTTTGCAATAAGGGCCGCCATCTCCGCCCAGGTGGAGCCGTTAGAAACTCCCCTGGAAAGTTCCGCCCGGATAGATTTCTTTAAATGGCCCACATCCTCGCCCAGCCGGGTATACAGATTTGTGGAAATCCTGCTGTCCGTTTGGATCGCCTTCACGGCCTGCCTTTGATCAATAGGAAAAAGCAGCGGTATTCCCTGTCCGTGTAAATCATAGAGCGTCCCCAGAAAGCTGTTTTCATAGCATCCGGAAAGGTATTCTGCGATATTTTCAAATTCCCTGTTTTGCAAAGCGTCTAAAATACCGTCCAGCTGCTTTTTCAAAGCTTCCTGATACTGTCTCTGATAAATAATCGACCGCAGGTTCTCCATATCTGTGCGGCCTGCCAGCTCCCTGATCTTTTTTTCACAGTCTATAGCAGCCTGCTGGTACATGCGCTTTAGAAGCCAAATAACCTTTTTTTCATCCTGAAGCAGAGACTTTTGTACTTCCAGCTGCCTTTTATTCATCCGGACCACCGCCGCCATCCGGAACGATACTGCCCAGCTCCTGTACTGCCTGTTCCGTGTCCTGTTCCTCATCCTTTGGCAGCTTATCCTTGATTGCCTCATAGTCGATATCCAGGATTTCACATATGGTCTGGATCACTGTTTCGTTGTCCAGAACATTTGCCACAGAGAGAATGGTATTGATCTGCACCTGCTGCTTTTCCGCATCCGTCTTTTCAATTTCTGCATTATCCTGCGCATTGGTCATGACCTCCCGGTCAAAAACAAAATAGACGTCCTTCATCTGGTAGTCGCTGTCATCAGCGGCATTGATCTCCTGCAGCACTACTTTCAGCAGCTTACGGAAAAACTGCTTCAAACGGATCTCCAGCTTATTGCATTTTAAATCAAGCAGGGCATACCTGGACTTAATCACGATATTTGTAATGTTGCCGTCTCCCAGCTGCACGGAATTAAAGCCCATACCAAACCGGTAGATATTTTTTTCATCCAGCTCCAGCTTTACCTGCCGCGCCTGATACGGGATATCTACGGTCTTGATATCAATCGCTCCGCCATTATCAACGCCGATGTGTTTTTTTGCTTTTATATTCTGGATCATTTCGTCCAGGTTATTCCCCTGGAAGCCGGCAACCACATACAGAGCGTCGGTAAAATCCTGTAAGTTATTAGAAAGGCTGCAGGCCATCAGATCATAATCATCGATCAGATCTTTGATCGGCTTTAAGCCGCTGACCTGTTTCCTGCCGTTGTCCAGACGCCAGAAGGGGATAAAGCCAAAGCTTTTTCCGTATTTCCTGCCTCTAGGGTCAGTAAATACCGTATGTGGGCAGGGATTTCGCTCTGCAGAATCATCCGGGAAAATCTTTCCCTCATCCGCCTGTACATAAAAATATACCTGCTGGGAATCCCACACCTGGATGCGCTTGATCTGTTTCCGGCCTTTTTCGATGCGGTCCACATACCAGTAAATAAAATATTCGCACCCATCGTCCGTATCCTTTGCACGGACTTCAACCACGCCCATGGAATCGGCGCACTCAAACTGGGTCTTTCCTTCCGCATTTGTTACGGCGCACATGTATTCAAATCCCTTGCTGACCGCTCCGATCAGCAGTTCGTATACTTCCGAATAGAAATCGTCATCGAAATATGCGTCAAGCTCCGTCTGCAGCTCCGGAATATCTGATCGGATAATGTTCCCATCCCCGGAAAGCATATACTGCACCTGCTGATCAACCAGCTCCGTAAAAAACGGATGGCTGATCCGGATGTTGCTTTTGAACCTGTCAAGCTGCAGCTTGCCGTCTGCATCATAATAATAGATCCGGTAATTTAAAATATCATGTTCGCCATTATAATAACGCTCCCCGATCCTTGCAAGCCGTTTCTTTTCAGAACTGATATCTTCTTCGATCAGGCTTTGGATCTCCTGAACTGTCAACATTGTCGCTCACCTCTTTCATAACGCATCTTAAAACAGCCATCTGCCGCTTACGATGTACGATTCAAGCGCGTACCGCATCGCATCCATCAGATGGTTAAAATCATCTATTGGCCTGTTCAGCTTATTTCCAAGTTTATCCTTGTCCCACGTATAATTGCTGATTTCTGTCAGGAAATTCACGCACCTGGGATGGATAATTATCTCAAAATCCTGAATAAACTGAATACCATTGTTTACACTGTCTTTCCCTTTTTCGGCACCCTTTACTCTAAGGCCGTATCCCCGTAACTGGTCAATGCTCTTTGGCTCCGCACAATCGGCAATGATCTTCTCCTTGCCATACCCCATAGACTGAATGTGCTCGAAAATCCTTCTGTTGGAAAGGCCGCTTTCATACAGTTCATCCCACACATAGATTTTCCTGTGTACGGTATCAATAAATCCTGCAAACAATGCAGACGGATCGTTCGTATAGCCAAAATCCAGGCCAAAGGCAGACTGGATATCTTCCCGGAAAACGTATTTCCCGACTTTTTTTGCCGCCTCATCCAGTTCCAGATATTCTTTTTTACTGATCAGATCGAAGACTTCTTCTTTCCAGTTTTCATAAATTAGGCCATCGACGATCCCCCAATCCCCAAGGCCTGCAACCTTGTACCGCCGGGGATTTTGTCGGCGCATGGCTTCAAATACCTTTTTATCCGCTGTATCCAGCCATTCATTACACAGGTAATTGGTCGTCAACGCCAGCGTTTCTTCGTCAGGTCTGTCAAAAAAGCGCTTCTTCAACCAGTGATGCTCATTCCAGGGATTAAAAGTCAAGGTAATTTGTTTAAACAAGCCGGATCCTTCCGGGACAGCTCCCCGGATCGATTCATCCAGCATATTAAAATCATCCTCGGAGCGGATCTCATACGCTTCCTCGATCCACATCCACGACAATACACCCTGGTCAACGGTAATCGACGTCACCTTCAGGGGATCGTCAAGGCCCCTGAAATATATCTTCTGTCCGGTGGGCTTATAGGTCATTTCCAGAGGGCTTTCTTTGATGTCCCAAAAATCGTCGGCTTTCAGACGATGAATTGCCCACTTCAATTCTGTGAAACAAGAATCTTTTAATGTCCGGAACGTTTTTCTAACAACCAGCGTATTGGCATCTGGATACTTCATCATGTTGGTGATGTACCATAACGCCGTCGTCTTGGACTTTTTGCTTGCCCTCGATCCCTTTACAACCCTGTACCGGCCCTTCCACCGCCAGAAGGTGCCATAGCCCCTGCCGACCAGATCTGGAAGCTGCAGACTCTGCCTCCCGTTATTTGTCCGTTTATTATCTTCCGGATACAGGATATAGTTCATGTATCCGAACACATGCTGTGAAGAAATCTGCCTCTGGGCCATAGAAGATCACCGCCTAATCTTCCAGGGCGTCTTCACCGGATATCACAATAGGGATCGCAACCTTTATATCCAGCTTGTCATTCCACATGCCCAGATGCTTTCCGAGCAGCTCCAACGCCTTTAGCTTGGAGCCGATCTTTACTTCACGCTCAATACTGGAGCCGGTATCCGTATCCGAACGCTTATACTTAATGCTCTCGATACAAGCCAGGTCATCGTCTGTAGCGGTATCCTTGATCCTGCCGTTACTGTCTACGACGTCGGTCATTTTCACAAAGGCCAGCTTTGCCAGCTCTAATACAATCCGGTCCTGGTTTACACCTGTCCGCTTAGAGCGTTCCGCCATTGCCTCCGCAATCTCCTGCTGGATATTAGGTTTTGTGAGGTTTTCACAGCCTATTTCCGCTGCGGTCTGCACAGAATACCCCGCCCTGATCGCCGCCTGTGTCGCATTCAGGTCAATTAGGTACTCCTGCACAAACAACCGCTGTTTATTTGTCAATCTTGCCATCCTGCAACACCCTCTTTCTAACAAAGGCCGCCCGCGACCCCTTAATAATTCCTGATAATCAGTTCCTTGTACTGCCGGCCCCCGGCTTTGGCAGCCAGGTTGTTATTCCGCACTGCTTCTAGGATCGTATAATTCTTATACAGCTCCCGGATCTTAGGGCAGTCATTATAGGATAGCAGAAACCGGCCTTTGACAGCTTCTAAGCATTCCTTAAACCGCAGGTGCTCCTCTTCCCCAAACGGCTCCGCATAATATTTCTCCGTGCCATAATAGGGTGGATCCAGATAAAACAACGTCCCCGGCCGGTCGTAGGTCTGCAGGATCCGGGCAAAGTCCTGGTTCTCAATGACCACTGAACGCAGCCGTTGACCGGCCTTAGTCAGATAGTCGATGGCGGCGTCCATCCGCCGGCCCCTGCAGCCAAAGGAATCCAGCGTATTTCCGTAGCTTTCTTTGATCATTACAAAGAACCGGGCGGCCCGCTGGATATCCGTTAAGCCCCGGACGTCCTGCTGCCTGAGTGCGTCAAAGAATTGTTCCCTGGACACAAAGCTGTACGCCAATTCTTCCTGCAGGGCCTTCGGATGATATTTCACTACCCGGTATAAGTTGATCAGATCCCCGCTTACGTCATTGTACACCTCCATTTTTGCATGTCTGTCCTTGGCAAACAGCAGCCATCCGGCGCCGCCAAAAACTTCCACATACCGTTCTATCCCTTGAGGGAGCTCCTCTAACAGCCGCTTCCTTAAGGCTTTCTTTCCGCCTATCCAGCTGATAAAGCTATCCAATTGCATCATCCCTTCCTAAACTTTTTTCTGTAGGAAGTTCCTTGTCGGAATGGGTTCTCCTGGAATTGAACCCGGACGCCCGCCAAGCCGGGAAACCCTATACTATGACAGTCCCGCCAGCGCCATAAGCGACTGCCGATTGCAGCCGCTAAAAGGAGGTCACTGATAAAAAATGCTGGCGCTGTGCGCGCTTGCCCGAAAGATGGCGTAAGAAAAAGCGCCCGGTGCCGGACGCTTTTTCAGCTTCATCTGCTCTTTTTTACCCGCCTATACCATAACACAGATTAAGTATCTCATTCTATCTCATTTCATCTCATTTTAAAATTTATCAGCGCTTTTGCGTGAATCCTATGTGTATGCTGCCAGCTATAGCCCATCTCCAGCGCAACTTCTTCCCACTTCATCCCCCGTATGTACCGCAGCCGTAAAACTCTCTGTTCATCTTCATTCTCCATATGTCGGATTTTATCTTCAATCCCGCTGTATATCCTCACTTTTTTCAAGCATTCTTTTTTCAGAATCCCTATTTGCTCATCCAATAAAGCCGCATACTCGGACAAGTCCGACTGATGGCCGCCCTTTGGCATGCCGTCATTAACTACAGCAGGAAACATTTTATTCATCCGAAGCCGCTGAATCTCCTCCAGAATATCTTTTTCCCGTCTGGCCGCTCTCTGATAAGATTTCAGATATGCCTTTTTCTTTTCGTTCTCCTGCTGATCCATTGACTTCACTGACATCACCTCCTGTATTCTTTTTTTTCGTTTTCCTATCCTGCTATCCTTTCTCTCTAACCGAATCTATGCCCCCTCTGTAAGCGCGTATTTGCCTCATACAACGTTTTTTTGTTGAGTATAATAAATCTTGCTTTTGCAGTTTAATCCCGCCCTACGGGGCATATACAAGCTTTCAGAGGGGGTATGGAGATTTGCTATCCCAATCAGCAGATTTTCACCTCTTGTATTCCTTTTTCGTTTTCCTATCCCGCAGACCGATAATTTCAAAGCCTAAAAGCCCGGCTACGTTGTCTATGACGCAGTAGGCGTTATAAATATGCGGTGGCATCCGGCCAGCCTTATGGATCGCTTCCCCCGCCGTGGGATCCGGATAGCCTTCGCTGTTTTTATAGCTCATGTTTCCCCTTTCCGATTATTGCTTATTTTTCTGTAATTCTCTCAGTGCCGTTTCTGCTTCTCTTTTGGTCAGAAAAACAGTTTTTCCGATATCCCCATAACTAAAGCATGCACAATTTATCCATATCCTTTCTGTTGACACGTCCCGTACTATTG
>CAOJIB010000040.1 GCA_948436455.1 uncultured Blautia sp.
AGCGCCGCACCCGTATTAAATACCATGCCGTTCACCTCCGTTTTATGAGCTTTTCCGAGGTTCTTCCACCGCTCCTTTTGGAAATGCTCTTTATTATTTTTCTTGTAATATCGTTCTCTGAACAATATTATATGTCGTATAATATTATTTGTCAAGCATTACTATATGAAAATCTATATTATTTTTTATAGAATAGAAAAGAATACGCAGGCATTCTCATAGCAATGCAGAAAGCTTGCCACCGGCAGCCTTTTTTTCATACTAAGGCATAAAAAAAGCTATCGCATTCTTGGCGATAGCTTCAAGCTGTAGGCAAAGTTCATTTTTAGATATGGGTGCTCGAGGGCTATGCCCTCGAATTGAAATCAAGCAAATACTTCTTTTCTTCCGGGAAATTTCTTAGAATTCCCCCGTCCGGCGCATATTCGATTCAAAGAGCCGGTTATAGCCCAGCCATTCCTTTTTTTCCTTCGCCGAAGCGAATAGCTCTGCCAGAGTCTCCATCCGGGCATCGGTATTGTCTGCTAGATGCAACGCCACCGCTTCGGCCAGCGCCGGCTTTTTGGGCGAGCCGTATTCCAGCTCCCCATGATGGGCGATCATACAGTGCTTCAGCTCGCTGGCAAGCTTCGGCGGAAATTCAGGGATCTCCCGAATCACGTCGTGCACCATCTCCAGTCCAATGACAATATGTCCCAGAAGCTGTCCGTCGTCGGTATAATCGTTCACCGGAAAAGCCGCCAGCTCCCGGGTCTTCCCAATGTCGTGGCAAAGAGCCGCCGTGATCAGCAGATCGTGATTCAAAAGCGGATACGCCCTCGTATAATATTCGCACAGCCTGGTAACGCCCAACGTATGCTCCAAAAGGCCGCCGATAAAGCTGTGATGCACTGTCTTTGCGGCGGAATGCTTCTGAAAAGTTTCTCCAAAGGCCGCATCCTCGATAAAAAGCTTTTCCAGCAGCGTATGCAACCACGGATTTTTCACACTGTCAATAAAGTCCAAAAGGCCGCCGAACATATCCGCCGCGCTGTTCTTGCTCACGGGCAGGTAATCCGCCGGATCGTATTCTCCGTTCGCGGCCCTACGCGCCCGCCGGACGTTGAGCTGTAAATTTCCGGCAAAGCTGGTCACATCTCCGATAAGCTCCACATAATCCAGCGCCTCAAATTCCTCGATCCCCTGGGAATGGGGTTCCCAGATTTTCCCGTCGATCACCCCTGTCTTATCCTGAAAAATTAGATTTTCATAGGGCTTTCCATTTTTCGTAACTGCGGACTGCTTTTGTTTGCAAAGATAAATGCCGCTCACCTTGTCGCCTTCATGCAATTCGTTTAAATATCGCATAGCTTGCCGATCTCTCCATTTCTACATACTCCGTAGCTGCTTCCCGCCACGATCATTTTACTCTAACAATCAACTGCACATCCACTGGAGAATACCCTTCTGCCCCTTTGCTGCGCATAACCTGCAAAAAGAGCCGCTGGCCGTCGTCGTATTTCTGCAGAATCGTACTATACTTCTGCATCGTCGTTACCTCCTGGCCGTCCATCTCCACCAGCACGTCGCCGCTCTGGACGCCGGACATCATAGCCGGAGAATCTTCCTCCACCTCATCCACATAAACGCCCACGGGAATGCCGGTGCTCTTGGAAATGGCTTCCGTCACATCCTGTCCTTTAATACCCAAGTAGCGGATCTCCTCCCCATTGGAGAGCATTTCGATCAGCGGCTTTAGCTGAGAAACAGCCAGCCCCCGGATCATATTCTTCGTTTCTTCATCCTGAGAGCCGTAGGACTGAGCGATGATCCCGATGACCTCTCCTTCCAAATCCAGAAGAACGCCGCTGCCCTTACTGCTGCCCAACATATCGGTGGTCAAAAGATTATATTCCGCATCCGTCACCGCCACCTTATTCACCACAGAAGTGATTGTCCCGTAAGAAACGGAATCGTGATAACCGGAAGGATTGCCGATGGCAATGACCGGCTTTCCCTGGATCAGGCTGTAGGAATTGCCCAGGGAAGCTACGGAAACCGCCGCAAGCGTCTCCTCGGAAAGCTGCGCCTTGTCCGCCAGGACCACCGCCAAACCCGTGCGTTCGTCGCTCCTTTGCAAGCGACCAGCGGCAATCGAGCCATCCTTGAAGGTCACCTGAATCTCCCGGGCGTTATCCGTGGCCTGACTCTCTGTCAGGATGTAGAAATCTCTGTCATTTTCCACAATAATGACGCCCACGGACTGCCCGCCCTGCAGGTAGGAATTGTCCAGCAGCATTTCTTCATCCGTCAGGCCGGAAACCGTTACAATGGCTTTCCTTGGCTCTTCAGCGATCTTTAGCACATCCTGATAAATCTTTTCATAATCCTGAATACCCAGCTCCCGCTCCACTTCTATAATCTCCGGCGCGGGCGTGGGCGTTTCCGTAGGTGTGGGCGTTGCCGCCGCTTCCGTCGCCTGGGGCACAGGCGTTTCCTCCCCGGGCGTCTCGTCCATGGGAATGTTAATCTTCTGAGGCGGCTCCTGCTCCTCGATCCTTTCCGCCATCGCCTGCTTGGTCATTGTAAAAGCCGCAGCCGCAGCCGCTCCGAACAAAGCACCAGCCACCACAGCGCCCGCTAGCTTCGTAACAAAAAGCTTCTTATTAAAGGGCTTTTCTTTAATCGTCTCTTTTATAAACCGGTAGTCGTCATCCCTGGTAAGTCCATCCTGTTCGGTCCCATCGTTCTTGTTTTTATCATCTACGTTACTCATGACGTTTCTCCCTGCGCCCCTGCGGAACTTTTCCAACACGGCGCTCTTAAAAACAGACGTTGCTTTGCAAGGATTTTACCAAAATTATATGAACAGTTTATGAACAAAAAGAAAAAGTCTGCCCTGTTTTTGTGATTTTTCCTTATATTTTCAATATTTTTCGTCCCTCTCAGGGCACGCCGCCCGTTCTCCTTGCAAAGACGCCCGATAAAAGGACCGTCTGCGGGCCGCCGCACAAAGATCCCTATGCGAATTCGGGGAAAAAATATTGTTATTTATTTTCAGATATTGTATGATGAAAGCGTCAAACATCCGTTTTCATTCCGGAGACTGTTTTTTAAAAAGCTAAAATCCTACCCCTTTGGAGGTTATTATGAACGAAAAAGCGTTGCACGCATTAGAATATTCCAAGATCATCCGCAAACTTTCTGAAAAGGCCACCTCGCCCATCGGCAGGCAAAAATGCGAAGAGCTTCTCCCGATCTGTGAAATCGAAAACATCCGGCAGATGCAGAGGCAGACCGCGGACGCCCTTGGCCGGCTCTTTAAACGGGGCTCCACCTCCTTTGGCAATGTCAAAGAGATCCGCCCTTCCTTAAAGCGCCTGGAAGTCGGCAGTACCCTGGGGATTTCCGAACTGCTTCGTATCTGCGCCCTTCTGGAAAATACGGCCCGGGTAAAGGCCTACGCCCGCCCGGAAAGAGAAGATACGCCGCCGGATTCCCTGGATCCCATGTTTTCCCAGCTAGAACCCCTTGCGCCCCTGTCCGGGGAAATCCGCCGCTGCATTCTCTCCGAGGATGAAATCAGCGACGACGCCAGCCCCGCCTTAAAGTCCATCCGCCGGAATATCAAAGCGGCCAACGACCGGATCCACACCCAGCTCCTTGGCCTCATTAACGGCAGCGCCCGGAATTATCTCCAGGACGCGGTGATAACCATGCGGGACGGCCGCTACTGCATCCCCGTCAAATCCGAATATAATGGCCAGGTTCCCGGCATGATCCACGACCAGTCCTCCACCGGCTCCACGCTTTTTATCGAGCCGATGGCCGTCGTCCGGCTCAATAACGAAATCCGGGAGCTGGAATTAAAAGAGGAAAAGGAAATCGAAGCCATTTTGGCTTCTTTAAGCGAGCAGACCGCCCAGTGGATCGACGCCATTGCCACGGACTTTTCGCTGCTGGCCGAACTGGACTTTATTTTTGCCAGAGCCGCCCTGGCCATGGAGTATAACGGCTCCGAGCCCCTATTGAATGAAGACGGCGTCATTCACCTAAAAAAGGCGCGCCATCCGCTGATCCCCAAGAAGGCCGCCGTTCCCATCGACGTACGTCTTGGGGAAGAATTCGACCTTTTAGTCGTTACCGGGCCCAATACCGGCGGCAAGACCGTTTCCCTGAAAACTGTCGGGCTTCTGACCCTGATGGCCCAGGCCGGGCTGCACATCCCGGCGGCGGATCGCTCCCGGCTCGCCGTCTTTCGGGAAGTGTACGCGGATATCGGCGACGAGCAGAGCATCGAGCAGAGCTTAAGTACCTTTTCCTCCCACATGACGAACGTGGTTTCCTTCCTGGAAAAAGCCGACCGCAACTCTTTGGTGCTCTTTGACGAGCTAGGCGCGGGCACCGATCCCACCGAGGGCGCCGCCCTGGCCATCTCGATCCTCTCTAGGCTGCACCAGCAGGGCATCCGGACCATGGCCACCACCCATTACAGTGAATTAAAGGTGTACGCCTTATCCACTCCCGGCGTAGAAAACGCCTCCTGTGAATTCGACGTGGAAACTTTGCGGCCAACGTACCGGCTTTTGATCGGCATTCCCGGCAAGAGCAACGCCTTCGCCATTTCTTTGCGCCTGGGGCTACCCGAAGATATTATCGAAGCGGCGAAGGAACAGCTCAGCGAGCAGGACGAATCCTTCGAGGACGTCTTAAGCCGTCTGGAGGAAAACCGCAAAACCATCGAGAAGGAACGGCTGGAAATCGAAAGCTACAAGGAAGAGATCCGAAGGCTGAAAGGAGACATGGAGGCCAAAAAAGAAAAAATCGAGGAACGCCGGGAAAAAATCCTCCGCCAGGCCAACGAAGAAGCTCGGAAGATCCTCCAAGACGCCAAAGACTACGCCGACCAGACCATGCGCACCTTCCACAAATTCCAGAAGGAGCACATTTCCTTAAAGGATATTGAAAAAGAACGGCAGAACCTGCGGGACAATATGTCCAAAACGGAAAAGGCCCTGGCCCCCAAAAAGGCCGCCGCTCCCAAAAAGAAGCTGACGCCAAAGGAGCTTTCCGTCGGCGACGCCGTACGGGTCTTAAGCCTGAATTTAAACGGCACCGTCAGCACCAAGCCGGACACCCGTGGAAATCTCTTCGTGCAAATGGGCATCCTTCGCTCCCAGGTGCATATTTCCGATCTGGAGCTGATCGACGAAGAGGTCATCCACACGCCCACGCTGAAAAAGACCGGCGCCGGCAAGATCAAAATGTCCAAGTCCGCCAGCATTTCCACAGAGATCAATCTCCTGGGCAAAACGGTGGACGAGGCCATTATGGAGCTGGACAAATACTTAGACGACGCGTACCTGGCCCATCTTACCACCGTCCGGGTGGTGCACGGCAAAGGCACCGGCGCCCTTCGAAAAGGCGTGCACAATTATCTGCGCCGCCAGAAATACGTCTCCTCCTTCCGCCTTGGCGAGCACGGCGAAGGGGATTTCGGCGTAACCATCGTGGAGCTTAAATAAAGGAGGTATCCCCATGCTGTCCAAACAAAAAATACTGATCGTAGACGACGACAACAATATCGCCGAGCTGATCGCCCTCTATCTGACCAAGGAATGCTTTGACCCACTGATCGTCAACGACGGGGAAGCCGCCTTGAAGGAATTCGAATCCTTTCAGCCGGATTTGATTCTCCTGGATCTGATGCTGCCGGGCATCGACGGCTACCAGGTCTGCCGGGAAATCCGCCACACCTCCGACGTGCCTATTATCATGCTTTCCGCCAAAGGCGAGACGTTCGACAAGGTGCTGGGGCTGGAGCTGGGCGCGGACGACTACATGATCAAGCCCTTCGACTCCAAGGAGCTGGTAGCCAGAGTCCGGGCTGTTTTACGCCGCTTCCATGTAAAAGCCGCCCCGGCCGCGCCCGCCGGAGAGAAATGTGTGGAATATCCGGAGCTTTCCATCAATCTGACCAATTATTCCGTTATCTACCGAGGCAGGCAGGTGGATATGCCCCCCAAGGAGCTGGAGCTTTTATACTTCCTGGCCTCCTCCCCCAATCAGGTCTTTACAAGAGAACAGCTCCTGGATCACATCTGGGGATATGATTATATCGGCGATACCCGCACGGTAGACGTACACATCAAACGACTGCGGGAAAAGATCCGGGGCAACACCCACTGGTCCTTGTCCACCGTCTGGGGCATCGGCTATAAATTCGAGGTGAAAACGCCATGAGACGCGCGCTCTATCTGAAATTCCTGCTGGCCTACCTACTCTTTGGCCTGCTGGGCTTTATCCTCACCGCCACCTTGGGTTCCCACCTGGTGGAAAACCATCTGCTGGACATCACTAGCAGCAACTTGTACCATATGGCCACGAATATCGCCAGGAATTCCACGGTGAAATATATCAACGATACGAACGCGGCGTCCATCAAGCGGGAATTTTCCGCTATTTCCTCTTTCCAGGGTTCGGAAATCTGGATCATGAACTATCAGGAGGAAATCATCCTGAACAGCTCTCAGGAAGAACCGCTCTCCGCGCCCGTGCCGGTTCCCGGCTTCGATCCCACCGCCTGGGGCGCCAGCTATTACCGCACCGGTAATTTCTACGGCTATTTTTCCCAGGAGCAATTAAGCGTCATCGCGCCCATCACCAATAATATGAATATCAAGGGCTATATCGCAATTCATTACCCTTTAAGCAAGCTCCGGGCGGAACGGGAGAAGATCCTTTCCTCCGTCTACTTGATGTGCGCCCTGTTCCTTCTTTTGTCCCTGCTGATCCTCTTCGTTCTGGACTGGACTATCTACCGGCCCTTAAAGAAAATCACCGCCGGAGTCAACGAGTTTTCCTCGGGAAATCTCTCCTACAATATTCCAGTGGATACGGAGGACGAAATGGGTTACCTGGCCGCCGCCTTAAACGATATGTCCGACCAGCTCAATCAAAGCGGGGAATACCAGCGGAATTTTATTTCCAATGTTTCCCACGATTTCCGCTCGCCGCTGACCTCCATCAAAGGCTATGTGGAAGCCATTGAAGATGGCACAATCCCACCGGAAATGCAAGGGAAGTATTTAAAGATCGTTTCCTTCGAGGCAGAACGGCTGGAAAAGCTCACCAGCAGCCTGCTCACCCTCAACGATCTGGATATGAAAAACCGGATGCTGAAAATGACCGTATTCGACATTAACGCGGTCATAAAGACGACGGCGGCTTCCTTCGAGGAAACCTGCCGCCAGAAGAAAATCTCGATTGAATTGATTCTGTACGGGGAAAAGCTACGGGCCAAGGCCGACATGGAACAGATCCAGCGGGTGCTCTATAACCTTTTAGACAACGCCATTAAGTTCAGCAAAAACCACTCCTCCATCGTAGTGGAAACCACGGAAAAAAACGGCAAAATCTTCGTCTCCGTCAAAGACTCTGGCGTGGGCATTTCCAAAGAGCATCTGCCCAAGATTTGGAACCGCTTTTATAAATCCGACTCCTCCAGGGGACGGGACCGCAAGGGCACCGGCCTGGGGCTGTCCATTGTGAAAGAAATCATCGACGCCCACGGACAAAATATCAACGTCGTCAGTACCGAAGACGTGGGTACGGAATTCATCTTTACCCTGGAAAAGCAGTCATAGCTTTTCCGGGGCCCATGTATATTTCGTCAGCCGCCCTTCCCGCTGCAGCCCGGCAAAGCCCTGCTGGCGCAGCGCTTCGTAAAGGACGATAGCCGCGGCGTTTCCTAGATTCAGAGAGCGGGTATCCGCAAGCATCGGAATCCGAATCGCCGTAGCCTGATTCTCCAAAAGAATCTCCTCGGGGATCCCGCCGCTTTCTTTCCCAAAGAGCAGATACGCGTCCGGCTCGTAGGCCACTTCTGTATAAAGCTTCGCCGCCTTCGTCGTGGCGTAATAGATCCGGGCGTCCGGATGCTTCGCAAGAAAATCCGGGTAGTCCAGATACGTATGCACATCTAGCTCCTTCCAGTAATCCATTCCCGCCCTTTTCAGGGCCTTTTCATTGAGACGAAAGCCCAGCGGTTCGATCAGGTGCAGCCCCGTCCCGGTCGCCGCGCAGGTTCGCCCGATGTTCCCCGTATTTGCCGGGATTTCCGGCTCGTAAAGTACTATATGCGGCATGTTTTCACCCCTTTCCCAAACGTCTGTACAAAATGTTCCAGCCGGGCCAGGGCTTCTTTTAAATCCTCCAGCGAGTAGGCGTAGGAAATCCGCAGATACCCTTCGCCGCAGCGTCCGAAAGCGGAGCCGGGCACCACCGCCACATTTTCCTTTTCCAGAAGCTGCAGAGCGAATTCCTCCGAAGTCATACCGAATTTCTTCACGCTGGGAAAGGCGTAGAAAGCGCCGTAGGGCTCGAAGCAGGGCAGCCCCATTTCCCCAAAACGGTGCATCAGATACCGCCGCCGGCCATTATAGGCGGCGCGCATCTCCTCCACGTCGTCGTCGCCGTTCCGTAGGGCCTCCACCGCCGCATACTGGCTATTCGTAGGCGCGCACATGATCGCGAACTGATGCACCTTTGTCATCTGTTCAATAATTTCTTTCGGCCCGCAGGCGTAGCCCAGCCGCCAGCCAGTCATCGCGAAAGCCTTGGAAAAGCCGTTTAAGAGGATTGTCCGCTCTTTCATTCCCGGCAGGCTGGCGATGGACACATGCGTCCCTTCGTACGTCAGCTCCGCATAAATCTCATCAGAGAGCACATAGAGATCCTTTTCCTGTATAACCTGGGCGATCTCTTCTAAGTCCTCCTTGGTCATTACCGCGCCAGTGGGATTATTGGGAAAGGGCAGCACCAGCAGCTTCGATTGGTCGGTCACATGGGCAAGCAGCTCTTCCTTTGTCAGGCGGAATTGATTTTCCTCTTTCAGCTCGATGATTCGGGAGACGCCGCCGGCTAAAACGGCGCAGGGCTCGTAGGAAACGAAGCTGGGCTGGGGAATCAGTACTTCGTCTCCTGGTTCTAAGAGCACGCGCATGGCCAGGTCGATGGCCTCGCTGCCGCCCACCGTAACCAGCACCTCGTCCAGTTGGTATTCCGCATGATATTTTCGGCCGACGTATCGGCAGATCTCCGCCCGCAGCTCCTTTAGGCCCGCATTGGAGGTATAAAAGGTCCGACCCTTTTCCAGGGTATAAATCCCCTCGTCCCGGATATGCCAAGGCGTGTCAAAATCCGGCTCGCCCACGCCTAAGGAGAGCACGCCTTCCCGCTCGCTGGCAATATCAAAAAATTTCCGTATGCCAGAGGGCGGCAGCTCTCTGACTTTTCTTGCGATTGCTTCTCTCACGGGGTCATCAGCATCCTTTCATCTTTTTGCTTCTTCGCAAAGATCGTTCCATGATCCTTGTATTTCTTCAATATAAAATGCGTCGCCGTGCTCAACACCGATTCCAGCGTAGAAAGCTTATCGGAAACGAACCGGGACACCTCCTGTAAGGTCTTTCCCTCCAGAATCACCAGCAGATCGTAGCCGCCGGAAATCAGATAAACCGAACGCACCTCCGGATAATTATAAATGCGCTCCGCGATAGAATCAAAGCCCTGGCCCCGCTGGGGCGTTACCCGTACCTCGATCAGCGCCGTGATCCTTTCCGTGGAGGCCTTATCCCAGTCGATGAGGGTATGATAGCCGCAAATGATCTTTTCCTGCTCCATGGCCGCGATCTCGCCGACCACCGTCGCCTCGTCCGTGCCCAAAATCACAGCCAGCTCTCCCAGATCAATCCGGCTGTTTTTTTCCAGAAATGTCAGAATTTCTTCTCTCATTTGTCCTCGTCTCCTTCCCACAGCTTGTACAGCTCATCGCTTTTTGGACGATCCAGATATCGGATGTCCTCGCCGTTTCGAAGAATCCGCTCATTTCCCTTCACCGCCCGGCCGATAACGGCCGCGGGAATCCCCTCTTTACGAAGCGCATGTACCAGTCCTTCGCCATGATCTGCGGCGATCATCATCGAACCGCTGGACATCATCAGATACGGATTCATGCCAAAGTGTTCGCACAGCTCGATAGTCTCCTGCCGGATGGGAATCCTTTTCATATCCACGTCCAGGCCCACGCCGGCCCCCTCGGCCATTTCCCACAGAGCGCCCAGGACGCCGCCCTCGGTAATATCGTGCATGGCGCTGGCGCCGTACGCCATCGCGATCTTCGCTTCCGGCAGCACCGAGAGCATCCCTGAGAAGCCTTTGGCCGTCTCCACAAGGGCAGGCGGAAATACCTTTGCCAGCTTCTCTTCCTTTTCCTTGGCGATAATCGCCGTTCCCTCCAGGCCGATCCATTTCGTAACGACGATATCCTGGCCCGCCTGCAAGTCCCGGGTAAAGATCATCCGTTCCTTTTTGATTTTTCCCACGCCGGCAACGGACAGAAGCGGCTGATTCACCGCGCGGGTAATTTCCGTATGTCCGCCGATCACCTCTATATTCAGCTCCTGGCAGGCCCGCTCCACATCCGCCATCATTTCCCGCAGGGAGCTCTCCGTCACTTCCTCGGGCAGCAATACCGTCAGCATCACCGCCACCGGCTCTGCCCCGGAGGCCGCCAGGTCGTTGGCTGTCACATAAATGCTGTGGCTGCCCATGTCCTTCACCGTTCCTGTGATGGGATCGGCAGACATCAAAAATACTTCGTCCGGCGCAAGAGCCAGAGCCGCGCAGTCCTGGCCTACCGCCGGCCCCATCAGCACTTCCTTCCGACGGTGTCCAATCTGTTTCAATACGGAGCGTACCAGCACCTGCTCCGGCAGCTTTCCGATCTTCATATGCGTTTCTTCCTTTCTATAAACAGCGCTTCTTTTTCCCTACATCAGCAGGGCAAGCACCGAAGGTACTACCATGGCCAGCACCAGCAAGATTGCAATGATTGCGGTAAAGATCCGGCGCTTCTTCGGGTCAAACATTCCTCCCGCCATTATTTTTTACCTCCTTTCCCGGTTTTTTCTTTATATTCTTTACAATATTTCGTTAAAAAGCATTCCTCGCATTTGGGACTTCTGGCGAAGCAGATCTCCCGCCCAAAGGTAATGATCTGGATATTGTATAAGATCCAGTGATCCTTTGGCAGCACTTTCATCAGCTCGAATTCCACCTTGACCGGATCGTCCTCCTTCGTAAAGCCCAGCCGCTTGGAAATCCGCTTTACATGCGTATCCACCACAATGCTTGGCTCGTGAAAGACGTTCCCCCGGATCACGTTGGCGGTCTTGCGGCCCACGCCCGGCAGGGAAACCAGATCTTCCAGTTCTCTGGGCACCTTTCCGCCGTATTCCAGCACTAGACGCTGGGCGCAGCCGATGATATTTTTTGCTTTATTATGGTAAAAGCCCGTGGGACGGATATCCTGCTCCAGCTCGTCCAGATCCGCCCTGGCAAAATCCTCGATGGTGGGATATTTCTGGAACAAATCCTTCGTCACCACATTGACTCGGGCGTCGGTACACTGGGCGCTTAGGATCGTAGCGATCAGAAGCTGCTCCGGATTTTCATGGTGCAGATAGCATTTGTAATCTCTGGTATACCGGCTATCCAGCAGTTCCAGGATCTCTTTTGTACGTTTCGTCATAACTTTATCTCCCTGACAGTTCCATTATTCGTCAGCGGGTCCCGCCGCTCGTACATAAAGAGCAGCGTCCTCTCCCGAAAAACCTCGATGTGGGCCGTTTTTGCGATTCCATGCGCTTTTTTGTAGTGGGCAACGGCCGGCTGGAATTCCCGTAGGTCTCTGGCCCAGGCCGGCCGGCTCTTGGCGTTTTCCCGCAGATACAAATCGTAGAGCAACGCTTCCTCCGCCTCTATCAGGGGGAGCGCCTGTACCTGCTCCCGGATAAAATCCCGCAGGATCTCGTACCGCTGCAGCCGGGAATGGGAAACACCCTCAAGGCCTTTCTCCCGGTAAAATTCCCCCAGGCGCAGATAGAGAAGGTACGGCTCTGGGAAATACGCTTCCAGAAGCTGCAGCGTCCGCCCGAACTGGCCGCTGTTGTAATGGATTTCCACCATAGCTTCCACCAGCTTCAGCTCGCAAATCTCGCCATAGGAAAGCCAGCGGGTGGCCAAGACCTCGTAGGGCGCCTGCCGCCGGCAGCGCAGGCCGTGCGCCTCGGCCTCGCCGTACAGCGGAGAGCCTTTTAACAGCTTTAGAAAACCAAGCTGCAGATTTTCCGGCTGTAGGCGGTATACCTCGTTAAAGGACTGCCGAAAGCTTTTCAGGTCTTCATAGGGCAGCCCGGCGATCAGATCCAGATGCTGATGGATATTCCCCGCCCGCCGCACCGCCTGCACGGCTGCAAAAAGCTTTTCCATATCCGTCCGCCGCCGGATCGCCGAAAGCGCCTTCGGATTCGTGGACTGCACACCGATTTCTAACTGCACAAGCCCGGGGCGCATGACTGAAAGCAGCCGAAGATCCTCTTCCTCCAAAAGGTCGGCCGCGATTTCAAAGTGGAAATTCGTACGCCCATTATCGTTTTTTAGAAGGAAACGCCAGATTTCCCTGGCATGCTCCGGGCGACAATTAAAAGTCCGATCCACAAATTTCACCTGCGGGACTCCTTTTTTCAGGAAAAATCCCAGCTCCTCTTTCACCAGCGCCAAATCCCGGAAGCGCATCCTCTTATCTATGGAAGAAAGACAGTAGCTACAAGAAAAAGGGCAGCCCCGACTGCTTTCATAGTAAATGATCCGATGGACGAAATCCTCTACATCCCGATAGGGAAAGGGAATACGGCTCAGGTCGATCACCTCTGGCAACGGGTTTTCCCGGATTTCCCCCGCCCGGTAGGTAATGCCCGAAATCTCCGCCAGAGAGCCTTTCCCATCGATATAAAAGCCAAGGAGCCTTCGGAAGGTTTCCTCCCCTTCTCCCCGGATCACGCCGGTCACATGGGGATTTTCCAAAAGGAAAGCCTTCGCGTCCCAGGAGACCTCCGGGCCGCCCACCCACAGCGGAATTCCCGGCAGCACCTGCGACAGCTCCCATAGAAGTTCCCGAACCAGGGAGATATTCCAGATATAACAGGAAAAAAATACCGCGTCCGGCGCGCAGGCATAGAGATCCGCAAGGATCTCCTCCCGCGGCTGATTGATCGTATATTCCTTTGGCTGCAGATATCCGGCGTATTCCCCAGCGTACGCCCGCAGGCTGTAGAGCGCCAGATTTGAATGAATGTATTTCGCGTTGCAGGCTCCTAGTACGATTCGCATCTTTTCTTTTCCTTACGCATATGATAGCATGCAGAACTGCCGCCGGAAAAATTTCCCCGGCGGCGGCTCGTTTCCCCCTTGGCGCCTAGCACACCAGCGGGTATTTATCAGTCAGCTCTTTCACAATCGCTTTCGCTTTTTCTATATTCCGATCCTGGATCAGCAGACAAATCGCCTCGGCGATTTTGTCCATATCCTCTTCCTTCATGCCCCGGGTCGTAACGGCCGGCGTTCCAAGACGCACGCCGCTTGTGACAAAGGGCGACCGCGGATCGTTGGGAATGGCGTTTTTATTGACGGTAATATCGGCTTCTTCCAGCAGATCTTCCATTTCCTTGCCGGTGATTCCAAGATCCACCAGGTCGAGCAGCATCAGATGATTATCCGTGCCGCCGGATACGATCTTCACACCCCGGCGCATCAGGCCGTCGCAGAGAGCCTTGGCGTTTTTCACGATATTCTCCGCGTAGGTCTTGAATTCCGGCTGCAGCGCTTCTTGGAAGCAGACGGCTTTCGAGGCGATCACGTGCATCAGCGGGCCGCCCTGGATGCCCGGGAATACCGCTTTGTTGAATTTGAACTCCTTCGCGGTTTTCGCATCACTTAAGATCAGACCGCCTCTGGGGCCTCGTAAGGTCTTATGGGTCGTAGTCGTGGTCACGTGCGCATAGGGAATGGGGCTTGGATGCTGGCCGCCGGCCACCAGTCCGGCAATATGAGCCATATCCACCATCAGATACGCGCCCACCTCGTCGGCGATTTCCCGGAATTTCTTGAAATCAATGATTCTGGCATAGGCGCTGGCACCGGCCACGATCAGCTTCGGACGGCATTCCTTCGCAATCTGGCGCACGTTTTCATAATCGATTACGCCGTCGTCATTCACCCCATAAGAAACCACATGGAAATACGCGCCGGACATATTGGCTTCGCTGCCGTGAGTCAAATGGCCGCCATGGGCCAGGCTCATTCCCATCACCGTATCTCCGGGCTTTAGCATCGCGAAAAAGACCGCCATATTGGCCTGCGCGCCGGAATGGGGCTGTACGTTTACATATTCGCAGCCAAAAAGCTCCTTCGCCCGCTCGATCGCCAGCGCCTCCACCTGATCCACGCAGCCGCAGCCGCCGTAAAAGCGTTTCCCCGGATACCCTTCCGCGTATTTGTTTGTCAGCGGGCTTCCCATCGCCGCCATAACCGCCTTGCTCACCCAGTTTTCAGAAGCAATCAGCTCAATATGCGAATTCTGCCGATCCATTTCCGCCTGCAAAAGATCGGCGATCTGTGCGTCCGTCTTCGCAATATCCTGCAATGAGTACATCCTCTTACATCTCCTTTCAAGCTTATCTTGTTGTTTATTATTTTTCTATTATTTTCCTGTCTTCGTATCCCGATCCAAAGGCTTTCCCATCTCTTTGTTTCCCCAAATAAACGACGATCCTGCGCTTTTGACCTTAAGCTTATATTATAATCGCAGTAGCCCTGTACGTCAACGGATACTTTCCGAAGTTTTAGTATTTCCATCCAAAAAAGCACTTGACAAGTTAGTTGCATATAACTTATAATATATCCGAATTGGTTAGCTTCGACTAATCTATTATTTCTATTTGCGGTTAGATTAAGCTAATTTCTAAAGCGATTTCAATCGCATACATAGAGAGGGGGATATGATGATACCTTTAGCCTTTGCTCCTATCGGAGAAAAAAGCATGATCCAGAAAATCGGCGGAAAGCCGGACGTTCGACAGCATTTAGAGAATCTCGGCTTCGTAACGGGCGGCGACGTTTCCGTCGTAGCGCAGATGGGCGGTAACGTCATCGTTAACGTCAAGGATGCGCGCGTGGCTATCAGCCGGGAAATGGCGCAGAAGATTATGCTGCAATAATTTTGTCAATAGAGCGCTTCCGAAATCTTTCTGCTCGGAAACGCCCTAAGAAAAGTACTTCCGAAGGCTCTTTTGCGTCGGTCTTATATAAAGCTCCGGCAAAACCCAGCTCCAAAGACGGATAAGGAGAGGTCTGCGGAAGCGCTTATAAAAAATGAGGAGGGAGAATATGAAAACGCTCAAAAAAACAAAGATCGGCGAGACCGTCCAAGTGGCGAAGATCCACGGCGGCGGCGCTATAAAGCGCAGAATCATGGACATGGGCATCACCAAGGGCGTGGAAATCTACGTCCGTAAAGTGGCACCCCTAGGCGATCCAATCGAGATCACCGTGCGGGGATACGAGCTTTCTCTGCGCAAGGTGGACGCGGAAATGATTGAAGTGGCGTAAGCACATCCACGGAGCATTGCTCCATATTTTTTGAACAGTGGTTAGTAGTTACTAATCATCAAAGAAAGGAACGAAGCTATGAATATGCGAATCGCCCTTGCGGGCAACCCAAACTGTGGAAAGACCACATTATTCAATGCTCTCACCGGTTCCAATCAGTTCGTTGGAAACTGGCCGGGAGTTACAGTAGAAAAAAAGGAAGGCAAGCTTAAGAAGCACAGCGACGTAATCATCACTGACCTTCCCGGCATTTATTCCCTTTCCCCCTATACGCTGGAGGAAGTGGTCGCCAGAAATTACCTGATCGGCGAACGCCCCGACGCCATTTTGAATCTGATCGACGGCACCAATCTGGAACGGAATCTTTATTTGACGACACAGCTCGTAGAGCTTGGCATCCCGGTAGTCATTGCGATCAATATGATGGATATCGTAGGGAAAAACGGAGATACAATCAAGACGAAAGAGCTTAGCCAGCAGCTTGGCTGCCCGATTGTTGAAATTTCCGCTTTAAAGGGAACCGGCATTACAGAAGCGGCCGAAGCCGCCATACAGGCCGCCAAAAGCGGCAAAACCGTTCCGAAGCATACGTTTTCCGGCGCGGTAGAGCACGCCATCGCCCATATCGAAGAAGCGGCCGTACATGCGATGCCGGAAGAACAGCAGCGCTGGTACGCCATTAAGATTTTCGAGCGAGATGAAAAAATTATCTCTCAGCTCGATATTCCCGCGGATATTCTCAGCCATATAGAGGCAGATATCCAGGCGGCCGAAAAGGAATTAGACGACGACGCGGAATCTATTATTACCGGCGAACGTTACACCTATATTGCGCAGTCGATAAAGGCCTGCTACCAGAAAAAGAGCGCTGGCAATATGACGCCCTCCGATAAGATCGATAAAATCGTTACCAACCGCTGGCTGGGCCTTCCGATCTTCGCCATAGTCATGTTTTTAATCTATTACATCTCCATGGTCACCGTAGGAACGGCCGCTACCGACTGGGCGAACGACGGCTTGTTCGGCGACGGCTGGCATCTGTTTGGCATCGGTTCCGCCGCCTACGGCGAGGCCTCCGAAGAATTCGGCGAAGCGGCTCAGATTGTCGGCGGCTATCTGGAATATGCCGCAGAGCAAGGACTTTCCACAGAAGACGTGGAAGCGGCTCTGGATGCGGAAGCAGACGACTTCGACGCGGACGCGGCGAAAGCGGCTCTGATGGAATTTGCCAACAGCAGCGAAATTCCCCAGGAAGCATCTTACATCGTAGTAGATGAAGAAACCATGGCGGATGAAGAAGTTACCTCCACACAGAAAGATCTTCTGGCCGCTGTAGATACATACAAAGCGTACGGCTTTGCCGAGCCGGATCCCGCGGACTACGGCGTATGGGTGTCTGGCATTCCCGTTATTGTCGAATCCGGACTGACTGCCGTAAATTGTGCGGATTGGCTGTGCAGCCTGATCCTGGATGGTATCGTCGCCGGTGTGGGCGCCGTTCTCGGCTTCGTTCCGCAGATGTTAGTTCTGTTTCTGCTGCTTGCCTTTGTAGAAGCCTGCGGCTATATGGCAAGAGTTGCTTTCGTACTAGACCGTGTATTCCGTAAATTCGGCCTTTCCGGTAAATCCTTTATCCCGATCCTGATCGGTACGGGCTGCGGCGTTCCCGGTATCATGGCCTCCCGGACAATTGAAAATGAAAAAGACCGCCGGATGACGATTATAACTACAACCTTTATTCCCTGTGGGGCAAAGGTGCCCTTTATCGCTATGATTGCCGGCGCGCTGTTCGGCGGCTCTGCGTGGGTGGCAACCTCCGGTTACTTCCTTGGAATGGCCTCCATTATTGTTTCCGGTATCATCCTGAAAAAGACGAAAGCCTTTGCCGGCGATCCCGCTCCTTTCGTCATGGAGCTTCCCGCTTATCACCTGCCCACCGTTGGCAACGTTCTTCGTTCTATGTGGGAGCGAGGCTGGAGCTTCATTAAAAAAGCCGGCACCATTATTTTACTTTCTACAATCGTCATCTGGTTTACTACGTATTTCGGCTTTACAGCCAATGGCTTTTCCATGCTGGCCGAAGATGAAATCGACCAGAGTATTCTCGCTGTTATTGGCAGCTCGATCGCTTGGATCTTCAAGCCGCTAGGCTTTGGGAACTGGCAGGCGGCGGTAGCTTCGATCACCGGTCTGGTAGCCAAGGAAAATATCGTCGGCACCATGGGAATTCTCTATGGCGGCACTGGCACCGTATACGGAAACCTGGCCGCCGCATTTACAAGCGTCAGCGGCTATGCCTTCCTGGCCTTCAACCTGCTTTGCGCTCCCTGCTTTGCGGCGATCGGCGCAATCAAGCGTGAAATGAACAATGCCAAATGGACTTGGTTTGCCGTAGGTTATCAATGCGGCTTCGCCTATCTCGTAGCCTTTGTTGTAAATCAGCTTGGCGGCCTCTTTGCAGGTTCCTTCAATATCCTGGGCGTTATCCTTGCTTTGGCTGTTGTAGTATTTGCCATTTATCTGCTGGTACGCCCCGCGAAATCATTCAAGCAACCTGCCATCGTAGCAGCAAATAAATAGTCTCCCTCTTTGCCGGGCGTGCATCTGCAGCTATCGTCACAGATGTGGGCCTGGCATAAATTTACTATTCAAAAGAATCTTTAAAGGAGCTTTGAACATTGCAGTTTCTGTAAATGATTCTTTTGAGAATCTATGCTATAAGAAATAGACCTATAAAAAATAAAGGAGTATTAGAAAAATGCTTTTATTTTTAGAATCAAATCTGGGAACCATTTTAGTTGGCGCTATCCTACTGACCTGCGTAATCGGCGTGATTGCAAAGATGGTAAAAGATAAGCGTGAAGGAGACAGCTCCTGCGGCTGTTCAGACTGCGGAAAATGCGGCGGATGCCATTCGGCCGCTTCTGTAAATAGAAAAGTAAAACAGTCGTCCTAAAGACCGTCTGACGCTACTCAAAACTGTCGGAAACCTTTCAAGATCCGGCAGTTTTTTGTATGCACAAAGCCGCACATAAAAAAGAAAAAGCTTTACCATAAATAAGCGACGGCAGAAAAAGCTTTTCCGGCTTTCATAATTAAGTTGGGATAGAAAAATTTTCTCTACTTTACCATGTCGGGCTTATATATTAAATAAAAAACAACTTCCTGAATAGCGAAACTATTCCAAAAAGAATTTTACTTAGCTGGCGGACAGCTCACTTATAAATACAAAAAGGTGGTCACTTACGATTTTTCTATATGCCAAGAACCTTACTTCTATCGGTAGCTTTTTTGTCTATTATAATATAAAAAAACATCTAAACGATCTGTTTAGACGTCTTCACTTTCATATTCTTGCCGCTTTTAAAAAACAGGGGCTGAGAGAATCGAACTCCCACTAAGAGTTTTGGAGACTCCTGTCATGCCATTTGACCAAGCCCCTACAAAATTGTGCGGTTTTATAAATTTTCTTATAAAGAACTATATGAAAAATCCCCACACCTTCAAAACTGCATACATGATTCCTTCTGTAAAGGTTTCCTACCGGC
>CAOJIB010000041.1 GCA_948436455.1 uncultured Blautia sp.
CAAAACGCTCCAGAACGCTTACATTGATCGCAACGATATCTTTCGTATTGCGGTTTGTAAAGCCTCTCTTAGGGATCCGGCGGTATAACGGCATCTGACCGCCTTCAAAACCTGGTTTCTTCCTTCCGGAACGGGCTAACTGACCCTTATGGCCCTTACCGGCCGTTTTTCCGTTTCCTGAACCATGACCACGGCCTTTTCTGAAGTTATTGCTGTGCTTAGCACCGTCTGCCGGTCTTAAGTTCGCTAATTCCATGTTGGCACCTCCTTGTCATTTACTCCTGTACTTCTTCCACACTCACCAGATGCTGTACCTGCTTTACCATGCCCCGAGCAGCGGGATTGTCAGGCAGGAGCACCGTCTTATGCATCTTCCGAAGGCCCAGAGCCTCTACGGTCTTTTTATGCTTGGGAATTGCACCGATCGGGGATTTCACCAAAGTCACTTTTAACATATTTGCCATTTTCTACTCCTCCTTATGCAAAAATCTCTTCTACAGATTTCCCGCGAAGTTTTGCTACCTCTTCCGGAGTCTTTAACTGCCTTAAGCCTTCGATCGTCGCCAGAACTACGTTCTGTTTATTTCTAGAACCCATACATTTCGTACGAATATTTTTGATTCCGGCCAGCTCGATGACTGCACGGGCAGGACCTCCAGCAATTACGCCGGTACCTTCTGGAGCCCTTTTAAGGAGCATCTGGGCGCTTCCGAATTTTCCAATGAAATCGTGGGTGATACTTCCGTTGTCGTCCCTAGCTACGGTAATCAGCTTTTTCATGGCGTCCTCTTTTCCCTTGCGGATCGCTTCAGGAATTTCCGCCGCTTTTCCAAGGCCTGCGCCTACGTGGCCGTTTCCGTCGCCTACGACTACCAAAGCGGTAAAACGGAAGTTACGGCCGCCCTTTACAACCTTGGTAACACGCTTGATCGACACTACTTTATCTTCTAATTCCAATTGACTGGCATCAATAAGATTACGTTTCATGTGTTTCGCTCCTCCCTTCTAGAATTTCAGACCAGCTTCTCTGGCTGCGTCTGCTAATGCTTTGACTTTTCCATGGTAAAGGAATCCGCCTCTATCGTATACAACGGAGGTAATGCCCTTTTCCACCGCCCTCTTACCGATCACGGCGCCAACCTTGCTGGCTGCCTCTACGGTATTGGTATGCTCCAAGCCTTCCTTCACTTCTGCCTGAAGAGTCGAAGCGGACACTAATGTATGACCAGTCGTATCGTCAATAATCTGGGCATACATATGCTTGTCGCTTCGGAACACGCTCAGACGCGGAGTCTGCGTTGTTCCGCTTAAATGATGACGTAATCTTTTATGTTTTTTCTGGCGGATCGCCGCCTTAGACGCTTTCTTTATCATCGTTCACTCTCTCCTTATTTATTTCTTACCAGTTTTTCCAACTTTCCGTCTGATCACTTCGTCTGCATACTTGATGCCTTTGCCCTTATACGGCTCCGGTCTTCTCTTATCGCGGATCTCTGCGGCATACTGGCCAACCTTTTCCTTATCAATACCGGATACGGTGATCTTGTTGCCGTCTACGCTGGATTCCAGTCCTTCAGGATCTTCCATCTCTACCGGATGGGAATAGCCCAGAGAGAGCACCAGCTTTTTGCCCTGCTTCGCTGCTCTATAGCCGACGCCGTTTACTTCCAGGACTTTTGTATAACCTTCGCTTACGCCAACGACCATATTATTTATCAGACTCCTGGTAAGACCATGGAGAGACTTCATTTTCTTTAAATCATTTGGTCTGGTAACTAGGATCTGGCCTTCTTCCATCTTGATTTCCATTTCGATTGGAAGGGCTTTTTCCAGAGTCCCCTTGGGCCCCTTGATGGTTACCTTGTTGCCTTCGGCAATATCTACTGTTACACCGGCAGGGATAACTACCGGCTGTCTGCCAATTCGAGACATTTGTATTTCCTCCTTTACTTAAATTGTCGGAAGGGAATAGGCTTCCCCTCTGTTTTCAGTATGACGATTTGGTGCTGTATTTTGATTATAAGTTTGGCAGCTTTTGAAGTAGTGCTGCCAGGGGGTATTTGGTTAGTGTCAGAACAACTTCCCCCCACTAAACTCAGCCCGTGCCTTCGGTTTGCCTTCGTTAAGTTGCTTTTGGGGAGCTTCCCTCCACTAAATTCACGCGGGCCTTTGGCCCCCGCTCATTAAGGGTCGGGAAGGACCTCGCACTAAACTCAGCCTGCGCCTTCGTTAAGTTGCTTTCGGTCACCAAACAAATGCTAGTACTTCGCCGCCTACCTGAAGCTTTCTGGCTTCTTTATCGGTGATCACACCCTGGTTGGTGGAGAGAATTGCGATTCCTAAGCCGCCTAATACTTTGGGCAGCTCGTCCTTGCCGGCGTATACGCGCAGGCCAGGTTTAGAAATTCTCTTTAAGCCGGTGATAATCTTGTGGTTCTTATCTTCGCCATATTTCAGGGTAATATGAATATTCTTAAAGCTGCCGTCCTCGACTAAATCATATTTTGCAATATAACCTTCGTCTACCAGGATATTGGCGATCGCGATCTTCATCTTTGACGCCGGAACATCCACTGTGTCGTGTTTTGCCGTATTC
The DNA here is from genome assembly GCA_948436455.1 of uncultured Blautia sp. GTDB lineage: Bacteria > Bacillota > Clostridia > Lachnospirales > Lachnospiraceae > Blautia_A. Next base: position 2,597 of record CAOJIB010000041.1, read on the forward strand.
GCATTGCGGATTCTTGTAAGCATATCTGCGATAGGATCACTCATTGTCATATCAGTTGCCTCCTCTCTTCCCTTTTACCAGGATGCCTTTTTCACACCTGGAATCTGTCCTTTGTATGCTAATTCGCGGAAACAGATCCTGCAGATTCCGTATTTTCTCAAATATGCATGCGGACGACCGCAGATTCTGCAGCGATTGTATTCTCTTGTGGAAAACTTCTGCTTGCGCTGCTGTTTGATTTTCATTGCTGTTTTAGCCATGAATCTCCCTCCTCATTTATTTTGCAAATGGCATGTTGAACAATGTCAATAATTCACGGGCTTCTTCATCAGTATGAGCCGTGGTAACGAAAACAACGTCCATACCTCTGACCTTATCGATCTTATCGTATTCGATTTCCGGGAAAATCAGCTGTTCCCGAATGCCCAGTGCATAATTTCCTCTGCCATCAAACGCATTGGGATTTACGCCGCGGAAGTCACGAACCCGGGGAAGGGCCAGATTGATCAGGCGATCCGCAAACTCGTACATCTTCTCGCCCCGCAGGGTAACCTTACAGCCGATGGGCATCCCTTCACGGATTTTAAAGTTTGCTACGGATTTTTTCGCCTTTGTGGCAATGGCCTTCTGGCCTGTAATCAGCTCCATATCCGCCATAGCGGCGTCCAAGAGCTTTACGTTTTCTTTTGCTTCACCAACACCCATATTCACAACGATTTTTTCGAGTTTTGGCACCTGCATGATATTTTTGTAACCAAATTTTTTCATCATGGCGTCCATGATTTCATTTTTATATATTTCTCTTAATCTGCTCACTTTTGCTGCCTCCTCTCTACATTAATCGATGACCTCGCCGGTTGCTTTTGCGAAACGGACCTTCTTTTCTCCGTCCATCTTAAAACCGACTCTGGTGGCCTTTCCATTGTGCATATACATCACATTGGAGATATGGATGGGGGCTTCCTTCTGGATGATCCCGCCTTCCTGGTTGCTCATGGAGGGCTTCGCATGCTTTGTCACCATGTTGGCGCCTTCGATCAGAACAGTACTTTTCTTTTTATTGACGGCAATAACCTTGCCTTCTTTTCCTTTATCTTTTCCGGTGATGACCTTTACGGTATCTCCTTTTTTAATTTTCATGCTTGCCATATGCGACCTCCTATAATACTTCCGGAGCGAGAGAAACAATTCTCATAAAATGCTTCTCACGCAGCTCTCTGGCTACCGGTCCAAAGATACGGGTCCCTCTCGGAGTCATATCTTCTTTGATAATTACGGCCGCGTTCTCGTCAAAGCGGATATAGGAACCGTCTTTGCGGCGAGTGCCCTTGACCGTACGTACGATGACCGCTCTTACTACGTCGCCTTTCTTAACAACACCGCCTGGTGTTGCATCTTTGACCGTAGCAACAATCACATCGCCGATATTTCCATATTTCCTAGTGGAGCCGCCTATAACACGGATACAAAGGATTTCTTTGGCGCCAGTATTATCAGCAACTCTCAGTCTGCTTTCCTGTTGAATCATGCTGGTATTCCTCCTTCACGAATTTCGCCTGATACACTTTTTCGGTGCTTATTTCACCTTTTCAACGACTTCCACAAGTCTCCATCTTTTATCCTTGGAAAGAGGTCTTGTCTCCATAACTTTTACGGTATCGCCAATATTGCATTCATTTTTCTCATCATGCGCTTTTAATTTGTAGGTTCTCTTTACGATCTTCTTGTAAAGAGGATGCTTTACATGATCTTCGATAGCAACTACGATGGTCTTGTCCATTTTATCGCTGACTACCTTGCCAACGCGCGTTTTTCTCAGATTTCTTTCCATGATTATGCCTCCTTCGCCTGCTCCGCAATCACGGTCTGAATTCTAGCGATGTTCCTGCGAACCTCTTTGATTCTGCTAGTATTATCTAACTGATTGGTTGCATTTTGAAATCTCAGGTTAAAAAGCTCCTTCTTAGCAGCTACTAATTCTTCCGACAACTCTGTAGCTGATTTGCTTCTTAAATCTTCTACGAATTTATTAATTTTCACTGTCATCACCGCCTTCTTGATCCGCACGGGAAACGATTTTACATTTGCAGGGTAACTTGTGCATGGCAAGACGTAACGCTTCACGAGCAGTCTCTTCCGGTACGCCTGCGACTTCGAACAGGACACGGCCTGGCTTTACAACGGCTACCCAGTACTCCAGGGAACCTTTACCGGAACCCATACGGGTCTCAGCCGGCTTTGCCGTTACCGGCTTATCCGGGAAAATCTTGATCCAAACCTGGCCGCCACGCTTGATATAACGGGTAATCGCAATACGAGCTGCTTCAATCTGATTTGAACGGATCCAGCACGGCTCCGTTGCAACAAGTCCAAACTCGCCGTAGACAATCTTATTGCCTCTGGTGGCTTTTCCTCTCATGGAACCACGGAATTGTTTACGACGTTTTACTCTTTTCGGCATTAACATTATTTATCGCTCCCTTCCTTAGATCCTTTTGTGGGAAGTACTTCGCCATTGTAAATCCAGGCTTTCACACCTACCTTGCCGTATGTGGTGTCGGCTTCGGCGAAACCATAGTCGATATCCGCGCGTAACGTCTGCAGCGGGATATTCCCTTCGCTGTAGAATTCTGTTCTGGCCATATCGGCGCCGCCTAAGCGTCCGGAAACGGCCGTCTTGATTCCCTTTGCCCCTGCTTTCATCGTCCGGGACATGGTCGATTTCATTGCCCGACGGAAAGAGATACGGTTTTCCAACTGCAGCGCGATATTTTCCGCTACAAGCTGCGCGTCGCGATCCGGTCTCTTTACTTCTTTAATATCTACGATCAGCTTCTTGCTGGTATATTTCTGCAGCTCGGCTTTCACCTTTTCAATCTCTGCGCCGCCCTTGCCGATGACGATGCCGGGCTTTGCCGTATAGATGATGACTTTTACTCTATCTGACGCTCTCTCGATCTCGATCCGGGAAACGCCTGCGCTGTATAATTTCTTTTTCAGGAATGTACGGATATTATAATCCTCTACCAGATAGTCTGCGAATTCCGCATCCGCATACCATTTCGAATCCCAGTCTTTAATAATTCCGACTCTAAGACCATGCGGGTTAACTTTTTGTCCCATGATTTACCTCCTTATCTTTCATCCAGCACGATGGTAATGTGGCTTGTTCTCTTTTCGATCCTGTAAGCTCTTCCCTGTGCTCTGGGTTGAATTCTCTTCATTGTCGGCCCTTTATTTGCATAGCACTCTGCGATGTAGAGGTTTTCAGGGCTCATGCCGTTGTTGTATTCCGCATTTGCGATCGCTGATTCCAAAAGGGTCTTCAACAGGCTGGAAGCGTATCGGGGATTATATGTCAGAATGCCCAGCGCGGTCTGTACGTCCTTTCCGCGGATGACATCCAGTACATAGCAGGCTTTCTGTACAGAAACTCTGGCATAAGAAAGCTTTGCATGTGGTCTTTTCTCTCTATTATTTTCATTTCTTGCTCTTTTGATCTGTGATCTGTGTCCCTTTGCCATGGATATATCCTCCTTTCGAATTAACGGACGCCTGATTTCTTCTCGTCTTTTCCGTGGCCTCTGTAGGTTCTGGTCGCAACGAACTCGCCGAGCTTATGTCCGACCATATCCTCTGTAATATATACGGGCACATGCTTTCTTCCGTCGTGTACGGCGATGGTGTGGCCAACAAACGACGGGAAAATGGTGGAACGGCGTGACCAGGTCTTGATCACGGTCTTATTATTGGATGCGTTTAAGGCATCTATCTTTTTCAGCAGACTGGCGTCTGCAAAAGGTCCTTTTTTCAGTGAACGAGACATAGTTTACCTCCTTATTTTGCTAAAGCTTTACCATCGCGTCTTCTTACGATGAGCTTATTAGACTGCTTGTTTTTCTTTCTGGTCTTTAAACCAAGAGCAGGCTTGCCCCAGGGAGTACAAGGGCCGGGACGTCCGATTCCCACCTTGCCTTCGCCGCCGCCGTGGGGATGGTCGTTGGGGTTCATGGCAGAACCACGTACGGTAGGCCGGATACCCATATGGCGTTTACGGCCCGCTTTTCCGATATTGATCAGGTTGTGCTCACCGTTGCCTACGACGCCGATCGTCGCACGGCAGTTTAAGGGAACCATTCGCATTTCGCCGGAGGGTAAACGCAATGTCGCGTATTTTCCTTCCTTCGCCATCAGCTGCGCGCCGTTTCCAGCGGAACGTACCAGCTGGCCGCCCTTTCCGGGATACAGCTCGATATTGTGCAGCATTGTACCGACGGGGATAGAAGCTAACGGCAGGCAGTTACCTACGCGTACCTCTGCAGTCTCGCCGTTCATAACCTTTGCGCCTATGGCCAGGCCTTCCGGCGCCAGGATGTAAGATTTCTCGCCGTCCGCATAGCAGATCAGAGCGATATTTGCCGTTCTGTTCGGATCATATTCAATGGCGGTAACTGTTGCGGGAATACCGTCTTTCTTTCTCTTAAAGTCCACCAGTCTGTATTTTCTTCTGCTGCCGCCTCCGCGATGTCTTACGGTAATTTTTCCCTGATTATTACGTCCAGCGTTTTTCTTCAGAGAAACTACCAAGGATTTCTCAGGCGTGGTCTTTGTGATTTCGGAGAAATCAGAACCAGTCATATGACGTCTGGAAGGTGTATATGGGTTATAGGTCTTAATTCCCATGATTGTTGTTCTCCTTTCGAATTTATTATCGTGCTTCCGTGCACATATCCGGGATCTGTCAGCCGCTTACGCGGCTTTTCGTAGCTCTTACAGACCCTCGAAGAGCTCGATATCCTTGCTCTCTTCCGTCAGCGCCACGATCGCTTTCTTGGTCTTGGCCGTCTTGCCAAAAACCATGCCGCGTCTTTTCTTCTTGCCGTCCAGATTCATGGTATTGACGCTCTTTACCTTTGTTCCTTCGAACATTTTCTCTACGGCTTCTTTAATCTGTGATTTATTCGCCTGGGGATGTACCAGGAAGGTGTATTTCTTCTCTCCCATAGCGTTCATGCTTTTTTCTGTGATTACTGGTTTTAAGATCACATCATAATATTTGATATCGGCCATTATGCGTACACCTCCTCGATGGAAGCTACAGCATCCTTTGTCAGGACTACTGTATTGTGATTTAACAGATCGTATACATTGACATCCTTCGCTACGGCTGTCTGCACGTCCGGGATATTCCTTGCGGCCAGCATTGCGGTATTGTCTTCACCTGCCGTTACTACCAGCGCTTTTGTCGCTTTCAGGCAGTCCAATACCTTGACCATTTCCTTTGTCTTAGCTGCTTCTAATTTCAGCTCGTCCAGAACGACCAGCTTCTCTTCTTGTACCTTTGCGGTCAGAACAGACTTTACAGCCGCCCTTCTTTCCTTTTTATTCATTTTCATGCTGTAATCTCTCGGCACCGGAGCGAATACAACGCCGCCGCCCTTCCACTGGGGCGCCCGGATGGAACCCTGCCTTGCATGGCCGGTTCCTTTCTGTCTCCAGGGTTTTCTTCCGCCGCCTCTGACCTCAGAACGGGTTTTGGCTTTCTGTGTGCCCTGACGCCTATTTGCCAACTGGCGAACAACTGCCAGATGTACCAGATGCTCGTTGATTTCCACGCCGAACACTGCGTCGTTCAGCTCCATCGTGCCGACTTCGCTGCCTTCCATATTATAAACGGTTACGTTTGCCATCTTACGCGTTCCTCCTTTCCTACTTCCGCAGAGCCTTTACTGTCTCTTTCACGGTCACTAAAGATTTCCTCGGTCCCGGTACAGCGCCTTTGACCAGCAGCAGGTTGTTTTCCACATCTACGCGGATAACCTCCAGATTCTGTACGGTCACCTGCTTATTTCCCATCTGTCCGGGCATCTTCTTGCCCTTAAATACCTTGCTGGGATCGGATGCGGCGCCATTGGAACCTGCATGACGATGATATTTGGAACCGTGTGTCATCGGTCCGCGGGACTGGCCGTGTCTCTTGATCGCGCCCTGGAAGCCCTTACCTTTGGAAATCGCAGTCACATCAATATGATCGCCTTCTGCGAAAATGTCTGCCTTGATTTCCTGGCCCATTTCGTATTCTGAAGCGTTCTCGAACTTAAACTCTCTAAGAAATCTCTTACAGGAAACGCCGGCTTTTTCAAAATGGCCCTTCTGAGGCTTATTTACCAGGCTTTCCCTCTTGTCGGTGTAGCCAACCTGCACGGCGCTGTATCCGTCGTTATCTACCGTTTTGATCTGCGTAACCACGCAGGGGCCGGCCTGAAGAACGGTTACCGGGATCAGAACGCCGTCTTCACTGAAAATCTGCGTCATTCCGATCTTTGTTGCCAAAATCGCTTTCTTCATGAAATTCTTCCTCCTTATAGCGGATTACCGCCAGGGTAATCATATAGTTTTATTGAAGCACTCCAAAAGGGAGTGTACTTACCTTATTTATTTGTTCTTCATCTTAATATCGATATGCACGCCTGCAGGCATCTCCAGACGGGACAGGGCATCCACAGTCTTCTGGGTGGGAGTCATGATATCGATCAGCCGCTTGTGCGTTCTCTGCTCGAACTGCTCGCGGGAATCTTTGTATTTATGCACCGCCCGCAAGATCGTAACTACTTCCTTCTTCGTGGGAAGGGGTACCGGTCCGCTCACCTTCGCGCCGTTTCTCTTTACTGTTTCGATGATTTTGCTGGCAGACGCGTCCACCAACTGATGATCGTAAGCTTTCAGTGTGATCCTCATTACCTGATTTGCCATAAAAAAAGCCGCCTCCTTTTCGCACTTTATTATCAGTACGACAAGCGGTGACTGTACACATTACACTCGCCCGTGTGTATCCTAAGTATTCATACGATACATCCACGGTTCCTCTGTTAATTTCTGTACAGTGACTTGTCGTCAGTTTCCTAACTTGACATTCGCTCCACGGAAAACCTGCCATCGCGGCAGCAACCTCACGCTTCATAGCTATCAATGTCACAGCAGATATTACTATACCTGAATTTTAGCCTTTTTGCAAGCCTTTTTGAAAAAAAACCACAAAAAAATATGCGGGTTGGGTTTGCAGAAATGAAATTTTCCTGCAAGGCTTCTTTTATTTTTCCCTCGCTTCGACTTTTACCGGCAGGATATGTATTTCTTCCTTATATAATGTATCCTATTCTCATTATTGAAAGAACGCCTGGCGCCCGACCCGATACAGTCCGCTGCCTTTGCTGGTGAACCTGCGGCAGCCGCAGATTGTGCCTGACAAGTCCTCTCCTACCTTTTTGGCGCCTTTTCCCATAAAGCGAGATTTGCCGAATCTTCTGGTTTTCTTACATTTCCTGGTTTTTCCAAGGAAAATATTCCAAAGAAATAAATATTTGACAAAGGTTCTGCACATATTATCTCTAAAAATATGCGATTGCAAATTCTGAAGAAAAGAGGAAAAACTATGAATGATCATACGGCTTCCGTGCGGCCTTTTGGCATGAAAGACATGGTGGGATATATGTTCGGTGACTTCGGAAATGATTTTACCTTTATCTTATCCTCGATGTTTATGATGAAATTTTATACAGACGTCATGGGAATCGCAGCGGGCGTTGTGGGGATGCTGATGATGGCGGCCCGTTTTATCGACGCGGTCACCGACGTGACCATGGGACAGATTGTCGACCGCTCCCGCCCTACGGCAGATGGAAAATTCAAGCCCTGGATCAAACGAATGTGCGGGCCTGTAGCCATTTCATCCTTTCTGATCTACCAGTCGGCCTTTTCCGGCGCTTCCTACGGCTTCCGGGTCGTCTGGATGGCCGTCACCTATATTCTCTGGGGCTCGATCTTTTATACGACCATCAATATCCCCTACGGCTCCATGGCTTCGGCCATTTCTTCCGACCCCAAGGATCGGGCCAAGCTCTCTACCTGGCGGACCATCGGCGCTACCTTAGCCAGTCTGGTGATCGGCGTGGGGACGCCGCTGTTCGCCTATGAGACTGTCCAGGGAAATCCGCTGCTCTCCGGCCCCCGCATGACAGTCATCGCCGGCGTCTTTTCCCTCTTGGCCATCCTTTGCTATCTGCTCTGCTTTGGCATGGTCACGGAGCGCGTGCCGGTACCTGCCAATAATCAGAAACTGGAAATTGCCAAAATGTTAAAAAGCCTGTTCACAAACCGAGCTCTGCTTGGAATTATCGCCGCGGCGATCCTGCTTCTTTTGGCGCAGCTTGGAATGCAGGGAATGTCCGGCTACGTCTACCCCAACTACTACGGCTCCGCCGCGGCCCAGTCGTTCTCCTCTCTGGTGGGAAATATCGCGATACTGGCCGTCTGCGCTCCTTTTGCGGCCACGCTCGCCGCAAAATTTGGTAAGAAAGAGCTTTCCGCCGTCTCCTGTGCCTGCGGCGCCGCGGTCTTTTTGCTCTGCCTGCTCTTAAAGCCTCAGAACGCCTATGTGTATGTGGCATTTTATACGCTGGCCTTTATCGGCATCGGTTTTTTCAATACGGTAATCTGGGCGATGATCACCGACGTGATTGACGACGCCGAAGTGAAAAATCATATACGTGAGGACGGTACCATCTACGCCGTCTATTCTTTCGCCCGCAAGGTGGGCCAGGCGCTCTCCTCCGGTATGGTTGGCGGTCTTCTAGGCCTGATCGGCTATACCCAGGAAACGGCCTTCGACCCGTCTGTCACAGAAGGAATCTTCCGAATGTCCTGCATTATCCCAGCCATCGGCTTCGCCGCCGTTTCCCTCGCGCTGCTTTTTATCTATCCGCTGGATAAGAAGCGCGTGGAGGCAAACTGCGCCATACTAGCCAAACGCCGCGGCGCCGAAGATGCGCCCGACGAGGAAGAGCCGCAAAATTAGAAACGTCCCCGTCGGCTTTTTCCAGCCGCATATTCGGGCAGGCCCCCTCATAGAATAGACATAGCTGTTCCGTGCCCTTCGCGGTTATGGAAAGATGCGAAAAAATTTCAAGGAGGAGATTTGCCGTTGCATGATTATGGTCTAAGCGTGTTGGAACAATATGATGTGACTGTCAAAAACAGCTTCCGCGGCAGAGGCGCGCTGCTTTGTCAGACCGACAAAGGGCTGCTCCTGATCCGGGAATTCAAAGGCTCTGCCCGGAAGCTGGAACGACAGCAAAAGCTCTTAGAGGAAATTCAAAACGCCCGGGAAATACCCGTAGACGTTATCTGCCCAAATCTGGAAGGAGAATTGATCAGCGCCGACGCCGAAGGCGTCGCCTATGTGGTTCGGCGCTGGTACGAGGGAAAGGAATGCGACACCCGTTCCCAGGACGATATCCTGCGCAGCGTGCGCGCCCTGGGAACATTACATAAAGCCATGCATTTGCCGCTTTTACCGGAATACGCCGCTCAGCCTCTCTCCGACGAATATGCGCGGCATAACCGGGAATTGAAAAAAATCCGAAAATTTATCCGTCAGAAAAGAAGGAAAAATGATTTCGAGAGCACCTTTTTGACCAGCGTGGAATGGTTCCTGGCCCAGGGGGAGGAAGCCCTCGATCAGCTCTTACATTCCTCTTATGAAAGCCTTCGCGCCCAGAGCATGACGGAGGGAAATATCTGCCACGGAGAATATAATCAGCACAATGTGCTCATGCTAAAGGGCAAAGAAGCGGCGACAAATTTTGAACGGTGGAATTATGACCTGCAGACCGCGGATCTGTATCGATTCATGCGCAAGATTCTGGAAAAGCATAACTGGGAAGAACGTCTGGCCGCCCGGATGCTGGAGGAATACCAAAAGGTGCGCCCTCTTTCCAAAGACGAATGGGAAAACCTGCGGATTCGCTTCTGTTATCCGGAAAAATACTGGAAGCTGGGCAATTACTACTATACCCACAACAAGGCCTGGATTTCCGGAAAAAACACGGAAAAGCTTCGGCGCTTAATCGAGCAAAAAGACGCCTGGAAAAATTTTGGCAAAAAGTGCTTTGGGAATTAACAAAAGTAGTATATAATAGAATGCATGGACCAAACCGGAAGCATCCGGGAAACAATACAAGATTTTGAAAAAAGTAAGCAGGGAGGTACAGTATGGATTACCAAAAAGTATACGAGGAATGGCTTTGCAATCCTTACTTTGATGAAGAAACACGCGCAGAGCTTAAAAAAATCTCCGAAGATGAAAAAGAGATCAAAGAGCGCTTTTACGCAGATTTGGAATTTGGCACCGCCGGCCTTCGGGGCATCATCGGCGCGGGCACAAACCGCATGAATATTTATGTGGTACGCAAGACCACCCAGGGCCTAGCCAATTACATCCTTTCCCTGGGAAAACAGGCGCAGGGAGTCGCCATCGCCTACGATTCCCGGAGAATGTCGCCGGAATTCGCCAACGAAGCCGCCCTGTGTCTGGCCGCCAATGGGATCAAAGCCTATATCTTTGAGTCTCTGCGTCCCACGCCGGAGCTTTCCTTCGCGCTTCGCAAGCTGGGATGCGCCGCCGGCATCAATATCACCGCCAGCCACAATCCGCCGGAATACAACGGATATAAGGTATACTGGGAGGATGGCGCGCAGATCACACCTCCCCACGACAAAGTCATTATGGACGAGGTGAAAAAGGTCACCGACTTCCATACTGTAAAAACCATGGACAAGGAAGCCGCCCGCCAAGCCGGTCTTTACGAGGTCATCGGAGAAGCCATCGACAACGCTTATATGGAAGAACTAAAAAAACAGGTGCTCCATATGGACGCCATCGCCGCCGAGGGCAAAAATCTGACCATCGTCTACAGTCCCTTACACGGCACCGGCAATATTCCCGCTCGAAGAATCTTAAAGGAACTGGGCTTTGAAAACGTCCACGTAGTCAAAGAGCAGGAGCTTCCCGACGGAGAATTCCCTACCGTTGGCTATCCGAACCCGGAAGCAGAAGAAGCCTTTACCCTTGGCCTGGCCATGGCCAAAGAATTAGAAGCAGATCTGGTACTGGCCACCGATCCGGACGCCGACCGTCTGGGCGTACGGGTTCGAGACAAAGAAGGCTGCTATCATACGCTGACCGGCAATATGTCCGGCTGCCTGCTGGCCGAATACGAAATCAGCCAGCGAGAGGCGCTGTATGGGCTGCCCGAAGACGGCGCTCTGATCAAAACCATTGTAACCACCAATTTGGCGGACGCCATCGCCAAACATTACCAAATTGATCTGATCGAAGTGCTGACCGGCTTTAAATACATTGGCCAGCAGATCCTTGGCTTTGAAACAAGCGGCAAAGGCTCTTATCTCTTCGGCTTCGAGGAGAGCTACGGCTGCCTGATCGGCACCCATGCCCGGGACAAGGACGCCATTGTCGCCACAATGGCCCTGTGCGAAGCCGCCGCCTACTACAAAACTCAGGGCAAAACTCTGTGGGATGCGATGATTGACCTGTACGAAAAATACGGCTATTATAAAGACGATATCCAGTCCATCACTTTAAAAGGCATCGAAGGACTTGCCAAAATCCAGGAAATCATGGATACGCTCCGGAAGAATCCGCCGAAGGAATTGGCCGGCTATCAGGTAACCGCCGTACGGGACTACAAGGCGGATACCATTCAGGATGTGGCCACTGGCCAGATTCGTCCTACCGGCCTGCCCAGTTCCAACGTGCTGTATTACGACCTGACGGAAGACGCCTGGCTTTGCGTCCGGCCCTCCGGTACAGAACCAAAGGTAAAATTCTACTATGGCGTCAAGGGCACTTCTCTGAACGATGCAGATGAAAAATCCGCTAAAGTTGGAAAAGCCGTGCTGGAAATCGTGCAGGCGATGCTCTAAGCAAGGGAACAATTGCTTGACAAACCCAGGAAAAGGGTATATATATTAGTATGAGAGTGGCTGCATTTCATAAAGCCCTTGGAAATCGAGAACATGTAGAGGAGGAATACCATGAATAAAACAGAATTGGTTGCGGCAATGACGAAAGAGACAAACCTGGCCAAAAAAGATGTTGAGGCTGTCTTAAAGTCCTTCATTGACGTAATTTCTGAAGAATTAAAGAATGACGGCAAAGTACAACTGGTAGGCTTCGGGACTTTTGAGGTCAGCAAAAGAGCAGCCAGAGAAGGCCGGAATCCGCAGACGGGAGAACCCATGCAGATCGAAGCCTCCAGATCTCCGAAATTCAAAGCAGGAAAAGCTTTGAAGGATCTGGTAAACGAACAGTAAAAGTTTAAATAGGACGAAGGGGGGAACGGCCGGTTCCCCCTTTTCTTATCGCACACGCTTACAGCGCAAAGGAGGAACTATGCGACTGGACAAATTTTTAAAAGTTTCCCGGCTAATCAAACGCCGGACCGTGGCCAACGAAGCCTGCGACGCCGGCCGGGTACTGATCAATGACAAGCCCGCCAAAGCATCGGCCCATGTAAAGGAAAAAGATATCATCGAAATCCAATTTGGTAGCCGAACCGTGAAGGTAGAGGTCCTGGAGGTAAAGGAAACCGTACGCAAGGAAGAAGCGGAAACTATGTACCGCTATCTCTAATCATACCATTTTCCAAAGAGTACAAAGCCTTTTCCCCAAAATAGGTCTACGCCGCCAATCCCTTACATAAAATGTGAAAGGAGAACGGCGCGGGGAGGCAGGGAATTTGGAAGATCGGCAAATGCAAAAGGAGCATCGGCTGCAGCTTTTCAATCGAGAGGAGGGAACCGTCAGCGGCGTCAAGGACGTAAAATCCTTCGACGAAAAACTCATCTTATTATCGACAGACTGGGGAACGATCACCATCAAAGGGGAGGCGCTGCATGTCAGCCAGCTCAACCTACAGACCGGCGATGTGAAGCTGGACGGCCGGGTGGACAGTATCACGTACTCTGACAAGGGAGCTGTCAGCCGCCGGGGAGAATCGCTCCTGGGGCGGATGTTCCGATAGGGCTATGAGCTCCTATATGAATCAGGAGCTGGTGCTCTTTTTTCATTCTGTCTGGATGGGCGCGGTGCTTTTACTTTTGTACGACTGCCTGCGAATCTTCCGCCAAATCCTTCTCCACAGCTCCCTCTTTATTGCCCTGGAGGACTTATGCTACTGGATTTTTAGCGCAATTTACATTTTTGGGGAAATTTTCCAGGAAAATCGCGGAATGATACGAAGTTTTGTATTTATTGGAATTTTACTGGGAATGCTGTGCTATCATCAGAGTATAAGTCCTGTTTTTGTCTCGTTTTTTGTTAAGATTCTGGGAATACCCGTGAAATATATCTCTTTTGAAATAAAAAGGTTGCTATTTTTCATAAAACGTTGTAGTATTTACATACGCCGACACTCGATATGGAAAAAGAAGAGGTTAGCAGGAATTGAGCACAACAAGAAACAGACAAAAAAAAAGAAGGCTCCGTAACCGCCTGGGGATGTTTGCAATCACACTAGTCACGATTGTATTGCTGGGCGTCTTTCTGATGCAGGGAAGACTTCTGAAAACACGTATTGCCCAGCTAGAAGAGCAAGAAACGGCGCTGACCCGGCAGATTGAAGAGGAGACGCAGCGGACCGAAGAGATCGAAGAAACGAAAAAGCATCTGCAAACCGACGAATATGCGGAGGAAATCGCTCGGAATCGATTGGGCCTTGTCAAAGAAAACGAGATTGTCTTTCGAGAAGAAGAATAAGAGAAAAAATACCCATTTTTGTCTAAATTTTTTTCCGCCGCAAGGTCTGTATTTGACAAACATTTCATGAAAAACCCTCTATAATACCTGTAGGAAAAAAGCGGATTTCGGCCAGAGGGGCCCAAGCTTTTATCCATCAGTACCTAAGATTTATGGCCGCGCCATAAATTTTCTATGCATACAGGGGAGGGCGATACATGCAGGAGTGGATTATTGCCATGCTCGTAATCAGTGGCTTACTGATTCTGCGGGACATGGCAAAAACTGTTTTGTCAGGCAAAGGGGCAAAGGCTGAGGAACCTCTGCCCCTATACGAAAGTCATCCGCAAAAAGAAAAGGTCTTGCGCTACGCCAAGGCTTTCCAAAAGCTTGCGGATACCTTTTATGGAATGCCGCTTCACAAAGAAGCTCTCACCCGGGAACAAAAGGAGCACATCCTACGTCAGTGCCACGACAACGTCTGCCAAAAATGTTACCAGCGGGAGCTGTGTTGGCAGACCCAGAGCCGCCAGTCGCTGGAGGGCGCCTACGGGCTGCTTGCCGCCATTGAAGACGGGGCGGAGGAAAAAATCCACAAGGCCCGCAGCGAATGGATGAGCCAATGCGGCCGTTCCAGCCAATACTACGAGGAAGCCGTCATCTACTTCCAAAAAGAAAAGCAAAATCTGATCTGGAATAACCGCATGGTGGAAAGCCGTCTGGCCGTCGCCCAGCAGCTTACCGAAATGTCCCATTTGATGACCCAGGTCGCCGACGACCTATACGACATCGGCCAGGCGCCGCCCCATTTCCGGGAAGAGCTGACAAAACGGCTTCGCCGCCGGCATGTGCTCGTACGCCATATCTGGATGATCGACCGGGAGGAAGGCCGCCGGCAGGTCTTTTTGAACATGCGCGCCAGAAGCGGCCAATGCGTAACGATTCTGGAGGTAGCGCAGCAGCTCTCCCTGGTCTGCGGCTGCCCGATGGCCTCGGTACAGGACAGCCGGTGTATCGTCAACGGCGAATACCACACAGTGCATTTCCAGGAAGACGTCAGCTACCAGGTTCTGTACGGCGTAGCCAAGATCGCCAAGGAGGAAGAAACGGTTTCCGGCGACAATTACTCCTGCTCCTTAGAGGATGACGGCCGGTTCATGATGTGTCTTTCCGACGGCATGGGCTCCGGTATGGACGCCTGCCGGGAAAGTGAAATCGTCGTGGAGCTTTTGGAGCAATTTATGGATTCCGGCTTTTCCCAGGAAAGCGCCGCCCGCATGGTCAATTCTGCACTGGTCCTCCAACGGGAGGACGGACGGTTTTCCACGTTAGACATCTGCGCATTGGATCTGTACACCGGTATCTGTAATTTCTTAAAGGCCGGCGCCGCCACCACCTTCATCAAAAGAGATCACTGGGTGGAAGCGATTTCCTCTACCAGTCTGGCGGTAGGCCTTCTCCAGCAGCTGGATTATGAAATCACGTCCCGAAAGCTGTATCACGGGGATTTTCTTATTATGGTCACAGACGGCGTATTGGACGCCCTGCCGGAAGAGACCGCCGAGGAAACCATGAAAGAAATTATCTTAAATCTCCACAGCCAGGCTCCCAAGGAGCTGGGACGGCAGATCCTGGACAAGGTGCTTGGATACAGCGAATACTGTCCCCAGGACGACATGACCATCCTAGTCGCCGGTATGTGGAAAAAGCCTCAGGCCCCGCCCCAGGCCACGGGTCGTTAATATTCCCGTCCGATTCAGGATGGCGCCATAAACGGCAGGAGCATACATGAAAGAAAAAGTCTGGAATTTTATGATGGAAAACCAAATGCTATCCCCCGGCGACCGCATCGTTGCCGGCGTCTCCGGCGGCGGAGATTCCATGGCCCTTTTAGACGTCCTTTTCCAGCTACAGGAACAAGGCGGCTTTGCGCTGGCAGCTCTCCACGTGAATCACGGCCTGCGAGGAGGCGAAGCGGCGCGCGACGAACAGCTTGTGGAAAATTACTGCCGCCCTCGAGGGATTTCCTATAAGTCCGTCCATCTGGACGTGGCGACGCTTGCCCGACAGCAGAAAATCAGCGTCGAAGAGGCCGGACGAAGGGCGCGTCTTTTGGCGCTACAGGAGTTCGCAAACGCCTGGGGCGGTGCAAAAATTGCTTTGGCCCACCACAAAAACGATCTGGCGGAAACCGTTCTGCACCATCTGGCGAGAGGCGCCGGCCTGCGGGGTATGGCCGGGATCCGCCCGGTAAACGGAACGGTCATCCGTCCTTTTTTGGGTATAGAGAAGCAGGAAATTGTCCATTATCTATATACAGAGAACATTCCCTGGGAAACAGACAGCACCAATCTGACCGATACCTATACCCGAAACCGTATTCGCCATCATGTGGTAGATTACCTAGAAAAGCAGATAAATCCCAAAGCCGTCGAACATATCGCCTCCGCCGCCCGGATTGCCAAAGAAGCAGATCGCTACCTCGCCAACCAGGGAGCGGAACTGCTTACGCGCCACGGCTGCATGGAAGCCGACGGCGTCCATCTGGAAGCTTCTTTTTTTGCGGCGCCTCCTATCGTGCAGATGTATGGCATCCTTGCGGCGGCCGAACAGCTTCTGGGCTCCCGAAAAGACCTG